>DRLC01000400.1 GCA_011053145.1 Planctomycetota bacterium | reverse complement strand
TCCGAAGAGCGGCGAGAGCCTGGAGCTGCGCCTCGAACGTGGTCCCAGCGTGAGGGGATCATGCATCGCCGGAGCCGTTCCGATGCGAGCGCGGGTCTGGTTCGAGCCCGTGACGCGGGGGGAGGAATGGTATGTGGGGGCCCCGGGCTTCGAGCCGAGGCTTCGGGGATTCACGAGGACCGTGGAGGCCGACGGCCTGGGCCGTTTCGAACTGATCCTTCCGGCGGACAAGGATCGCTACCGGATTTGGGCCCAAGCATTGGACGACCCGAGCTGGGTTGCGACACAGGTCCTGGGCTCGGCGGACGATGGCTTCGGTGAGGTGGTGCTGGAGCTCGCTCCCCGTGAAGGCCTCCGGGGGCGAATCACCGACGGCGGGGGTGTTCCAAGGGTTCCTGTTCAACTCTGGGCGCATTCCGGTCGGGGACTCGGGACATGGAGCCGTTCCTTCACGACCGAAGAGGACGGGAGCTTCTCCCTGTTCGACCTACCCGAAGGACCGTTCGAACTGACGATCCTGGAAATGCCCTCCCGCGAGGAGCTCTTGTGGATGCGGGTCGACCCGAACTCGCTCGACCTCGGCACGATCGACTGCACGGACCTGCGCGCTCGACGGGCTCGGCTCGTCGGCCGGTTCGCGGATCCTGGAGAGGACGAGGGAGGGGTCGAGGCGGTCGACAGGACGCGGCGCCATCGGGTTCCGGTGGAGCTCTCCGGCGGTTTCTTCGACGTGACCTTGCCTGCCGGCGACTGGGCTCTGGTTCGGCGCTACGGGGACACGCTGCTCGACCTGTTCGAGGTGGCGGACCTGCGGCCGGGTGAGGTGCGAGACCTTGGTGAACTCCGCTCCGACCGGCCCGCGACCGTGCGCCTGCGTTTCCTCGACCCCACGGCTCGGGAGCCCGACGCGTTTCGGATCGTTCGCACCGCGTTCCGCGGAAAGAAGCGCATGTTCCTTCCCGTCGCGGAGGTGCCCGCCGCGGGGGACAGGGACCTCACCCTCGCACCGGGGAGGTACGTCGTGGTGCGCGAAGCCACGAGGCGTCGCTGGGCGCTCGACCTCCTCCCCGCGGAGTTGCGGCTCCTCGACATCGAGTAGATGCCGGTCGTTCTCGCAGCGGCGGTCGCTCGATTGGTAACGTAGGGCCCCATGAGCGGCGGAGGATTCGTCTATTCGACCCAGCACGGAAAGCTGTGCCCTGGCTGTGGGCGGCCGCTCGCGGGGTGTGCTTGCGAGCGCATGCGCGACGAGGCCCTACGCGCGGCGGGAGATGGTGTGGTGCGCGTCGCGCGTTCGACCAAGGGGCGCAAGGGAAGCGGCGTCACCGTGGTCAGCGGACTCGGGCTCGGCGGCGCGGATCTGAAGGCGCTGGCGAAGGAGCTGAAGAAGAAGCTCGGGACCGGCGGGGCGGTTAAGGACGGCGACCTCGAGTTTCAGGGCGAACAGCGTGACAAGCTCGTCGCCCTCCTCGAGGCCCGGGGTTACCGCGTAAGGCGCTCCGGCGGCTGACGGGTTCAGTATCCACGGTCGACGAAACCGCTCGTCGTACCGAGGATGCGCACCCGTCCGTTGGTGCGGCCGAGCTCGAGCGTCCTGGTCTCTCCCCGGAAGGCGAGCACGATACGGGCGCTTTCGAGGGCCTGCCCCCCGGCGTTGTATTCGAGGATCGAGTCTCCGCCGCAGTTCGCCTCGAGGATCCGGACACCGCGGAACACCGCATCTTCGGAATAGCGGCGCACGAACGGCAGCCCGGTGGTCGGGTTCTCGACGACCTGTCCGCGCGGTCCGACCACGCGGTACCCGTCACCGTCCGAGAAGAACTCGAAGCGTGACGGCTCCGCGAGATAGGCCGAGCGGTTCTGTGCAGCCCGCAGGTCATGGGCGAGCAGTACGCTCGCGTTCTCGAGGGTGATTTCGGGCGACGCGAAGAACGCCGGGATCACGACCGCCGCGGTCGTGGAGATGACGACCAGGGTGATCAGGAGTTCGAACAGGGTGAAGCCCCTGCGCCGGTGGGGAACGGAAACCATGGGCGCTCTTTCGGACTCGACGCGGGTGGTGCTGTACGCCCCGGCGGGAGTTTTCTCCCCGGGCCGCGTTCCCGGCGCGTCTCCAAAGCCTGGCGCCACGCTGCGCGGCCGTGGCCGTTCGAACGAGGAAAGGGCCCTGGGACGCGGTCTCGGCACCGCCTGGATCGGCTTCACCGCAAGGTTCCGAGCCAGGTGACGATCTTTTCGAGCTCACGCTCCGAGAGATCCTCCTCATCGAAACTCGGCATCAGGCCGGGGCCGGAACGGATTGCATGGCGGACCTTGTTCGGGCTGAGCCCTTTCAATCCCGGTCCCTTCCAGGTTCCCGACGCGTCCCCTCCGTGGCATCGGTAGCAGTCGACGGTTCCGCGGACGTATCCGTTGAAGAGGAGCTGACCGGGGTCCGAGATGCCGTCCCGGGAAGCAGGAGATGCCGAGCAGGCAGCGAGGGAAGCGGCGATGAGGAAGAGCAGCGAGTGTTTCATCCGTTGCCTCCGAGGCCGGGGAGCCAGTGCAGGGTCATGCGATCGTCGAGTTCCTCGACCTCGCGGACGAGCGATCGCATCGCGCTTTCGCCGGCGTGGAAGGTGGCGGGGACGATCAGAACGTTCTTGCGGTTCTTTTCGAGCAGGGCTTGCAGGACGTGACCGAGGTCTCGGTCCGCAGGCGAGTCCTCACCAGGATACGTCGCCACACGCGTTCGCAGGAAGCGGCTACGCTTCGCGAGCGGGTCGTCCTCCTCGAGCCCAAGCCACGCGTCCAGTTCGCCAGGCGGGACCACGAGCACGGTCGTGCCTCCGAACGGGCCCGGGCAGACCGGGAGTCCCTCACCCTGGAGGATCTTGGAACGATCCACGTCGAGGGAGACCCGCTCCGCCCCGGTCGCCGAAGGCGCCTCGCCTTCTTCGAAGAGGGCGACGGCGCGCCCGTCCTCGAGCAGGGCCGCGACCGCCCGCTCTCGGGCCCACAACCGCGCGCGCACCGAGTCCCCTGGAACCTCGATGAAGCCACGCGCACCGGTCGGCGCAGCGCGTTCGGAAAGCTCCATCCCGCGGCGTAGCGCGTTCTCGCGCTCCAACTCGAGATCCCACGGGTCGGAGGTGAATCGGTGCAGTTCGTTCACCAGTCCGATCGAGCCATAGGCGGCGAGCTCATCGGCCCACCAGGCCTCATCGCTCGCGCGCACGAAGACGTCCAGGGATCGCGCCGCGCGGGGACCGGAGTCCTCGGGAAGGGGCAGCGGGTTGTCCTTGATCTTCGCATAGCGGCGCGGGCCGAGGGCGACGGCGCGCACGGCCATGGAGTTGGTGAGCAGTGCGGCCTGGGCCGCGACGGTCGCGCCGGTGCCCTCTCCGGCGAGGCACACGCGGCGGGGATCGATGGGGAAGTGGCGCAGCAGATAGCCGTACGCGCCTTCGATCGCGGTTCCGATCGTACCGGAGTCTTCGTTGAAGCTCTCGATCCAGAACCACCGCCCCCCGAGGGACTGGTCGGGGAGGATTTCGCGGTAGGGCGGGTCGAAGACAGCGATCGCGCACTCGTCGCCGAGGCGCGTCTTCCACAGATCCATCGCATCCTTGGACGTGAGCCCGTCGTCGGAAAGCCACAGGAGCAGAGGCACCGGAGCATCGTCGCTCGCCCCTTCCGGCAGGTGCAGCCGGTAGTGGACCGGGCGTTGTGCGTAGATCGTGTACTGGCCTTCGTTGACGTCCTGCGCCGAACGCTGCGCGACGACGAGGTAGTCGGCATCGGGGATCGGATTCGGTTTGGCCCAGGCCGCGATCTGCGACGGGGAGATCTCGACCGTCACGATGTCGGCGTCGGGGGCGCGCAGCCTGCACTGGCGCACCGTGCCGTCCCAATAGGCGCAGTGGAAGCCACCGTTCACGTGCAGGACCAGGCTTCCGGGGTGCTCGTGGTGCGCGAGGGCTGCCGCCTCTCCCATCGCGTTGTCCCACAGGGTCTGCGTCGCGTCGAGGCGCGGATCGCTGGGGTCGGGCGGACCGCCCATCATTCCGATGTGCCCGCGGATCGCGTTGTCGGTGCGGCGCCAGTACTCCGGGGTGTTCGGAAAGAGATCCGCCGGAGCGAGGCGGCGGTCGTCACCGTCGAGGGTCTGCAGGGCATCGAGGCCTTCGCGTGCGATACGCATCCGCAGGGAGCGCGGGAAGTTCGAGGCGATGACGGGGAGCGAGTTCTTGCGCGCGAGTTCGACGAGGGGGCGGTAGGAGGTTCGGTAGTTGCTCCACGGGTTCGCGGCCTCGAGGAAGGCTTCCTCGGTGATGCGTCCCGCGAGGTACGCGTCGAGCGGTCCCTGCGCGTCACGCTCGAACATCTCCATCCCCAGCACGACTTCGCCTCGCCGCTCGATCATGGCCTCGAAGACGCCGAGCTCGACGCGGTGTGTCGTCTCGTCGATGTGCGTCTCTCCGAGGAAGACGATGTCCGCCCTGGCGAGTTCGTCGTAGAAGCGCTCGAGGGAGATCCGTCGGCCGTCCTTCGTGAAGACCACGACGCTGTCGGCGAGCGTGGGAGCGTCCCATGGCGTCGTGGGCTCGGTCGCCATGGCGGTTCGCTCCGGGGCGGGGGCCGTGCAAGCGCCTAGGAGGGCCAGGGAGGTCAGGGAGAGGAGATGGTGGAGCTTCATCGGCGTCGGTGGGTTGGGGGAGACGGGCCGGGACATTACCAGGGGAGGGGAGTCCCTGGTAACGTCCCCTCCGCCATGACGAAACCCCAACGAAGAGTGCGCCTCCCGATCCTGCTCTGGGCCGTCCTTCCGCTCGGAATCGGTCCGCTCCAGATCTTCCTGAAGGCGTACCTACCGGACGTCTACGACGCGACGATGAAGGGTGAACTGGGGCTCGTCGAGAACCTGACGGTCGTCTCCCTGGTCGTCGCGTTCGTGACGGCTCTCCTGCTCCTGCGCCACAGGCGCAGCGTGGCCTCTCCGCTGTTCGGTCCCTTCTGCGTCGTGATGGCCCTCGGCTGCTTCTTCTTCGCCGGAGAGGAGGCGAGCTGGGGCGAACACTGGTTCGGCTTCGAAGTGCCCGAGGAGATCGCCGAGCGCAATGACCAGCACGAGTTCAACATCCACAATGATCCCTTCTTCGAGAACTTCCTCGACCAGCCGCCGCGCCTCGCGCTGACGATCTTCGCGTTCGTGGGCGGCGTGTTGATTCCGCTGCGCAAGCGTCGGCGCGGTGAGAGCGACCGACCCCGCTTCGACGGGGACGGCATCTGGGGCTGGTTCTGGCCGACGATCGAGTGCCTGCCGTCGGGGCTCGTGGCGGCGACGATCACGCTCCCGAAGAAGATCGCCCGGGCGGCCCTGGGCCATGTGCCGGAGCCCCTTCACATCGGGCCTGGGGAGACCAAGGAGCTCGCGATCGGGCTCTTCCTGATGATCTACCTCCTGATGATGCTGCTGGAGCTTCGGGCCCAGGAGGCCGAGGCTCGCCAGGCAGGCTGAGCCCCCCGGCCCCGCGGGCGGCATCCGGGCAAAGAGACGGGCGCCCCCCGCGAAGCGAGGGGCGCCCGTCGACCACCGAGAGCCAAAGGCTCACCCCCAACTACGGGGGGAGACCCTCCGACGTGACAGATCGATCCCGGTGAGACTGGGATTTCTTGCGGGGGCCCCACCCCGGTCCCCCCGGGTTGGGAGAAAACTTTCAGATTCTGGTGTCGGGCCGGTCGCGAAACGCCCCCTGGATGGGTGGAAGTGACTGGGTGAGTGGAACCATCCCTACTTCTTCCTCTCGGAACCGGAGCGTGGGGGGAGGCACTGCTCGCAGTGCTCTCCCTGCCCTTCGGACTCCCGCGGCTTGCCCCGCGGGGGTGTCGTCCCGGCCGTCGCCCTGCCCGACGGATGCCCCGCCGAGGCGCGGCGGCGGCCGGAGCACGACCTCGGGGGGAGCCAGCTTCTCCACGCAGTCACGCTGGGGCCCTCGGGCCGAGGAGGAGACGAGCGTGCCGCCCGCGAGGGGCTAGCCCCTCTCGGGCGGCCCTCCTCTGCTTCACGGGCAACTTACGGGAACATACGGGGTGTTTCGGGATCCCTTGCGGCTCCTTCCTCGGTGGGAGGGCCTCCAGGGGCGTTTTCGGGATGGACTGGGGCCCGGGGCCATATTCGGGAAATCGGGGGGGCGAGAGTGGCCCTTCGGTGGAGTAGAATGAGCCCCACTCTACTCCGAGCCGATGCAAGCACTGTGCATTGCCTCCCAACAACCACCCGCCCATGTGCCGGCCTCTTCCGGCCGGCGGCGGGCTTCCGATTCCGCCTCGAGTCGCCGCTCTCCCGGCAGCTCCCCGGGCGACCGCGATGCGCGGTCCCGTTCCGACGGGACCCCCTCGTGGTGCCCAGACCCTTCCCTCCGCGTGAAGGATGAGGCACAAGGGGCCGGGCCTCCCCCAGAACCCCGAGGCCCAGGAAACACGACGTGTCGGATTCTCAAAACGCAACCGCCCTCCCCCGTCCCGCCAAGAAGCTGGATCCGGTCAATGCCGGGTTCCTCCTCATCGCGCACCTTCTCGGTGTCGCGGGACTCGTCTACCTGATCACGAACTTCAACCCGTACACCCTGATCCTGGCGATCGTCTATGGTGGGTTGTGCGGGCTCGCGATCACCGGCGGATACCACCGCCTCTTCTCCCATCCCACCTACAAGGCGAACGCCTTCCTGCGCGCCATCTACCTGTTCTTCGGCGCCGCCTCCATCCAGAACTCGGCCCTGAAGTGGTCGGCGGACCACCGTCGTCACCATGCGCGCACGGACACGGACGACGATCCCTACAACATCCGGCGCGGGTTCTGGTGGGCCCACATCGGGTGGGTGCTCTTCGATGCCGGAGAGACGGACCTCTCGCTCGTGAAGGACCTCGAGGAGGACCCGCTCGTCCGCTTCCAGGACCGTCACTACCTGGCCCTGGTCATTCTCTCCGCCGCGGTCGTCCCGGCCCTGATCGCGTCCCTTTGGGGCGACTGGCTCGGCGGCCTGCTCGTCGTCGGATTCCTGCGCCTGATCGTCGAGTGGCATTCGACCTTCTCGGTCAACTCCTTCACGCACATGGTGGGTGCCCAGCCCTACTGCAAGAAGGGGTCGGCGAGGGACAGCTGGCTCGTCGCCCTGATCACCTTCGGGGAGGGGTACCACAACTACCACCACCGTTTCCCGATCGACTATCGCAACGGGGTGCGCTGGTACCAGTTCGACCCCACCAAGTGGTTCGTCTGGACGCTCTCGAAGTTGGGCATCACGCGGGATCTGCGTCGAACCCCGGAACCGAGGCGGCTCGAGGCGTTGCGCAAGACGGCCGAGGAGAGTGCTTCCCGCGCCGCCTGAGCGCGTCAGCTCCCTGTCGAACTGCCGTACAGCCCGCGCAGTCCCTTCCCGATGTCGTCGAGGACGAGGTAGAGGGCCGGGACGAGGAGCAGGTTGACCGCCGTGGCGAAGAGGATCCCGAAGGCCAGCGAGACGGCCATCGGGATCAGGAACTGAGCTTGCACGCTTCTCTCGAGGAGCAACGGCAGCAGTCCGACGAAAGTCGTCAGGGACGTGAGGAGGATCGGCCGGAAGCGCGCGACGCCCGCGCGCCTCGCTGCTTCCAGGACGCTGTGTCCCGCGTTCCGGTAGGTGTTGATGAAGTCGACCAACACGATGCCGTCGTTCACGACGACCCCGGCGAGCGCGACGATCCCGAGAACCGAGAGGATGGACAGATCCATTCCCATCAGGAGGTGGCCGCCGATGGCTCCGACGATGCCGAAGGGGATCACCGCGCTGATGATCAGGGGCTGGACGTACGAGCGGAACGGAATCGCCATCAGGCCGTAGATCACGAACAGCGCGAGTAGGAACAGCCGTGACATCGCGCCCAGCGTCTCGGCACGCTCGTTCGATGAACCCTCGAACGTGTACGAGAGTCCGGGATGGCGGTCGAGGATCCCGGGGAGCACGTCGGCGCGCAGTGCGCGCAACACGTCCGAGGGGGTTGTGACCGAAAGGTCGACGTCGGCCGTGACGTCGACCGTCCGTTGGCGATCACGACGACGAATCGTCGAGAAGCCTTGGTGGCGGTTCGGCGTAGCGACGCTCGAGAACGGGACTTCGGACCCATCCGGGGTCCGGATGCGCATGTCTTCGAGGGCGAAAAGGCTCGTTCTCGAGGCTTCGGGGTAGCGCACCATGACCTTGACCTCGTCTCGACCGCGCTGGATGCGCTGGGCTTCCTCGCCGTGGAAGGCCTGGCGCACCTGGCGAGCCAGGTCGAGCCGAGAGAGCCCGAGGGCCTCCGCCTCGGGGAGGATGTCGAGGACGACCTCGTCCTTTCCGCCCTGGAACGAGTCGCGGACATCGACGACGCCGGCGTAGTTCGCGAGGGCACCGCGAAGCTCCGCGGTTGCGGCGGTCAGCTCTTCGATGTCCCGACCGGCGAACTGCACGTCCACCGGTGCGCCGGCGGACATCAGGGCGGACTTGAAGGTGACTTCCGTGGCACCTGGAATCGCTCCGACCAACGAGCGCCAGCGCTTGGTCACTTCCTCGCTCGTGATCGTGCGATCCTCCGCGGGGATGAGCTCGATCACGACTTCACCGACGTTGGAGCCGGTGCGGTTTCCGTTGCCGGCCGGCCCGTTCTGGCTGGAGGTGATGGGCTGGGCGCCGACCGAGGCCATGCGGTGGCGAACGACGTCGTGCCCTTCCTTGGCGAGTTCGAGCTCGAGGGCGTCCGCGGCGCGTTCGATGCGAGCGATCGCGCGGGAGGTCACCTCGGCCGACGTCCCTTCCGGCATCGCGAGGCCGACGCTGACGACGTCCCCTCCGACATCCGGGAAGAAGATGAAACGCACGAACCCTCCCCCCACGAGCCCGACGGCCAGGAGCAGGCTCGCGATCCCGGTCGCGATCGCGAGGTAGCGCCAATGCAGCGCCCGTTCCAGGGCCGGGCGATAGATGCGTTGGATGTTGAACTCGAGTGCGCGAGTCACCGCGCGCCGAACCCCGCCCCACCAGGAGAACGGGGGAATCCGCCCGAGGCGCGAGGTGATCCCGGCCTCGTGCGCGAGGTGAGCGGGCAGAACGAGCTGCGATTCGGCCAGCGAGAAGAGGAGCGCGGGGATGACCGTCAGGGGGATGACGGCAAAGAACTTCCCCATGATCCCGGGGAGCTGGACCATCGGGACGAAGGCGACGACCGAAGTCAGCACCGCGAAGATCACCGGGACGGAGACCCCCTGGACCCCGCGAATCGCTCCGATGACGCCGTGATGTCCGGACTCTTGCTCCGTATGGATGTTCTCCGCCACCACGATCGCGTCGTCCACCACGATGCCGAGCACCAGGATGAACGCGAAGAGCGAGAGCATGTTGATCGACTGGTCGAGCTGCTGCATCACGATCAGCGCTCCCAGAAACGACCCCGGGATGCCCATCGTCACCCAAAACGAAAGGCGGAACTGAAGGAAGAGCGCGAGCACGAGGAAGACCAGCACGAGCCCCTGTGCCCCGTTGCGAAGGAGCAGCGAGAGGCGGCTCTCGAGCATCCTCGAGTTGTCCTGCCACGGCTCGGCGTATACGCCGGGGGGGAACCAGCCGGTCTTCTCGGCGAGGTAATCCCGGACGAGTCCGGCGATCTCGATCGCGTTCTCGTCCCCGATTCGAAAGACCTCCACGGTCGCCGCCCGCTCCCCGTCGAAGCGCGAAGACTGGTCGCTGTCCTCGAAGCCGTCCACGACCGTGGCGACGTCGGAGACCAGGATGCGTGACCCGTCCGCCATCGTGCGCACGGGGATGCGTTCGAAGTCGGCTCGGACATAGGCCTGCCCGACCGTTCGCAGGAGGATCTCGCCGCCGTCCGTCTTGACCGATCCGCCCGCGAGGTCGAGCGAGGACCTGCGGATCGCGTTCGCGACGTCGTCGAAGGTGAGCCCATTGCGCCGGAGACTCTCTTCCGAAACCTCGACCGAGATCTCATAGCGGCGCGTGCCGGCGAGTTCGACCTGGCTGATCCCCGGCGTCGCCGCGAGGTCGTCCCGGATCCGTTCGGCGGCGTGCTTGAGCGTGCGTTCGTCCGTGTTCCCGAAGACCGCGATGTCGATCACCTGGCGGCGGAGCAACAACTCCTCGATGACCGGCCGTTCGGCGAGTTCCGGGAAGCTGTCGATCGC
>DRLC01000399.1 GCA_011053145.1 Planctomycetota bacterium | reverse complement strand
GGGGGGGGGGGGGGGGGGGGGGGGGGGGGGGGGGGGGGGGGGAGGGGTTCGCGCGGTGCGGGAAGAATCTACCGATTCGGACTCCGGGGCGCCCCGTCGAGCCTCCACTTGCGCGCCTCGTCCGAAGGGGTGGTTTCCGCGGGTGCGCTATGGCGCGGGGCCGTCCCCGGTCGAACTACCTCGGATGCCGAAGAGGCACCGGGGCTCGTTTGCCCCTCACGGGGCCCCATCTCCGCCGTACCCCGGCCCCTACCCAGAGAACATCCCCCATGAAGATCACGCTCCTCGTTTCCACGCTCCTCGCCTTCGCCACCGCCTTCGGGCCCCTGAGCGCCGCCCAGGACCTCCCCGAGGGGGCCGTCGTCGGTATGCGCTGCCCCGGCGGAGGGGTGCAGCCGAAGATCGCGCAGTCCAAGGAGGGGGATGTCTACCTTATCTACTTCAAGGGGGAGGCGGCGGCCGGAGACCTCTTCTTCGTGCACAGCGAGGACGAGGGGAAGACGTTCAGCGAGCCTCTGCGCGTGAACTCCGAACCCGGGACCGTGGACGGCGGGGCGATGGGGCTTCGGGGGGGAGACATCCGGATCACCAAGAACGGGACCGTGCACGTGGCGTGGATCGGATCGGCGCGGACGGTCGAAGGGGACGACCCGAAAGCGCGTCCGCTCCTGTATGCGCGCCTGCTCGCTGGGGCCGATGCCTTCGAGCCCGCGCGGGTGCTCTCGGGGAAGTTCGTCGGACTCGATGTGGCTCCGACGATTGCGATCGGGCGGTCGCGGCTCCTGATCTTCTGGCACGCTCCGGTCCTCGGCGCCACCGAGAAGAGGGGCGGCCAGCTCCCGCGTCGCATCTACGCCGTCGCCTCCGAGGACCGGGGCGCGACTTTCTCGGAACCGAAGGCCGTGAACGACGAGAAGCTGGGAGTCTCCGCGGGCTGCGGCATGCACGCCGAAGTCGCGAAGAAGGGCCGGATCTCGGTCATGTACCGCGAACAGAATCCGCCCAACCGAGACTTCCGGATCCTCACGACCGAGGACGATGGCGAGACCTATGACACGTTCCTCGGCGACCAGCAGCGGATCCGCAAGTCTCCGAGGACGGACATCGGGGGAACCCTCAGCGTGCGAGGCCCCCTGTTCGCCTGGGGAAACTTCGACAGCGTCTGGTGGACGCGCCTCAACAAGGACAACGGCAAGATCGTCCCCCCCCTCGGGGCGCGCAAGAAGGAAGCCTGGCGAGGGCACCCGGACATCATCTCGAACGAGCGCGCCGTCATCATGGCCTGGTGCGAGGGCGACGAGCGGGGGAAGACGACGCGGATCGGGTGGCAGGGCTACGACCTGCGCAACCGCTTTCCGATCGGCCTCGGGATCATTCCGGACGTGCCCGCGAACACGACTCCGGCGCTCTTCCTCCGGCGGTCCAGCCGAGGATTCACGATCGTGTATTGAGAGCGGGACGCGCCGGCGGCGGATTTGGCCGCGCCCCCGATCCAGCGCGCACCTAAGATGCGCCCGATGAACGTCGACTTCCCAGGCCCGGTCGGGCGCCTCGAGGGGATCCTCGAGGAGCCCGAGGTCCAACCGCGCGGTGCCGCCGTCCTCTGCCATCCCCATCCCCTGCACGGCGGGACGATGCGGAACACGATCGTCGTGCGCGCTGCGCGAGCCCTGCGATCGGAGGGGATGGCGACCCTGAGGATCAACTTCCGGGGTGTGGAGGGCAGCGAGGGGGTGCACGACGGCACCGGCGCCGAGGAGGGGGACGTGGCCGCGGCGCTCGAGTTCCTCACCGAGCGCTACGGAGAGGTCCCTCTTTGGGCCGCCGGTTACTCCTTCGGGGCACGGACCGTCTGCGGCCTGGCGTCGAAGGACGCGAGGATCGAGCGGGTCGTGTTGATCGCGCTTCCCGTCGCCGTCTATGCCTGCGAATGCATCCAGGACCTCTCCCAGCCTGGGCTCTGCGTGTTCGCCGGTGCGGACGAGTTCGGGACCGCGGCGGAACTCCGGGATCGCTTCGAGGATCTGCCCCGGGGGCTGGTCCTCGAGGAGGTTCCGGGCGCGGATCATTTCTTCCGGGGCAAGACCCCGATCGTCGAGGAGATCGTGCGCAGCTTCGCGCACGCGGCCTGGAGCCCCGTCCCATGAGTCACGAAGAGACCGAACACACCCTGCCGAGTGGCTGTCCCTCCATCCGGCGTGTGATGATGCCCCGGGACACCAACGCCTTCGGGACGATCTTCGGAGGCGTGCTGCTCGCCGAGATCGACCTGGCGGCGGCGATCGAAGCGAACCGCCGCCACTCCGGCCGGCTCGTCACGGTGGCCATGGACACGATCGTCTTCCGGGAGCCGGTCTACGTCGGGGACCTCGTGTCGTTCTTCACGAAGACCTTGCGGATCGGGACCACCTCGGTGCGAGTGCGGGTCGACGTGTGGGCGGAACGTCGATTCTCGCGCGGTGAGGACGTCTTCGTGACCGAGGCGGAGGTGACGATGGTGGCGGTGGACCAGGAGGGCCGGAAGGTCGAAATCGACGGCGGCCGGGCCAAAGGTTAGAGTCCCCGCCCCCGGTCGCCCGGGGCGGCTCCGGGGCCGCCCGGAGTCCGGACTGGATCACGGAACGCTCCGACGCCGGAGCGCAACAACAACGAAGAAGAACAAGCGTCATGACACACGTCCTTCCCGAACTCGAGTTCTCCGCGGATGCCCTCAACCCGCACATCAGCGCGGAGACCCTGGAATACCACCACGGCAAGCACCACAACGCCTACGTCACGAACCTCAACAAACTGATCGCCGGTACGGAGTTCGAGAACGCCTCTCTCGAGGACATCGTCAAGAAGGCGGACGGAGGCGTGTTCAACAACGCGGCGCAGCACTTCAACCATTCCTTCTACTGGAAGTGCATCAAGCCCGGTGCGGGAGGAGATCCCACGGGTGAGCTCGCGTCGGCGATCGACGGAGCTTTCGGTTCGGTGGCCTCGTTCCGTGAGGCCTTCACGGCCAAGGCCCAGACCCTCTTCGGGAGCGGTTGGTGCTGGCTCGTGAAGAACGCCGACGGTTCCCTGGAGATCGTTCAGACCCAGAACGCCGGCTGCCCGATCACCGACGGCCAGACCCCGCTCCTCACCTGCGATGTCTGGGAGCACGCGTACTACATCGACTACCGCAACGCGCGCCCGAAGTACGTCGCCGCCTGGTGGAACCTCGTGAACTGGGACTTCGTCGCCTCCTGCGCGAAGTAGAACCAGGTTCCATCCCCGCCGGGGAAGCGCGGTTGCGACGGAGGAGGTCGCTCCACCCGTTCTGTCTAGCGGGGGGCGGCCTCCTCCGGTGCGTTCACTGCTCCGCGCGCGGAACGAGATTCAGTCCGCATTCGGGGCAGCGCCCGGCTTCGCCCGAAACGCTCTCGTGTTCGAGGCTCGGGCAGAACCATTCCCAGCGGAGTTCCCCGGCCTCGGGGGGAGCGTCGCCGCCGGCGGCATAGCCCAGGGCCGAGAGCGCCGAGAGCGCGGCGTCGCGACCCTCTCCGTCGGATTCGAGCGGGGCGAAGGGCTGGGTCACCCACGGGTCCTCTTCGGAGAGCATCGTCAGGAGGCGGCTGACCTCCTCGGGTCGCTTCGCGTAGAGGTTGTTCAGCTCCTTGGGGTCTTCGGCGATGTTGTAGAGCTCGCTGAGATCGGGGTGCGTCGGCCGGTAGGTGAGCTTCCAGGTCGCGTCCATCGCGCAGTAGAGGAAGTCGTCCAGCGGCTTCTGCTCCATCATCTTCGCGTTGCGATCGAAGCGGTTGATCTGGTCCGCGAAGGCGACGCGCGGTTCGTCCTCGCGGCCCTCCATGAGAGGCCGCAGGCTGCGACCGTCCGTTCCTTCGGGCACCTCCATCCCGAGGTAGTCGAGGATCGTGGGCAGGATGTCGATCGAGCGAACGAGGCTCGCGACCCGTCCCTTCTGCTGGGCGCCGGGGACTCGGATCATCAGCGGGACGTGGATCTGCTCCTGGTGGAGCGTGCGGTGTCCGAACCAGCCGTGGTCGCGCAGCCCCTGCCCATGGTCGGAGACGACGACGACGATCGTGTCGTCCCAGCGGCCTTGCTCGCGCAGGTGTTCGAAGACCCGATGGATCTGGGAGTCCATGTAGCGGATCTCGTTGCGGTAGATCGCCGGCTGCTTCGTCGCCGTGCACCCCGGGGGAAGGATGTCCTTGTCGTGCGGGTCCCAGAAATGGAGCCAGAGGAAGAACGGCTCGGGCGTGCGGTCGAGGTAGGAAATCGCGCGGTCGGCGGTTTCATCGGAGCGGCGCTGGAACTGGTCGAGCTTCCAGTCGATGTACTCACCGTCGTCGGTCTCGAAGAGCGGCGCATCGAAGTCGTCCATTTCGTCGATTCCCTGGCCGAGCCCGAAGTAGGACGAGACCGTGAACGAGCTCTGGATCGCGGCGGTGGCATACCCGGCCCGCTTGAGGAGCGTGGCCAGCGTCGGTACGTCGTCGGGCAGGCGATAGCCGCCGTCCGCGGTGATCACCCGCAGGCCGTGGTCGCGATTCCAGCGTCCGGTCAGGATCGCGGCATGGGCGACCGGCGTGACCGAGGCGGTCGCGATCGCGAGTTCGAAGACCGTGGCCTCCTCGGCGAAGGCGTCGAGCTTCGGGGAGAGCATCGCCCGCTCGGGCTCGTACATTCCGAGGTAGTCCGCCCGGGTCGTGTCCATCGTCACGACGAGGACATTGGGCGGGGTCTCGTTCCGGGGCGCCGCGGGGGAGGTGTCCGCGTGCTCGTCGCTGCCGGGACCGCAGGCGGCGAGGAGGGAGAGGGCGACGGGGAGAATGGGCTGGATGGAGGGGCGTTGGGTCACGAAGAGCGTGGGCCGTGCCCCTCATCGGGGCGGTCTGGGATGCGGGTGCCTACGGAGGAGGCGGCCCGGGTGAGAAGTCTATCACGCCGCATTCCGCCGGGCTCTCGGCGGGAGGGCGGGGCATCCGGTCCCCTTTCCGCTGCTGGGAACTTGCCCGCACCCGGAGGGTGGGGTTTCATTCCGGGGCGCCTGACGGTGGGAAGTTTCGGGAGTTCGGCCGTGGGGGCCTCCGCGCGTCGGCCCGGCAGCGGGGCGGCTCTCCCCGCCGCGGCTCCGGGGGACGGAACCGGCGTGACCCTATGCAATCCCTCACTCGACGATTCTCCCTCCCGGCCCTCCTGGCCGCCCTCCTGGGGGCTGCCATCGCGATCCTCCTGCTCTCTTCCACGGGGCACGACGACAGCCACATCACCTTCTGGCCGGCCTGGACCCTCTCCGAGCTCGGGGAGATCGTCAACCACAGCGGCGACCGGATCGAGCAGAGCTCCAGCCTGCTGCAGACGCTTCTCCTCGCGCTGCTCTATCACCTGACCCACGTTCCGCTCGCGTGGCTCGGTTACATCAGTGCCATTCTCGCGGGCATCTTCGTGATCTGGCGCTTGCCCGCCCTCGCCCGCGAGTTCGACTGGGAGCCCTCCTTCGGCGCGCTGCTCGTGATGGCGACCGCCCCCGCCTTCGCCTACTGGCAGCTCGGCATGCTCGAGTCGACGCTGTTCACCTGGGCGGGGATCGAGTTCGTCGCCGCGGTGATGCGGATCGTCGGCGGGAGTGCGACCCGGGGGACCTGGCTGCGATTCGCGCTCTGGGCGGGGGCCCTCGCGACCGTGCGGCCCGAGGCCGGAGTCGTCGGGATCTGCGTGGTTGGGGCGCACCTCGTCCTGGCCCTCCTCGCGAGGAGTCGGCGCGAGATCCTCGCCGCCGGCGTCGCGACCGCGATCGCGGTGGCGTGGCTCGTCGCGGTGATGCTGTTCCGCGAGTCGTACTTCGGCTCGCCCTTCCCGCGTCCCGTGGCGGTCAAGGTGGGGCATTCGGCGACGCTCTCGCTCACCAAGCTCGCGGAGGGCGCGGGCTACCTCGTCGTGCGCTTCTCCTCAGCCGGCGGGGCGCTGCTCCTGGTGGGGCTCGTCGTCGGGATCGGCCTCGGCATTCGCGATTCTCTCCGGGGCGAGCGCCGTCTCCTGACCCCGCTCCTGTTCCTCCTGGCCTACCTCTCGTTCATCCTCTTCGTCGGCGGTGACTGGATGGAGGGGTGGAGGTTCGTCGGCCACGTGGAGCCTCTGTTCTTCTTCTTCCTCCTGCTCGGCGCGCACACGTTGAACCCGGGGACCGCGGTCCGGCGGACCTACACGACGGGCCTCGTTCTCACGAACGTCGTCGCGATCCTCGGCCTCGGGGCCAAGGTGGGGACCGGCCGGCCGCTCTGGACCGCATGGCAGATCGATCCCGCGGTGAAGGCCTACGCGGATCCCGAGGTCACCTGGCCCGAACGCGCGAACCAGGTCCACTGCCGGGACGTCGTGGCGGTCGACGACCTCGACTTCGTCCTGAACCGACTGCTCGGGATCCAGGATCACGTGACGATCCTCAGCGGCCAGGCGGGGCTGATGATGTTCTACGCCGCGAAGCGCCACTTCGGTCAGATCACGCTCTATGACTACCGGGGCCTCTCGAGCAACGACTTCGCGGACGTCGAGGAGGTGCTCGGGGTGACCGCGGCGCGGATCGGCCTCGACTGGACGATCCAGGACGTGATGAGCTACGGCCTCGCGCACCCCGACGAGCGCTTCCAACCCGACGTCGTCTTCGAGATCTCGCGGACCATGGCGCGGCACATGGAGAAGCTCGGCTACACGGTCGTCTACGCGCAGTGCGGCGTTGCGAAGGGGGGCTATGAATCGCCCCAGGAGGTCTTCCTCGAGCACGCCCAGGGGGAGGAGGATCAGCTCGGTTTCGGAGGAGAGGGCGAGGACTCGACCCCCTTCGTCCCGGGGCTGCGGGCCAAGTCCGACGAGGACTTGCGGGCCCGGATCGCCTCCAGGATCGCGCGCCGTGACTCGTTCTTCGAGTCGGAGACGCCGATGTTCCAGTTCATCGCGGTGCGCTCGGAGCTCGCGGAGAAGGCGGGGCTCGTCTCGGTTTCGGATTCCGTCGACTACCTCGGGCTCCAATGGCCCGCATCACGCCAGTACCTCGTGTGGGCGAATGCGAGGCGGCCCTGGCAGCGGTTCTTCTTCGGCAACGAAGGGGTCGAGCTTCCCCCGCCGCCGCCGACTTTCAAGGTGTCCCCTTGGACGGGGACCTTGGTGGCGCGCCAGGCCACCGAGGGGCTGGCTCGCTGGAAGGGCCTCCAGAAGGGGCGAGGGATCTACGTGAAGTCGGTCTCGCTGCGCGGGCGCGAGCTGGTCGAGGGGAGGGACTACCGGATCGAGAAGAACGGCGCTTTCGACCCGCTGCTCCGGATCCTCCCGGCGGCGGGCCTCGGGGCGGGGGACCGGCTCGTCGTGAAGGGCGTGATCCGGGGCCCCGAGCCGGTGGAGGTGCGCGGGGCCCTCGCCGCGGGCTGAGGCCGTCGGGGCTCAATCCGTAGCGAGGATGCGGGCGACCACGGCCTCGGGGTCCTCGCTTTCGGTCGCCAGGCGAAACACCTCGTCGAGGGAGGCGTCGGAGGCCGTCTTCGCGCGGAGTTCGTCGAGCGTCCCCAGGGCCACCAGGGTCCCCTCCGAGAGGATCGCCATGCGGTCGCAGACCCGTTCGACCACGTCGAGCAGGTGCGACGTGTAGAGCACCGACCGGCCGCGGGCGGCCCAGGCGCGCAGTAGGGCCTTGATCACCGCGGTGGTGGGGGCGTCGAGGCCCGAGAGGGGTTCGTCGAGGACCAGGAGGTCGGGTTCGGGCAGGAGCGCGCAGGCGATCGCCGCTTTCTGGCGCATCCCGCGGGAGAAGGTCCCGACCGGATCGCCGGAGCGCGCGGAGAGTTCGAGACCGGCGAGCAGTCGCTCCCCGCGTTCGGCCGTGGTCCGCTCTTCGAGCCCATGGAGCCGGCCGACCAGGTCGAGGTGCTGGCGGACGGAGAGGTTCGCATACAGCGGGGCCCCGTCCGGCACGTACGCGAAGGCGCGTTTGGCGCCCAAGGGGTCGGTGGCGACGTCGTGTCCCCCCACCCGTACGCTGCCCGCGCTCGGCCGCAACAGCCCACACAGGATGCGGAGGGCCGTGGTCTTTCCGGCCCCGTTGGGGCCGAGGAGTCCGAGCACCTCGCCGCGTTCCACCGTGAGGTCGATCCCCCGGAGGGCGTGGACCTCGCCGAAGCGGTGCTCGACCCCCTGGAAGACGACGAGGGGGTCCACGGCGACCCTCAGCGAACCTCGACCGGGATCCCGGTGGTCTCGGTCACCAGGGCGACGATCTGCTTCATCCGGGTCGCGGTGATCGGCTTGCAGCCCTCGATCGCGGGCTTCTTGGGGCTGTCGATGCGGACCGACGCGGGCTTGAGGTCGGCGATGTGGCGGAGCCAGGCCTTCACTTCCTTGTCCTGGGAGTTGTCCACCTTGCCCCGGACGAAGGTCGCGTGGATCACGAGGCGCTCGAGTTCGAGCATCCCCATCTGTTCCAGGCGCTCCTTGAAGACCGAGCCGGGCTGACCGGTCAGGGCCGTGAAGGTCTTCTGGAAGCCCGCCTCGAAGCGCAGCACCGGCAGATCGTAGTGGACCAGCGAGTGGCGCACCTGGGGGCGGTCGAGGAGCGGGGAGTCCGAGACCAGGCAGAGCTTCGCCTTCGCGAAGTGCTTGTTGAGCAGTTCCCGTAAGTTCCTGCTAATTTCATGGAAATCGGCATGCTCCGTCGGGTCATGTTCAGAACCCTCGACGATGACCGCATGGATCCGCTCGCCATCCTTGGAGAGGCGGATGAGCTTGCGGGCGGCCGAGGTGACGACCACGGCCTGGCTTGGAAACCGTCCGGCGCGGGTGGTCTCGAGGGTGGGGAAGACCCGCAGGACCTTGCCGAGCTCGGGGTCCTCACTGGGACCCTGGACGACGTCCTCTTGCAACTGGGAGATCATGGGCTGGAGCGCTGCTCCGGGGATGGGGTGGCCTGGGAAGGGCGGCTGCCGGCCGCCGTGGCGGAGCTCGCTGGCTTCCGCGGTGCCATTCTAGCCTGGAAAGGCCCCCGACTTGCACCCCCTGAGCCCGAAGGTCCGAAGGGTCCGGGTCATTCTTCCTCCCGGCCGCGCAGGAGGAGCAGGGCGATGGCGAGCCCGCCGCGGAGGGGGTGGGCCGCCACCGCCCGCAGCCAGCGCAGGGCGAGGGGCTCCGCGGGGGCCGGAGGCGCCAGGGACGCCAGGAGTTCCAGGCAGAGGATCGTCAGCGCGGCCGCGAGCAGGGCTCGGTAGGTGGGCCTCATCCCGAGGGGACCCCCCGGAGGGGCCGCCGGTCTCGGTTTCTTTTCCTTTCCGACTGGCGGAACCGCTTGGCTAGGATACCGCGCAGCCCAGTCGATCCCTTCCGAAGTCCCGTGCCACCCGGCGGGTCCCCGAAGGCGCCCCGGATCGATCCCGCCGCGGCCGAGCAAGGTCGGATGCCCCGAATCCATCGGGGCCGTCGCGCGGGACCGGATGCGGTCGCCGGCGGTCTCGGTGCGCGAGAGTCCGAGGAAACCCCCAGGGCCGCCCATGTATTTCGACTACCTCAACGTCCTGGTCTTCGCCGCGGTCGGGTTGGCCTTCGTTTTCGTCAACCTGATCATCGCTTCCGTCCTCCGTCCGAAGCGCAAGTCGAAGGTGGGTCTCGAGACCTACGAGTGCGGGGAAGAGACGATCGGGGACTCCTGGATCCAGTTCGACATCCGCTACTACACGGTGGCTCTCGTCTACGTGATCTTTGCGGTCGAGATCGCCTTTCTGTTCCCGTGGGCGCTGGTTCTCAAGAGCGCCGCGGCGAGCGACGGGATCGGGGTGTTCGTGCTGATCGAGGGCGTGCTCTTCATCGCGATCCTGCTGCTGGGCCTGGCCTATGTCTGGTGCAAGGGGGACCTCGAATGGGTGCTCTCCTACTCCGGTCCCGAGTACAACCCCGGGGACGACCGCGACCCGGTGAAGCTGCCGAACATCAAGGAGCTCGAGGCCGCACTGGAGGCCTCGGACGAGCACGATTCCGAAGCGAGCGAGGAGGAGGCCGCCTAGGGAGCACGTCACTCGTTCGAGTCGATCCGGCCGGTTCGGTCGGACTCGCAGGAAGCGAACCCACAGGAAAAGCGCATGGGACTCTTGGAAAACCAGTTCGAGGAGAACGTTCTGACCACGAAAGTGGACTGGCTCCTCAATTGGTGTCGTCTCTCGAGCGTGTGGCCGATGACCTTCGGCCTGGCCTGCTGCGCGATCGAAATGATGGCGGTGGGGTGCGCGCACCACGACATCGACCGCTTCGGTGCTGGTGCCTTCCGCGCTTCCCCTCGCCAGGCCGACCTGATGATCGTGGCCGGCACGGTGAACTTCAAAATGGCCGAGCGCATCAAGCGGCTCTACGACCAGATGCCGGCTCCGAAGTACGTGATCGCGATGGGGGCCTGCGCGACCGGCGGCGGGCCCTACTACAAGTACGGCTACACCGTCGTGAAGGGCGTCGATCGGATCGTTCCGGTGGACGTGTACATCGCGGGTTGCCCGCCCCGTCCCGAGGCGCTGCTCGAGGGGCTGATGAAGTTGCAGGAGAAGATCCAGCGCACCTCCGTCATCCGCAAGCCCGCGCGCACCGCCTGAGCCGCCCATGGACTTCTCAGCGATCCACGACCGACTCCTCGCCATCGAGGCCCCCGGCCTCACCGGCTGCGACGTCC
>DRLC01000398.1 GCA_011053145.1 Planctomycetota bacterium | reverse complement strand
GCTCACTCCTCCCTTGCGGTCCGACCCTCCGCCCCCAAACTGAAGACCCCCTCGGAACGCCACGAGACCCCCATGAGCCACGAGAAGATCAACCCCGCGGATCTGCCGGACCTCCCCGACTCGGCGGAGTTGGAGAGCCTCCCCGAACTCCCGGACCTGCCCGACCTCCCCGAGCTTCCCGACGAGCCGGCCCCGAAGGCCTCGCCGGCGCCGCCGGCCCCCAAGCCCGCGGTGAAGAAGGCGCCGGCGAAACCCGCCCCGAAGCCGAAGCCCGTGCGGAAGGAGCCCGTCGAGCACGCACCCGCTGCGACCCAGCAGGAGTCCCCGAGTCCCGCTCCGGTCGCCGAGCCCGCGGCGACCGCGGCACCGGCCCCGAACCTCGCTGCCGACGGAGAGCGGCCTCCGTTGCGGCCCCTCGACAAGGCGCCCTCCCACGTGCTCCTCGCCGCGAAGATCGTCGTCGCGGGAGCCTTCTTGCCGTTCATGGTCTTCACCTCCGAGCCCGGCGGCAACTGGTGGATGTCCTTCGTTGCGAAGGCGATCGCGATCGCCGCGGCGTGGTGTTGGCTGCAACAGGTGCTCCACAACTTCGGCCCGAAGAAGAGCGGCTTCATCGGCACCCTCGCCGAGATCCACCTGAAGCCCAAGCCGAAGGAAGAGGAGGAGGGCAAGAAGAAGCGTGCCAAGCGCGGTGCCCCCGCCAAGTCGATCGCGCACCCGTTCCCGACCGCGCTCCACCTCGTCTCCCTGGTCCTCGTCGGCGTGGCGCTCTTCGTTTCGACCCTGGATCCACGCGCAGGCACCCTCGGTCCGGTCGGGCTGACCGAGACCGCGCTGCTCGCCTGGGCGGGCTTCGCGTTCGTGCACGTCCGCAGCTACGAGCGCTGGGGCAGCTTCAACCCGCTCTTCCCGCTGATGTTCCTCGGGATGTTGTTCTCCGGGGTCGCGAGCGTTCTCGCGGGCTTCGGCTCTTCGGGAATGTGGATGGCCTTCCAGGTCGTCGGCGGTCTCGCCGTCGCCGGTGGTGGGGGGCTCGCGACCTATTCGATCGTCGAGGCGATGGTCGAGGCGAAGAAGGAGGGCGACAAGAAGAAGGCCGAGGAACTCGAGCGCCGTCGCGCCGCGCGCGAGGCGAGGCGGGCCAAGAAGTGACCCGACGCCTCCCATGACGGACATCCCGCGCACGGTCCGGGACCTGCTGTCCCTCGGCCGTGCGTTCCTCGAGCGCAAGGGCCTGGAGGCCGCGCGCCTCGAGACCGAGCTCCTGGTCGCCCACGCCCTCGGGCTCGATCGGCTGCACGTCTTCCTCGAACTCGACCGGCCCGTGAACGGGGCCGAGATCGATCGGGCCCGTGAGGCCCTGGTGCGGCGTGGAGCGGGGGAACCATGCGCCTACATCACCGGTACGCGCGAGTTCTACGGGCGCTCGTTTCGTGTGGGGCCGGGGGTGCTGGTGCCGCGCTCGGAGACCGAACTCCTCGTGGACCTCGCGCGCGAGCACGGAGCGGGGCGGGAGGGCCTGCGGGTGCTCGACGTGGGGACAGGTTCGGGCTGCATCGCGACGACACTCGCGCTCGAACTCGACGGGGCGAGGGTCACCGCGACCGATCTCTCCGAGGAGGCCCTGCGCTTCGCTCGCGCGAGCGCCGAAGAGCTCGGGGCCGAGGTCGAATGGATCCTCGGCGACGGCCTGCAACCGGTGGCGGGTCGTCGTTTCGATCTCGTCGTCTCGAACCCGCCCTACGTCGACCCGCGCGACCCGGAGGAAGCCCTCGCTCCGGACGTGCGCGAGCACGAACCCGCGCTCGCGCTCTTCGCCCCGGAGGGCGACCCCGACCACTGGGTCCGGCTCCTCGCGAGTGCGGAGGGGCTCGTCGTGCCGGGAGGTCGGCTCCTCATCGAACTCGGCTACGACCAAGCCGAGCGCGTGGGGGCGTGGCTCGCGGAGCGCGGAGCGGAGCATCGCATCCACGAGGACCTCGCGGGTGTGCCGCCGGTGATTCGCCCGGCTCATGAAGAATCCGGGTTAGAACGGCGTGTCGTCCGCCGCCGCGGGTTCGAAGGACCCGGCCTGGGCGGAGGAGCCGCCGCCGGAGAAGCCTCCGCCTCCGCCTCCGTCCCGTCCGCCGCCGACGAATTCCCAACTGTCGGCGACCACGTAGAGCTTCGAACGCTTCTGCCCGGTCTGCTTGTCCTCCCACTGGTCGAAACGCAGGCTGCCCTCGATGAAGGCGGGCTTGCCGCGCTGGTGGAAGCGCGCGAAGGCTTCGCCTCGCTTGCCGAACATCGTGATGTCGATGAAGGTGGGCTCTTCCTGCCAGTTGCCTTCGGAGTCCTGGTAGCGCCGGTTGACCGCCAGGCCGAACTTCACGATCGCCGTACCGCTGTTCGCGTAGCGGGTCTCGGGGTCGCGGGTCAGGTTGCCCATCAGGATGACTTTGTTGTAGCTCGACATGGGTGTCTTCGGAGGGAGGTCAGTCGTGGGCCGGCGTCCGGTCCTGGACCGGGGCGGGCCTGGGGAAGGGTGCGGAACGCCAGTGTAGCTCCTGCCCGCGCGCGCATCTCGCCCCGGGCTCCGGTTTCCTGGAGGGACTCGACCCGGGGCGGGAGATGGGGCACCGTAGGGCCATGGCGAGCGACCTTCCGAGCCCGGTCGAGCAGGCCCTCGCGGCCTTTGCGCTGCCGGGGGAGTGCCTCGGGGTGCGCCCCTTCGAGCGCGGACACATCCACGACACTTTCCTCTCCACCTGGCTCGGGGGGTCGGGGGAAGAACGCTATCTCCACCAGCGCATCAACGAGACGGTCTTCCGGGACGTGGAAGCCCTGATGGGGAACATCGAGCGCGTCACCTCCCACCTGGCGGCCCGCGCGGAACCCGGGGAGCGGACCCTGACGCTGGTCCCGACCCGGGACGGGGCGTCCTACGCGCGGATCGAGGGCCGCGCCTGGCGCACCTGGCGGTTCCTCGAGGGCACGCGCGCGCTCGAAGGGCGGCCGAGCCCGGAGGAGGCGTTCGACGCGGCGCGTGCGGTCGGGCGGTTCCAGGTCCGCCTCGGCGACCTCCCGGCCCAGGAACTCGCCGAGACCATCCCGCACTTCTTCGACACCCCGCATCGCTTCGTCGAGTTCGACCGCGCGCGCGAGCTCGATCGGGCCGGCCGGCTGAGGGACTGTGCCGGCGAATTCGCGTTCGTCGAGGCGCGACGGCACCTCGCGTCCGCCTTCGCGGCCCGGCTCGAGGACGGCACGATCCCCTGGCGCGTGATCCACGGCGACGCGAAGCTCGACAACATCCTCTTCGACGCGCGGAGCGGACGAGCCGTGTGCCTCGTGGACCTCGATACCTGCATGCCCGGCTTTTGCCTCTACGACTACGGCGACCTCGTGCGCTCCGCGGCCGGGACCGCCGACGAGGACGAGCGCGATCTCGCGCGCGTGGCGATCGACCCGGCGATCCGGACCGCGCTCACACGGGGATACCTGGAGGGGGCCGCGGATCTCCTCGGGGAGGGCGAGCGCGAGCTCCTTCCGATCGCCGAGCGCCTCGTCACGCTCACGATCGGCCTGCGCTTCCTGACCGACCACCTGAACGGCGACACGTACTTCAAGACCGCGCGCGAGGGCCACAACCTCGACCGCGCCCGCGTCCAGTTTCGTATGGTCGAGCTCCTGGAAGAAGCGGACTGACCCGATGCACTTCGCCCCCCTCGACTGGACCATCCTCTTCGCGTTCTTCGCGCTCTCCCTCGTGCTCGGCGCGTGGGTGTCGCGCTCGGCGTCGAAGGACTTCAACTCCTTCTTCCTGGGGGGCCGGCGCATGCCCTGGTGGCTGCTCGGCGTCTCGATGGTCGCGACCACCTTCTCGACCGACACGCCGAACCTCGTCGCGGACCTCGTCCGCACCCACGGAGCGTTCGGCAACTGGTCGTGGTGGGCGTTCCTCCTGACCGGGATGCTGACGGTTTTCCTGTACGCGAAGCTCTGGCGACGCTCCGGCGTGCTGACGGACGTCGAGTTCTACGAGCTGCGCTACTCGGGCCGCCTCGCGGCCTTTCTGCGGGCCTTTCGCGGCGTCTACCTCGGGATCGTCTTCAACCTCCTGATCATGGCGGCGGTGACCCTGGCCGCGATCAAGATCGGCGGCGTGATGTTCGGCTGGTCTCCGCTGCGCACGGTCGTCGTCGCGGCGACGGTGACGATGGCGTACAGCGCGCTCGGGGGGTTGACCGGCGTGCTGCTCACCGACCTCGTGCAGTTCGCGATCGCGATGGTGGGGTCGATCTGGGCCGCGGTGTACGTGATCCGTCTGCCCGAGGTGGGGGGGCTCTCGGGCCTCTTCTCCCACCCGGAGGTGAGTCGCGCGATGGCCTTCTGGCCGTCGTTCGAGACGATGGAGGCGGGTGAGCTCCTCGCGGTCTTCGTGATCCCGCTCGCGGTCCAGTGGTGGGCGGCCTACTACCCGGGCGCGGAACCAGGCGGAGGGGGCTACCTCGTGCAGCGCATGCTGGCCGCGAAGGACGAGCGCCACGCGGTGCGCGCCACGATGCTCTTCAACGCGATGCACTATGCACTGCGGCCCTGGCCCTGGATCCTGGTCGCACTCGCATCGCTCGTCGTCTTTCCGGACATCCCTTCGCTCGCCGCGCGGTTCCCGCACATGAGCGAGCAGGTCGTGAAGAACGACCTCGCCTACCCCGCGATGCTCACCTTCCTGCCCGCGGGGCTGCTGGGCCTCGTGGTGACCTCCCTCGCGGCGGCGTACATGTCGACGATGTCGACCCAGGTGAACTGGGGCGCATCGATCCTGGTGAACGATCTCTACCGGCGGTTCTTGCGGCCGGATGCGAGCGAGCGGCGTCTCGTCTGGGTGGGGCGGGTCGCGACCGTGTCCCTGATGGCGTCGGCGTGCGCGCTGGCGCTCCTGCTCGAGAATGCGCTCCAGGTCTTCCAGATCGTGCTGCAGATCGGGGCGGGGACGGGCCTGCTCTTCCTCCTGCG
>DRLC01000397.1 GCA_011053145.1 Planctomycetota bacterium | reverse complement strand
GGAGGGTCGTGGAATCGATGAAGGTCACGGAAGGTGCCGCCAGACCTCCCTGCCCCGTGCTGGGATCGACTCCGAACAGGACCTCCGTGTCACTCGTGAAACCCGTGCCCTGGACCGTGAGGAGTTCTCCGCCACCGAGGGCGGTCGAAGATGGGCTGATCGCCGCCACCGTCGGATCCGCCTGGGTTTCGTAGGTGAACGCCGTGCTGGAGATCCCTCCGCCCGGACTCTCGACTTCGAGGACCTGGACACCCGCGGTACCACTCGTCGTGGTGAACGTGAGCTTTGTCGTTCCTTCCAGCGTCACTGCGCCCTGGTCCACACCGTTGATCCGAACCACCGTCCCGCTGAGGAAATCCGCTCCCGTCAAGGTCACGGTCGTCCCTCCCGCGGTCGAACCCGCGGTCGGAAAAACGGTCGAGATGACCGGGAGGGAAACGGAGTTGAACGCTCCGGGACGCCGGCCTTCGACACCGCTGGCGTCCACGACGACGAGGTCGTGCAACCCGGTGACCATGGCCTGGGTCGTCAGGGTGATCGTCTGCGGATCGACCACGCTCGTCCCGCCCACACCGTCGATGTAGATCTGGTTGCCGATCACGACACGACTCCCAGGCATGAAGTCGGTTCCCTTGACCGTGACGGGAGTGCCCCCGGCCGCGGCCCCTGTCGACGGAATGACGTCGGTGACCGTCGGGGTCGGAGGGGTGATCTCGATGCCCGCTGGCAGGATGCTGACCTCCCCCGTCGGACTCGTAGCGATCAGGTCCACATGTCCGGGAAGTTCCCCGGGCGGGACAGTGAGCTGGAACGAAACGGACGATCCGAACCACATCGGGGTCCCGATGATCAGGTCCGGGTCACTGGCTTCGAGGGTGCTCGACGACAGGAGCCCGTTTCCCCGAACGACGAGGGTCTGGCTCTTACCCGCCACGGCGCGCAGGGGAAAGCGGTCGATGTTCGTCCCCAGGTTGAAGCTCACGTCCGCGCCGACGAGCAGCGTCCCCATGCCGACCGCCTCGGTGGTCGTGATCGTCGCCGTGGTCGGATAGACCGCGGCTTCGAAGTCCGTTTGGATCGTGTACCCCGAAATGTTGCTCGCATCGACGGGGGCGTCGCCGAAGCTCCCGTTTCCCAGCGGCACGACGTACACCTCATAGGTTCCCGGATCGAGACCGCGGATCGTGAACGCCCCCTTGGACCCTGTCAGGATGCTGCCCGCCGTACGCCCGGACTGCGCGTTTCGCGCGACGACATGGGCACCGAAAACGAATGAACCGTCCGAAGCTCTCTTGATCGTACCGCTGATGCTCCCCGTATTCGTCGTCGGGTAGAGGTGCCTCATCCCACGCAGCTCGTCCTCGGAGAGGCTGCGATGCAGGATCACCGTGCTGTCGACGTATGGATACATCGTCGCTCCCGCCCAGCCCGAATGGTCGAGCCCGAGGAGGTGCCCGAGTTCATGCGAGGCGACGTCCGCGACGTCGAAGGCACCCACTTCCCCCGAAGTGGTGAAGCTGAAACCGCTTCCATTGAAGAGCACGTCCGCGTCGACGATCTTGCCGGTCGACATGAAGCTCACGGGGGTGATCGCCACCGTCCCCGACCCCGTCGGAAAGTAGCCGGAGCTGTTGGTTTCGTCGAAGTAGAGCAGATGCACCGACGAGCTCGACCAGTCCGTGCGGGCCTGCTGGGTGGGGCTGGTGTCCTCGATGAACTGATTCGCCGTTCCCGTGAGGTTGTTCCAACCGTCCATCGCCATGCGCAGGGCCGTCACATGGCTGCCGTCCGGAATGTCGTCGGATCCCGCCGATTGGATCACCAGGGAGATGTTGCCCGGATTCGCCCACTTCAAGCTCTTGCCGTTCCCGATGAGCGGCGTGTGGGCCTGGAGGAGACCGACGGTCGCAGCGATCAGGGCGGCGACCGGGAGAGCTTTCCAGAGTTTCATTCCCGCTCCTCGCGCGCGGCCTTCTCGGCGAGCGTAGCCTCGATGCGGGCAACCACTTCGGCGTAGTCCACCCGCATGGCACCTGCTCCCTCGGAGACGCTCCCGTCCTCCGACACCAGGACGACCCCCGCCATGTCACTCAACAGGGACTTGCTCCCGTCCGCGTTGCGAACCAGGCTGAGCTTCCCCTGGGCAAGCCCGACCGGAACGCGTACGCCGGTGGGACCCTCGGCGCTCAGAAAGAGCAGTTCCTCCTCCCCGGGCACGATCCGGGGCATCCCGGCGAGGATCAGCCCCCGCCCGTCCGGCAAGACTCCCCCGGGCATCCGCACGGTTCGGTAGGGCTGGTCCTCCCCCTCGAACGTCCGATCCACCTGGATCAGGTACTCGGTTTCGATCCGCCCGTCCACCTCGAACGCGTTCGCGAGAAGCACGCGCCCCTCGAGGATCAGGTCGGCGTGCTCGGTGAGTTCCGCGATGTCCATCCGGACTGCGGTCCCCGCTTCCACGTCGTGGAGCCGGGGTTCGAAGAGAATGGAGAGGGTGACGACCAAGAGGGCGCCCACCGAGAACAGGAACGTGCGCATGGTGAGGACTCGAGATGCGGGGTACGCGCCGATAAGGGGAGAGCTCGGAGCCCGGGTGCCTTGGGGACGGGCGCCTCAGGTCCTCGCACCATCGGAGCGCGGAGCAGCCGGCCTTGACGACCAGGGCTCGGATCCTGGGAGGGCTCGGTCGGCTCGCGGACGGGCCGCGAAAAGCTTTCCCGAAGCCCCGCGCTCCCCCTGGAAAGGGCCGAGCGTGGCCGTCGGAGCGTCGACCGTCGCTCCTCCGCCCTCCGACCTCTCCCCCGCGCCCGAGGTAGTCTTGGTGCGGCCCCCCCTCAGCGCCCATGGACATCGACAAGACCCTCGAAACCCTACGCACGCACCACGGCGTCTCGCGCTCCTTCGCGGCCCGCCTGCGTCCCCTCGTGGAACGCGCCGCCGCCTGCCTCCCCGAAAAGCGCCAGCGTCTGCTCGCCATCGTCGACCGAAGCTTCCAGGCCGAGGCACGCCGAAGGAAACGCGCCCGCTCGTCCGGTGAGCCGGCACCGGAACTCACCGCGGTCGCCGACATCCTGCACGATTGGAAACCACCGATCTGGCTCTCGATCTGGGAACGCCGACTGCGATCGAGGGAACAGGACTGACCCCATCGGGTTAGATGAAACGGCCGGGCGCCCGTTCCTCGCGGGAGGAGCGGGCGCCCGGCTCGAGTTCGCCGGAGGACGAAGTCAACGGCGGCGGCGACCGCCCTTCTTCTTCTTGCTCGAGGCGCTGACCTTGAGGGTCATCGGAGAGTCTTTCCCCGCTTCGACCTTGATCGTCTCGGTCTTGCCCTTGCCGAGCTCCTCGTGCCACCACTCGACCTTGTATTCGCCGGGGGGCAGTCCCTCGATCTTGAACGAACCGTCCCGTGCGGAGACCGCGAAGTTCGAGGCATCGGTCACGACGACGTAGCTCTTCATCCAAGTGTGGACGTCGCATTTGACCTCGACGACCTCCGCCTTGGAGAAGGTCTGCTCCAGGTGGGTGCCGCCTGCCACGTTCTTGTTCAGCGGCTGATTCTTCTTGGCGAAGGTGTGGATGTTGTGGTTCGTCTCGTCTGAGTTCGCGTAACGCACCGTGGCCCCCACGGGGACGACGATGACGCGCGGCTCGAAACGGCAGCCCTTCTGGTCGAGTTCGATCGGGGACTCGGGGACCTTGACGTCGGTGGCCTTGATCGTGAGGACGACGTTCGCGACGCCGCCGTTCGCGTCGATGAGCAGGGTCCGGTCCTCCGTGTCGACACCACCTTCGTGGATGCAGCCCTTGGTCTCGGTGTCCTTGATCTTGAGGGGCGGCCTCGGGTCGGGACGATCGCCTTCCCAGACGACCTTACCGCTGATGGAACCGGTGTCGGCCACGGGGGCCTCCACGGCGACGGGAACGGAAGGGGCCCCGAGGCCCGAGAAGCCCGAGGCGCAGACGAGAATGAATGAAAGCATGGGTGGGGAAGTGGTGGGTGTGTTGCGAGTGAGGTTCGGATTCGATTCGGATTAGTTCTCGATCAGGGCTCGATCCAGGTTGAACAACCAAGTCGTTACAGCCTCGATCTGTTCCGCGCTGGGAGCGGGGTAAAGATCCTGCCACTGCTCCGATCCGAGGTCGAAGTTTGCAGGCATCGTGGTCCCGGGATAGACCTTCGAGGGATCCGTGAGCCAGCGCCGGACCCAGTCCGGACGCAAGCGTTCCCGCACGAGGGTCAGGTCGGGCGCCCACCCGATCGGGGTCGCGTTGGTCGGGGGACGCCCGGCCAGGCCGTGGCACTGGACACAGGTCGGACCTCCCGGCCCCGCGACCAGGTTGTGGACATCCTTGTAGAAGTCCGGGCGTTCGTCGAAGTACCGCTTCAGCCATGCCGGCGTCCGCTGCGGGATGCGCTCGTAGATCGGGTTGACGGCGGGATGGAACCTGAAGTTGTGGGCCTCCCCGAAAGCGAGCAGGTTCGGCAACCCGGCCGCGGTCTCGACCGGAAGGCCCTCCGCAATCCCCGCGACCTGCTCCGCGCTCGAGCCCGAAAGGCCCAGTTCCGCGATGATGCCCTGGGCGATCTCCGCGGGGGTCAGCCCGAGCTGGATCTGGAGTTGGCGCGCGTACTCCCGCGGCCAATCCTTCTCCGCGGCTGCGGCGAAGTAGTCCGCGACCGCACCGGCCTCGTTGTCCTCCCAATGGAAGCTGGGCATCCGGACACGGATCTGGGGCCGCAGCACCTCGGGATCATTGAGGAAACGGAAGAACCAATCGCGCTGCAGCTTCTCGCCTTCACCGATCAAAACAGGCGGTGCGTAGGTCCAGCGGAGCTTGTCGAAGGGCTCCTCCGAGAAGTCACGCCACTCCCCGTCCACATCCTGGATGCGGCCTTCGCCGTCCGGGTCTCCGGTGAGGCAGATGTCGTACTCGTCCGTCTCCGGGTTGTACGCCCAGGGATCGACGTAGTAGCGCATCACGAGATCGACAAAACGACCTCCGACGGGCGGGGTCGTTCGAATGCTCGCCACGTTGGAGATCGCAAAGGTCGTCCCCGTCTCACCGAGCTCGACATCCGTCTCGAGCAGCTGCGCGTACAGCTCTTCGGGGTACCACTCCGGATCCTCCTCGTAGTCGCGCATGTCCGCGATGTAGTTCGCGAGATCTCGATCGAAGTGCTCCATCGAGGGCGGGAAGACCGAATCCTCGTCGAAGAAGGACATCTGTCCCTTCACGGAGTGATGGACACCGTCCTCATCGTCGAACTCGATCGTTCCCGGTTCGAGGACGTGGCAGGCGATGCAGTTCTTCTGCCGAATGACCCGCAGCCCCGTGTCGACCGCGAGCTGCTGCTCGGTGGGGATCATCCGGGCCTGTTCGACCTCGTCCTCGACGAGCCCGGTCACGAACGTCGTCAGGGCTTCGACCTCCTCGTCCGTGAAGTCGAACCACGGCATGCGCAGGCGTTCGGTCGGGTTCTTGATCTTCTCACGATCGAAAGAACGCGGGGCATGGAGTTTCTGCTGGAGGAAGTTCTCCCGATACGCCTTGAACTCGTGGACCGCTTCGTACTCCTCCTCGCTCCCCGGCTCGAACCCCGCCTCCTTGGCGAAGATCTCCGGGATGAAGCCGAAGTCGAGCTTGTCCACGGTCTTCGAACCCCACGTCGTCAGCTCGGTTCCGATGCGGTTCGCGTCCTCGAGCCCCTCGATCTCGTGGCACGAGAAACACCCCTGCTGAAGGACCCAGCGCTCCCCCATCGCCACCAAGAGATCCCGATCCGCCTTCCACGGACCCTGGAACTTGTCCTCGAGATCCTCCGGCCGCATCCGGTTGAAGAACCAGCGCGCCTGTTCCTCGAGAACATCGCGCTTGTAGCTCGTGAGTCTCGGCTCCCACCCTTCAGGAACGTCGTGGAAGAAGCCGTCCGGGTCGTCGAAGACGTAGGCCACGATATCCGCGATGTCCTGGTCGGGAAGACGCAGGTTCGGCATCCGCGTTCCTTCCCAGTACGCGGTGGGGTCCTTGATCCACTGGTACAACCACTCGGGCGCGACCTTGGTCGCAATTCCTCGCAGGTTCGGGCCGTGCTCGTTCGTGCCCCCCAACTCCTGGGCGAGGTCATCCACCTCGGCCCGCTCTTCGTCGGTGAAGGGCGCGACGTTGTGGCACGCGAGGCAGCCGGAGAGACGGAACACCTCGCGCCCGCGGAGCGGATCGCCCTCGAGCGGGATCTCGGGCAACGGGTCGGTCGCGGATCGGCTCTGGATGAACGCGGTCACCGAGGCCAAGGCCGCATCGCTCCACTCGTCGCCCATCATCGGGCGCCCGGTCCCGTAGTTGGAGATCGCGACCTCCGTGTCCGCTGAGTAGTTCTCGAGGTGGAAGATCTGCGGCATCCACGTCGTGGGCCGGAATGCCTTCGGGTTCGTCACCCAGGAGGCGATGAACTCGGGGGTCGTCTTCTCGAGCACCTTCTTGAGGGGCGGCCCCGGACGGCGTTTCGTCGGGAACCAGTCGACCTTGTGGCAGGCGTAACAACCGTACCGTTCGAACAGCTTGTACCCCTCGACGACCTTGGGTGCGTCCGGCTCGATCACCTCCAGGGAGTCCTTGTGGCACTGCACGCAGCCGGCCTCGACGAAGCGGGCCGGGAGCATCGGATAGTCCCAGTAGTGCTGCTTGTGCCACCCGTACTTCTCTCGCCACTCCTCCGCCTGCTCTTCATCGTCGGCGCGGTGGTCGACACGCTGGAAAGTGAGGGCCTCGCCGGCCCCCCGGTGGCAGATCGTGCAGCCGAACTCGCCGATCGGATGCGGTGATTTCGAGCCCAGGTACAAATCCTGGCGCGGGTGAGAAACGAAGGGCTGTTCGTACTCCGTGTACCCCTCCTTGTCGATCGGCATGTGGCAGGTCTGGCACATGTCGATCCGGGGCTTCTTCGTGAAGTTGAGCTCGAAGGTCAACTTCGGGGGAAGCGCCATCCGCACCTTCAGCGTCGGGCCGACGAAGTCGAGGCCCGGAATATCGTCCCGGACCAGGTTGGCGAGGCGACGAACGGGATCGGTGGGATCCAGCTCCTCGAGCTTCTTCCGAACCAGCGCGATGTTCTTGGTGGCGAGCTTCATCCGCGTCTCGAGTTCCTCGAGGTCGGCATTGAGGCGCTCGATCTCCGCCTTCTTCGCCTCCACCTTCGCCGTGATCTCCTTGAGCGCGTTGGCGGTCTCCATCATGACCCGCTCGCGCTCCACGAGCTCCTCCAACATCTCCTGGTACTCGGCATCCTCCCCATGCTTGACGCGATGCTCGTCCGTGAGGAATCGCTGCCACCCGGCCTCCTGCTTGGCGACGCGGGCTCGGGCATCCGCCTTCGCCTTCTCGTCCTCGAGCAGGATCAATTCCTCCTCGGCACTCGCGAGGTCGCCGCCGCCCTGGGCCTGGCTGCGCTTGATCTCCTCGATCTCCGAGGCGAGTCGCTGCTCCTCGGCGATCGCCTCCTGGGCCTCGGGAGTGGAGAGAGCGGCCTTCGCGCGCTGCACTTCGATCTCCTGATACTCCCGTTGGTAGACCTTCCAGGGGCGGTCGAAGTCGTGGAGGACCATCCAGAGCGCCGCGATGAGCAGCGCCAGGCTAGAGATGGCGAACCAGCGGTTCAGGCTGGGGACGGAATAGTGGGTGTCGCCTCGGTCAGCCATGTTTCAAACGTTGAAGAACCACTCGGGGATGCCGACGATGTACTTCAGGTTGATCGTCCAACGCAGAAGCATCTTGATCGGCAGGAGCGCAAACCAGAGCAAGAGGTGCATGAAGAGGTTGTAGCGGGCCATCCCCATGCTCTTGACGAGGCCGCGCAGGACCGTCTTGCCGAGGATCGGCGGGACGAGCAGGAAGAAACCCAGCAGAGACAGAATCCCCGGCGCCTCACGGACGAGCGGGTTCGTGGGCTTCGGCTTGCCGACGAAATTCCAGAAGTACGTCGATAGGTCGACGTTGACCAACGGTTCGAGCTTGTGGAGGTCCCAGTACTCGAAGGGCCCGAAGAACGACCAGTTCGGTCCGCGCAGGAACGTGCCCAGGATGACGAAGGACACCCAGAAGAGGATGAACCCGACCATGAAGAAGACCCACGCGAAGGGGCGCTCGTTGAACGTGTAGTAGCCGTTGCCGCGCGGGTTCGGGTCCAGGTACGGGATCGCGCAGAGCCCGACGATGATGAATCCGGGGAGCACGACGCCCGCGATCCACGGGTCGAAGTACACGAGCATCTCCTGGAGACCCAGGAAGTACCAAGGAGCCTTCGACGGGTTGGGTGTCCTGGCCGTCGCCGCGGGTTCCTCGATCGGTGCCTGGACCTTCAGAGACCAGATGATCAGGAACGCGGTGAACAGGATCATGCAGATGAACTCGATGTAGACGAGATCGGGCCAGGTGAAGACCTTTTTCTTGCCGAGTTCCGCCTCGAGGGTCGGCTTTCCTTCCTTCACGCGCTCGTCGTTGATGACGGCCTGGCGCATCGCCAGCCAGGTGAAGAAGACCACCGAGCCCAGGAGGATCACGATCGGGACGTTGTCCGGCTTCGTGATGATCGTCCGGAAGTCGGGATCGCTCGGAGCCCAGAGCATGAAGACGGTCCCGAGGGCGAAGATCGCGACGATCACGATCGTCTTGGAGAACCACTTCCTCCCGAGAAAGATGGCCACGAGCAGCAGGACGCTGCCCGCGAAGTAGCGCGTCGGCTCGAAGAGCCAGTCGATCGCGTTCTTGAGCTGTTCACCCATGGATAGGAAGTGTCCTTGTCGCTCCGTCGAAAAAGTCGATGTCGGTGGGCCCGTGCCTTACAGGGGTCCTGAGATCCCGCCGTCCTTGCGGACGCGGTAGAAGTGCACGGCCATCAGGACCGAAGCCGCGAGCGGTAAGCCTACGCAGTGCAAGACGTAGAAGCGCAGGAGCGCGCCCTCCCCCACGAAACGTCCGGCGAGCAGTCCGAAACGCGCATCGTCGCCGGCGTGCACCAGGTTCAAGCCCCCGAACGAGAGCAGGGACGCGCCCGGCCCCTCATGCCCGAGGAACGGAGTCGCCCGCGCCATGTTCGAACCGACGGTGATCGCCCAGACCGCGAGCTGGTCCCACGGCAGAAGGTAGCCCGTGAAGGAGAGCAGCAGCGTCAGGACCAGCAGGATGACCCCCACGTTCCAGTTGAACTCGCGCGGCGGCTTGTACGACCCGGTCAGGAAGACACGGTACATGTGCAACCAGACGGTGATCACCATCAGGTGAGCGGCCCAGCGGTGCATCTCCCGCATGATCCCGAGCGGAACGTGTTCCCGCAGCGCCCAGATGTCCTGATACGCCTTATCCGCGGTCGGGTGGTAGTAGAACATCAGGAGCAAGCCCGTGATGGTCTCGATCAGGAACAGGAAGAAGGTCAGCCCTCCCATGCACCAGGTGTAGGAAAGGCGAATCCCACTCCGACGGACCTTGACCGGATGCAGGTGAAGAAAGGTGTTCGAGAGGACGGCAAGCGTCCGGTTTCGCGGCGTGTCGGGATACCCGTGCCGAAAAATGGAACGCCAGATCTGCGATCGCCGGATGGCGTCGAACAGCTTTTGCATCTAGGGGACAGTAGATAGGGGTGGATCGGAGCCTCGCTCCCCAGAACGGACCGCGCCGGAGGCGATTCAAGCCGATGGGCGGCGGAGTGGGATGTGTCCTGGAACTCGGAGGTCTGCTGTCGGAGTCGGGATGGTCTCGGGGAGGTCGTTCCCGCCTTCACCGCGGGTCCTCTTCAGGGATGGCAGGGGACTGGCTCAGACGTAGTCGAGGTAAGCGCCGTCGAGGGACCACTGTCCCTTCTCCTGCTGGAACTTGGTGTTCTTGTCGATGAGCAGCTGACCGTCCTCGGCCAGCGTGATCTTGTAGCGCTCGAGCGGCCGAGGAGCCGGGCCCTCGATGTTGATGCCCTGCTTCGTGTATCCGGAACCGTGGCAGGGACACTTGAACTTCTCGTCCGCCGCCAACCAGTTCGGGGTGCAGCCGAGGTGGGTGCAGATCGTCGAGAGGCAATAGAACCCCTTGGGCTCTCGGACGAGCCAGCAGCCGTAGGCGGCCTTGAAGCGCTCGTCCACCTCACCGACGGCGTAGGTCTGCGGGAAACCGGCCTTGAACTCCTGGGGGGGCTCGAAGAGCACGTTCGGGAACATGAACCGCCCGAACGCGCCGAGGATGCCGGCGGAAGCCGCCGCGAAGGCCGCCCAGCCCAGGGCCAGCGTCGAAAGGACCCCACGCCTGGAGACTTCCCCCCGGAGCGGAGCGCGCTTCAGTCCCGGGGATTCGCTCTCCTTCCCTTGTTCCTCTTCGGTCGTTTCGTCTGCCATGATCGTCGCCTCTGTCGTCGTGTTCCTATGGCCGTCGGTCCGTCCGGAGCCTCCGAGGCACCGGCCGGGGCCGGACACCTCCTCGGACCGGGAACACCGGTGGGCAAGAGGGGACCGTCAGGATGTGAAGAGCCTTGACGAATCGCAAGGGGCCCGATTCAAAGGACTGCGAAGGTGTCGATCGGCCCAGCCCCGGGGTGGGACCTTCAGGAGGAACCAGCGGCCTCCCCGGGAGCCCCCCCCTGGGAGGAGAGTTCCAGGGCGTCCGACCGCAGATTGGGGTCGTCGTCCTGGAGCAAGGCCTCGACCCGGTCCGCCGGGAGGGGCTCTCCCAGGGCCATCAGGGCCCTCAGGGCGTTCCTGCGGGTCGTGGAGATGTCCTGGTCGGCCCACAGCCCCGGGTGGGCCTCCCTGTCCTTGACGTAAGGAGCTCGGTCCAGCGCGTCGAGGAGGACGTCACGCCCCCGGTCGGATCCGAGCATCGCGAGGGAGAGCGCCGCCTGAAGCCGCAACTCGAGCTCGGGCGCCCCCAGCAGCCCGGCCAGGGCCTCCTCCGTCCCGGGCGAGGGCAGCTTCTGGAGGGCAGCCGCGGCCAGGAACACGAGCTCGTCGTCCTGCCCCTCGGTCAGCTCGATCACGCGGCGGGCCACCTCTTCCCGCAGGTTCTCCTCCAGGTCGTCCCCGACCGAGCCCAGGATGAAGACCGCCTTCTGGCCGAACTCGTGCCCCGGATCTTGGCTCTCGGAGAGGCGGGTCATCTCGAGGAGCCGATGCACCCCGTCCGCGTCGCCCATCTGGGCCATCAGGGCGCCGAGCACGAAGGGCACCCAGAGGTCTCCCCCCTCTGGGGAACCCTCGAGGCGGTGGCTCGCGTTCCGCAGCTCCTCGAGAAAGCTCGGCCCGATGTCCCACTCAGGGGCTCGCCCCTCCCCCTTCGCGGTCTCGTAGTCGAGCACCTGGCGCACGAGCTCGAACGCGGCCTGGGTGCGTTCGTTCGCTCCCCCGTCGAGGACCCGGGCCAGGTTCTCGCTCGGGCTCTTGACCGATCCCGAGAGCATCCCGAAGAAGACCAGGATCAAGACCACGACCATCACGATCATCGCCGGGACGACGACGAGGGGGACCAGCATGCCCCGATACCCGGCCTGTTCCTCGTCCCCTTCCCCCGGGGACGCAGGGGAATCGGGGATCTCGATCTCCCGATCGAGCTCCGCCTCCGGTCGCTGTTCCTCGGGGCGAGTGGGATCGGCCATGGGCCTCAGCCCCCGACCGGGAAATCGGAGAGACGACCCGCGCTCGGCATCGTCCCCACGAGGGGGCGTACGTAGTCGAGGAACGCGGGCGCGATGTCACGGTCCCCTTTGATGTAGGCCTCGTCCAGGTCCCGCGTCACCTTCGCGACGTTCGAGAGCTCGGTGCACCCGAAGCTCACCTCGTAGACCGGACCGTCCTTGCGGAGGATCACGATCGAACCGTGGGGCGCCTCCCCGGAAGTCGCCACCCGCACGGCCGTACGGCCGACTTCGCGGGCCTCGCGGGCGTCCACTTCGCTGTAGTGGCCCGCGAAGGAACGCTGCAGGTACCCGAAGGTGTCCGCTCGTACGCGGAGCTTCGAGCCGAGCTTCTCCTTGACCGTCGCAGCCAGGAAATCCCCCAGCGCGCCAGAACCCGAGAGCTGCACGTTTCCATGGGAATCCACCTCTTTGCTGGAGAAGATCGGGTTCCCATCGGCGTCATGGATGCCCTCGGAGGCGGCGACCAGGCAGCGGCCATGGCGCGTGTACATCTCGTCGACATCCGCGACGAAGCGTTCGAGATCGAAGACGCGCTCCGGCACATAGATCAGGTGCGGCCCATCGTCCTCGTGCTCGCGCGCGAGCAGGCTCGCCGCCGTGAGCCAGCCCGCATGGCGCCCCATGATCACGTCGATCTTGATCCCGGGCAGACTGCGGTTGTCCTGGTTGTCCCCCATGATCGCGGAGGCGACGAAGCGCGCCGCCGAGCCGTACCCGGGGCAGTGATCGGTCACCCGCAGGTCGTTGTCGATCGTCTTCGGCACGTGGAAGAGCCGCACGTCGTACCCCTCGGCCACCGCGATCTCGTTCAGGAGGTGTGCCGTCTCGGCCGAGTCGTTCCCACCGATATAAAAGAAGTAGCGGATGTCGTGGCGCCGGAAGACCTCGAGGACCTTGGCGCACTCCTCGCGCGTGGGCTTCTTGCGCACCGAGCGCAGCGCCGCGCAGGGGGTCACGGCGACCCGCTCCAGGGTCTCCTGGGTTTCTCGCCCGAGATCCACGAAGTTCTCATCGAGGATCCCCTGGACCCCGTGCAGGGCCCCGTAGACGTTCTCGATCCGATCCGAATCCCGGGAGGCCTCGACGACGCCCACGAGGCTCTGGTTGATGACACAGGTGGGACCACCGGACTGGCCGATGAGCGCGTTTCCTCGCGGGCTGGACATGACGTTTCTGTGGGGCTTCTGGGGCTCTGGCGAGAGGGATGGATGGGAGCGTAGCTCCCGCCCCGAACCTGTCAACGAAACCGGCCGCGAGAGCCTTGCCTCGCGGGACGCCGCTGCTATGCTTCCCGCCCTGCCTCGGCCATGGGGAATCCTTCCCCGATCGTCGTCGCGGCACCCGGTGCTCGGGTGGCGGAATTGGTAGACGCGCTAGACTAAGGATCTAGTGGGGTAATTCCCGTGCTGGTTCGATTCCAGTCCCGAGCACCACTCCCCCCCTCTCCGCGCCCGGGTTCCGGTCCCGGTTTCCGCCCGCCCGGGTTCCTCAGGAGCCTCCCAGGGGAACGATCGCTCGCGCGTGGAGCTGGATCGTCTTCGGATCGAGGGACAGCTCCACGAGCAGGTTCGAGATGATCTCGAGCGCATCCCAGGGCCGAACGTAGTCGCGCCGCATCGAGCCGAGATGCTCCTGCACGAACCGGCGCTCGAAGGCGTCGATCTCCTCCTGCACCATCAGTTCGAACGCATCGCGATTGGCCGCCGAGACGTTTCCGTACTGCTCGCCGGGGAACGACTCCTTGAGGACCTTCTTCTCGATGCGCGGCCGCTCCACGCTCCAGTTGATCGCGAGCCCGATGTCGAGTTCGGCATTCTGCTCCGCGATCGCCCGCATCGACGCGTCGATCGCCCCGGGGCGCAGCCAGAACACGACGTCCGGACTCGAAAGCCCCGTGTTCACCTGGGACTGGAACCACCCGTCCTCCGAGAGCGGCGGTCTCTGCCCGCGGTAGGTCGTGAACACCTGACCGAGCAGCTCATGGCTGTTCGAGATCAGGAAGTACTTCACCCGGCCCGAGCCGAACATCTCGAGGGTGGCCAGGTGCCCCGTCCCGGGGATGAACGGCGTGTGGTACTCGTAGACCACGCCGCCACCCGCGACCTCGTTCGTGAAGATGCCGCCCGAGTTCGGATTGCGCCCCTGGATCCCGAACGCCCCGGGATTGCTGCGCACGTGCTCCCGCAGCCCGTCGAGCGCATCCTGATCGTCGATCGTGAGCACCAGCGCCCAGGCCGTCACCTTCGTCCCGTCCGCGGGCGGCGCGTCGGGGTCGTTGTCCGCGGGATAGTCGTGGTTGCGCAGGAACAGCGCGATGTCATCTCCGAAGCTCGTCGAGATGTCGCCGAGCAGGGGATCCAGGTCCTGGTAACCGAAGACGTCCCGCGCGGGATCCGCGAGCCCCTCGCGCACCGCCGGCTCGAGGCTGTCCACGAACGCGTGCAGCGCGTCGTTCATCGGAATCCGCGCGCAGGCGAAGATCCCCGTGTCCTGGGGCGCCATCTTCGCGTAGTCGAGCACCTTGGCCTTCTCGAAGCCCCGCAGCCGGTAGAACTTCTTCTCGACCGCGGAGAGGTTTTCGGTCGAGACGGCGCCGGTCGCGTCGATCCGCACGCCGTTCGAAAACACGACGCTCGAGACCGACTCCCGCAGGTTCGCGAGCTGGATGAAGCGCGACAGGAAACGCGGCAGGACATCCGGCGAACTCGGATCGGGCCAGGTGTCGACCGGCCCCTGGGCCGCTCGCAGCGCCACCTGGTCCACATACACATCCAGGACGTCGCCCTCGCGATCGAGCCCCGCGGCATGGTTCTGGAACTTCGCGGAGAAGAAGAACGAGTCCTGGCCGCGCGCCTGGTCGAGGGCGTGGGCCGCGCTGATGAGCTCCGGGTCGGTCGAGACAATCACGACGTCGAGGAGGCGCGTGACGTGCAGTGTGCGCTGCAAGGGCCCGCCGGAGAGGGCATAGCCGTCCTCCTCGTCGGTGAGCGAGATGCCCTGATCCTCGAGCGGCACGAGTCCCTTGCCGACCGCTTCCATCCCGATCTTCCCGAGCCAGTCCGCGCGTCCGTACACCGCCCAGTCGGACTCGGCGAGGCTTCCCTTTCCGAAACGACCCGCCACCGCGAGCTCGCTGCCCCCGAAGACGTCGAGCGGATTCACGTCGATCGGAAGCTGGGAGAGGCTGGCTTCGATCTCCTCGCGCAGCGCATCGAGTTCGAGTCCGTCGAGGAGCTCCCGCACGGCGGGCATCTCGAGCAGGGCCTGGCCGTGGGGGTCGGCTTCGATCTCATCCGCGACCTCGAGCCGCAGGTCGGGGGTCAGGTCCGCCGCGAGGTTCGTCTTCGCCACGACGAAGTCCACGTCCCGCGGCACGAGCATCGACAGCCGGCCGGAGAAGCGCCCCTCGAACGGATTGAAGAAGAAATAGGAGAAGGCCCACAGCATCCCCAGGCCCAGGAAGAAGAGCCCGGTGACGGTGTAGCGCAGGACGCGTGATTTCATGGAGGAGGGAGGGAACTCGTTGGGATCGGCCCGAAGATCACCGCCCGCGCGGCGGATCCGGGGGAGACGACGATGCACACTCATCCTTCCCATCGCCACCGCGACGGCCGAGAATGAGCCCGATGCACCTCGCCCGACGGATCGACCGGATCGAACCCTCCATCACCCTGGCCCTCGCGGCCCGCGCCCGAGCCCTCGCCGCCTCGGGCCGCGACATCGTCAGCATGGCGGTCGGAGAGCCGGACTTCCCCGCCCCCGCGATCGTCCGCGAGACCGCGGCCGAGCGCGCCCGCTCGGGGGACGTGCGCTACACCCCGGCGGCCGGCCTCCCCAGCCTGCGGGCTGCCCTGGCGGCCTACCTCGAGCGCACGCGCGGCGGCGCCTGGCAGGCCGAATCGGTCACGGTCTGCCACAGCGCCAAGCACGCCCTCGCGGCCTCGATCCTCTCGATCGTCGAGGACGGTGACGAGGTCCTGATCCCGCTCCCGGCCTGGGCGAGCTACTTCGACCTCGTCCGGCTCGCGGGCGCCGAACCCGTGCTCGTCCCCTCCCCCTGCGACGCGGCGGGTTTCCACCCCGACCTCGACGCCCTCTCCGCCGCCTGCACCCCGCGCACGCGCGCGATCCTGATCAACTCCCCGAACAACCCCTCCGGCACGGTCTGGTCGCGCGGGGAGATCGAGGCCGTGGCCAACCTCGCCGCCGAACGCGACCTCTGGCTGATCTCCGACGAAATCTACCGCGAGCTCTGCTACGACGGCGTCGAGGCCGCGAGCCCCGCTTCGATCTCGCCCGCGGTGCGCGAACGCACGATCGTCATCGACGGTGCGAGCAAGGCCTTCGCGATGACCGGCTACCGCATCGGCTACCTCGCGGCGCCGCCGGAGTTCGCCGCCGCGGTCGCGAAGCTCTCGAGCCAGACGAACGGCTCACCGAATACGATCGCCCAGGTCTGTTACGAGCGCGCCCTCACCGAGTGGCCTCCGGAACTCGAAACGATGCGTTCCGCATTCTCGGAGCGTCGCACGCTGCTGCTCGGCGGCCTCGCCGAACTCGGCCTCTTCACCCCCGAACCCGCCGGCGCGTTCTACGCGTTCCCCGAGATCACCCCGTACCTCGGGGACTTCGCGGACTCGGGCTCCACGGGCTTTTGCGAAGCTCTCCTCGAAGCCGAGGGCCTCGCGCTGGTCCCCGGCTCCGCCTTCGGCACCGACACCCACGTCCGCCTCAGCTACGCCACCTCGACCGAGAACATCGAAGAAGCCCTGGGCCGGCTGGCAACGTTCCTGGGCAAGTGAGCGTCGGGCTCGGTCTTGCGTTCAAAACCCGACGCGCAGCCGCACGGCGTTGCACAGGTGCAGTCCCTGCGCGTCGAGCACGGCCCCTTGGGCGGCCGCCTGCCTCCCGATGAAGGCCAGATCCAGCGGAATCGCCCTGGTGGTGAACCGAATCGGCCCCGGCGAGGAACCGGCCTGGAGGAGGTTCAGGTAGCGCGGTGAGGCGAGGTCGACGAGGACCTCGCCGCTCGGGATGAAGACTCCCCCTCGAGGGCGGGCGTACACCATGAGCAGGGCCGCCGAGGTGGTGGGGAACGCGCTCGTGTCCACGTCCGCGACCAGCGGAAGCCCGAGGACGGCCGGTTTGAGACCGAGGCAGAGGGGGTTCGTCCCCGAGCCCACGAAGAGAGAAGAGGTGGGGGGGGAAAGCGGGATGCGGAGTTTGGCCACCGACTGCCCCCCGATCCCGGTGACCGTCAGCGTCAGGGTGATGGTCGAGTTCCTCGGGATCAAGAAGGTGTTCTGGGGGTCCGGCTCCGTAAAGGGGACCACCCGGTTGCTGAAGTCCCACTCCCACCGGCTGACGTTGTTCTCGGAGGCGTCACGGAACTGCGCGACGAGGAAGGCCCCCGGGGAGTATTTCAGGACGTCGTGTTCAATGTGGGCGACCGGAGGGAGGAACGGAGAATCGTCCAGCTCCGCGCGGTAGAACGCGGCCTCCGCGACGACTCCGAGGACGACATCCTCGAGCCCGTCCCCGTCGGGATCGCCGAGGGAGGCCACGGAGAGCGCGGAGCCCGCGGCGGGCTGGACGAAGTCCCGCAGCATCAGGCGCTGGACCCCCCGCATCGTCCCATCGGGACGAAGGAACAGGCACCATGCTTCGGGAGGACCGACGGGACTCGAGCGCTGCCCGACGAGCAGGTCACTCCCGCCGTCCCCGTCGAGGTCGCCCAGGGAGGCCAGCGCGACCCCGAATTCGCCCTCGTCCCCGAAGTTCGTACCGGTCGACGCCTCGTCGAAGATTTGCATCCCGATGGACTGCCCGGAGGCGGCGAGGTAGACGACGCGGACGGCCCCCGCCTGCATGCCGGACGGCGGCATCGGACGGTACCCGGGAACCCCCACCGCTAGGTCGGGGATGGCATCCCCGTTTCGGTCTCCGATCCCGGCGAGGGACTCTCCAAATCGATCCAGGAACTGAAGCGTCCCCGCGACCACACCGCCTGCGGAACGCGAGAGTTTCGTCCACGCGCGCACCGTTCCATCCGAGTTCAAGAGCAGCACGTACACGGCCCCCCACGCGGACGGCCGGGGAGCCCCCACCGCGAGATCCACGATGCCGTCGCCGTCCACGTCTCCGATCGAAGCGACCGCCGCCCCGAACTCCGAAAACACGGGCAGGGGAGTCCCGAGACCACCCGACCCGTTCGTGATCAGCACCTGGTGGACGACGCTTCCCGACGAGTCGAGGGAGAGGATCCAAACCGTCCCCCGCCCCTTCAGCCCGCCGTGCCGCGCACCGACGGCAAGCTCCAAGGTCCCGTCGCCGTCCAGGTCGCCGAGGGTCGCGAGGGCACTCCCGAATCCGAGGTTGGAGACCGCCGGATCGGCCTGGAAGCCCGCCTGGCCGTCGGCGACCCGAAGCTCGCCTCGGACCGTCCCATCGGCCCGTAAGAAGAGGATCCAGAACGCATCCTCCCCGTCCTCGCCGACCGCCAAGTCCCCGACGCCGTCCCCGTCGAGGTCGCCGAGCGCAGCCATCGAACCCGCGAATCCCTGGCCGGCGGGCCCCTGAAACCCTGCCTCGCCCTCCGCCACACGAAACTGTGAGACCACCTCGCCGGTCTGGGCGAGAGCAACTCCAGAACCGCAGATGGCTGCGATGAGTAGGGACGCAACGGGGAAGCGAGTTGCGCGGGACAGCATGGGATACTCCTTGGGTTGGGGATCTGAATTCGGCCCGATGCATACGCCTCCTCGCCCGGAAGAACCTCGATCCCCCCGCACCGCCCGGAGAGCGCGCGCGCCTGCTCTCTACGTTGCACGGTCCCGCCCCCGCGTTGGCCGGAACCACCCGTTTCTTGCCGGTTCGTCTCGCCCGGTTCCCTCCTAGCCCGGGTTATTCATGAGCCTGTGCACCAGGCACAGCAACTCGTTTCCTGATGGTGCTTTGCGATTCCTGACCCCGGAAGGTAAGCCCCGGTCCGCGAAGCGGATT
>DRLC01000396.1 GCA_011053145.1 Planctomycetota bacterium | reverse complement strand
CAGAACTGTAATCCACGGCCTTGAAGAGGCCGCTCCACCCATTCTGTCTAACCGTACGTGGGCTGCCCTTCCTGGTGGGGGTGCTCGGCGCGATCGCCGTGGAGCTCTTCGGCCTCCAGCTCCTCGCTCGTGAAGGGGGACCGGTGGACCCGCAGGCACTCGCCTCGCTTGTCGGACGCATGAGCGTGCCCGTCCTCCCGGGGGTCCTCGCCGCGCTCGGCTTCCGCTGCCGCGGGCGGGAGGCCGGGACAGGGGCACGGGCCGCGGAGGCCCCCGCCGCTCAGCGCGCGTAGCCGATGTCCCTGAGGCGCCTCATCTCCGCGGCGTCGAGTCGGATCGTCCCGGCGGAGATTCCGAGGCGCTTCTTCTGGGCTCGGGCTTGGCGACGCACCTCCTCGAAGCGCGCGCATCCGAGCTCGAGCTCGGGGGGCGCTTGGGGGACGAGGTTCCTCGTCTCGCCCGGGTCGGAGGCGAGGTCGTAGAGCTCCTCGCGGCCGCTGAGGAGCCGGATGTACTTGAAGTCGCTGACCATCACGGCGAGGCGATCCTGGAAGTAGAGCGTGCCGGTGGAGGCGTGCAGGCACGTGGGCGCCGCGATGGGAGCTCCGGTCGGATCGAGGAGTGGTCCGGCGGAGAACTCGCCCGGGTCGGCGTCGATCCCCGTGAGCGTCAGGATCGTCGGCGTGATGTTCTCGAGGGAGACGGGCGTGTCCAGCCGCGCGGGGTAGGTCCCCGCAGCGCGCTGCGCCTCGGCGAGTGCGTGCGGCAGCTTCACGAACAGCGGCACGTCGAGCAGCTCCTCGTAGACGGCGTGGCCGTGCTCGAATCCTTCGTGCTCGAAGAACTCCTCCCCGTGGTCGCTCGTGACGATCACGAGCGAGTCCTCCCAGAGCCCACGCCGTTTCAGGTCGTCGAACAGGAGCCCCAGGGAGCGGTCCAGACCGCGCGACTCGGCGTCGTAGAGCGCGCGTACCCAGCGACGGCCCTCGGCGTCGAGCACCTTGTAGCCGCCGCGCACGTTCTCGAGGTCGCCGTATGTGAAGGCGAAGGAGAGGCCGGGCGGCGGGGGTCCCTCGGGACGTAGGTCCGTCGGCGGGTCATAGACGATGTGCGTGTCGTAGTAGTGCAGCCAGAGGAAAAAGTCCTCGTCCGCGTGATTGTCCAGCCAGCGGAACGCACGCGCGTTGATCTCCTCCGCGTCCGGTTCGCCGCGCGGCGTCGTGCGGTCGTGGATCCAGGCGAGCACCAGGAATCCGAAGGAGGGCGTCGGGAGCATGCGCCGCGAGGTGAACTCGTAGGCGTCGAAGCCGCGGTAGAGGTGGCGTGGGGGAGAGAGCACGAAGTTGTGCCCGATCGCGGCCGTGCGGTAGCCGGCCTCCGCCATGCGTGCAGCGAGGGGGGTGACTTGGTCGGGCAGAGACGAGTTGCGTTTCATCGCGCCATGCACGAGCGGGTGCAGCCCCGTCAGGGCGCTGGTCACGGAAGGCAGCGTCCAGGCACCGGGCGTGCGGGCGCGGGTGTAGGTGAGTCCCTGTGCACCGAACGCGTCGAGCACCGGGGTCGGCGCGGCGTGCTGGGAGTAGGTCGAGAGAGCATCCCGACGAAGCGTGTCCGCGATGATCAGGATCACGTGCGGGATGCGGTGGCCGCGGCGGACTGCCCGTTCGGTGCGCGGTTTGGGACTGAGCGGGAGCGAGGGGGCGATCGCGAGGAGCGGGACGAGCGCGAGGGCGCCCGTTCCGAGGCCGCGACCGAGGGGCGCGCTGCGCACGCGCCCGCCGAGCAGGTGCCAGAGGAGGCCGCCCGAAAGGAGCCCGAGGAAAACTCCGTTGCGCAGCAGCATCGGATCGTGATGCGCGGCGTTCCACTCGAGGAAGTCCACCTCCGCGAGGAACGCGGCCAGGCCCGCGCTGACCGCGAGCCCCAGTGTCGCGGGGTCGCGTTCGCGTGCGCTCGGTACGAGGAGGTGGCCGAGCCCGAGCGCGGTCCCGTGCAGGACGAGCACGACGGCAAGCGTGATGCGCACCGCACCGAGCTCCTCGGGCCAGTCGAGGGCGCCGGGCTCGGCGCGTAGGTGACCGACGAGGCCGTCGGCGAGGGCGAGCAGCGGAGCGGCCCCGAGGGGGCTCGCGAGCAGGCGGAGCAAGCGCTTCATGATTCGGGGGTCAGGAGCCGCGTAGCGCATCGTACGCGGCGCGCAGCTCCGTGTGGAGCGCCGGGGCCTCTTCGGGCGAGAGCAGCTTGTGCTCGCGGCGGTCGCGTAGGATCCGGAATACCTGGTCGCCCTCCTCTCCGACCCACTGCTTCGCCTTTGCGGTGTGCAGCACGCGCGCGCTGGGGGACTCCGCGTAGATCGCGGCGCGCGTCGGGGCCTCGCTCGAGCCGAGGGGCGCCACCAGGGAGACCGAGTTGGTGGGGCTGGCCTCGCCCGGGTCGAGTCCGGTCAGCTCGAGCAGCGTCGCGGGTAGGTCGACGCTCGCGGCGAGTCCCTCGCGTTCCCCGGGATAGATGTCCGGCCCGAGCACGAGCAGCGGCACGTGAATCCCGCCTTCGTAGCAGGTGCCCTTGACGCGCGTTTGGTCGCGACCCACCGGCGTCACGCGTCCGGGGGTGCCGTTGTAGGTGGTCATGACCGTCACCGCTCCGTCCGCCAACTCTGCGAATTCCGGGCCCTTCCGGGTTTCGTGTGGGTAGCCCGGACCTGATCGCTGGCCCGCGGGGTAGCCGGCCCCCGACGGAGCGCCCCCCAGGAGGCTGGCGGAGTCGGGGGCCGGCGGTCGGTACCCTGGGGCGATGCGAGACAAAGACCTCGTGCGGAGCGATCCTCGGCATCCAGTCCCCCTGGTAAACGGCTGACGTCGACCTCGACACCGAGGCCGGCGTCGTGCACGTGAGAATCCGCTGCCGCGCTGGGACCAAGCACACCTGCCCCAAGTGCGGTACGAGCTGTCCCGGCTACGACAGCCTCGAGCGCTCCTGGCGACACCTCGACACCTGCCAGTTCCAGACGATCCTGGTAGCCGACGTCCCCCGCGTGAAGTGCCCCGAGCACGGCGTGCACCAGATCCACATGCCCTGGAGCGCGCCGGGTAGCCGCTTCACCGCTCTGATGGAGGCGCTCGTGATCGACTGGCTGAAGGAGGCGAGCATCAGCGCGGGCGCTCGGATGCTGCACCTGTCCTGGGACGAGGTCGACGGGAGACTGTTGTCCGTGGGCTGCGCCATCGAGGCCCGCTCGGGGCAGAGCGCATCGGTCTCGACGAGACCTCGTTTCAGAAGCGCCACGAATACGTGACCGTGGTGAGCGACATCGACCAGGAGGGCAGGGTGCTGCATGTCGCCGACGGGCGCTCTGCGGCGTCTCTGGACGAATACTGGGACAAGCTGAGTCCCGAGGGGCTCTCCCAGCTGAAGGCCATCGCGATGGACATGAGCGGCGCGTACATCAGCTCGACTCTCCACGTGGTGAGTGGGGCCCGCTCGAAGATCTGCTTCGACCGCTTCCATGTTTTGAAGCTCCTGAACGACGGGGTGAACGAGGTGCGCAAGCAGGAGAACCGGGAGTTGAAGGCGGCCGGTGAGTGGGTCCCTCCGCGAACGAAGTACCTGTGGGTACAGAACCCCGAGAACATGTCGCGGCGCAAACGGACGCTGTTCGATCTGCTTCGAGAGTGTTCGCTGAAGGCGGCGCGAGCCTGGGCGATCAAGGACGCAGCTCGGAAGCTGTGGGGTTACTCGATGCGTGGATGGGCACTTCGAGTGTGGAAGCGGTGGATCGGTTGGTCGTTGAGGAGCCGGCTCGAGCCGATGCGGAAGGAGGGCCAGACGATCCGCGATCACCTGTGGGGGATCGTCAACGCGATCGTGCTGAACGTGACGAACGCCGGTGCCGAGGGGCTGAACGCGATGATCCAGAGGCTGAGGATGACGGTCGGCGGGTACCGCAACCGAGGGCGCTTCCGGAACGCGATCTACTTCCACTTCGGTGGCCTGGGGCTGTACCCCGACGAGCTCCTCATCCACACGAAATCCTGAAGACCCAGAAAGATGTGGCGGATGCGGGAAGGGCAACGCGGCGGGAGTTCCGTGGGATCCTCCGTCGCGAGGGAGAGAAGAATCGGGCCGGGGGGAGGGCCGCCGTCGAGGAGGACTCTGCCGCGGACCGCGCTGCGCAGCGGGACCGTGATCGACTGTTCGCCGTTCCGGGAATGCAGGGGTACGGTCGCGAGGAGTGCATCTCCCTGGAGAACGCAAACCTCCGCGCCTTCCTCATCGTCGAACGGGGCGAGTTCGACGGCTCCTTCGTCATCCGCGCCCGCGGCACGGGCGACGGTCCCCCCCCGGGTCACGGCCAGGGTCGCCCCGGCGAGGGGAGTCCCGTCGTCCCAGGAGACACGCAGGCGCAGTGGGCGGTTTCGTGTCTCCGGGGGCGTTTCGGACCCCACGGGTCGCCGTGCGGTTCCCGGGGGGGTGGACCCCTGGGTTCCGCCGCCCCGGATGTCGATCGGCAGCAGGGCCGGATCGGGGGCGGGTTCTTCCGCGGCCATGGCCGAGGACACGAAAGGAGTCCGTTCGATCTCCTGCCAGGGGCGCGTTGCGAGGAGCGCCAGCGCAGTCATGAGGACTGCGAGGAGCAACCCGCCGCGCAAGAGCCATTTCCGATCCAGACGCGTCGACACGGGAAAGAGCATAGACCCGACGGCGTCACGGCGCGGGAAAACGCTGGAGCCTTTCTGTTGGCGCGTCAGATCGCTTCGCAGACGACGTTGTGGGCTTCGTCGACCGTGACGATGTGGTCGCGTGGAACCGTGCTCCAGCCGCCGTCGTCGCTCAGGGGTTCGGAGGCGATCAGGACCGCGCTGTGTTCGGCCGCCGCCGCCACCATGCGCGAGGTGCCCCCTTCGCAGGTGTAGCGGCAGCCCGATGCATGGACGTGCAGGCTGGGCGGTTCCTCGTCGGGACTGCTGCAATAGCGCGTGACCGCGGCGCGTTCCCCGTCGCAGAGGACGAGGTTCAGGTGGGAAGGCTCGCGCGCGCCCGCTCGCGCGCGCAGGTCTTCACTCGTGTGGATCGCGGCCCGCAGGCTCGATGCGAGCCGCTCGATCGGGGACGAGGCCTCGCATTCGCGATGGTGTTGCGTCGCGATGGCGAACAGGTGTTCGCTGTCGGTGGTTCCCTGGATGGAGTGGAACGCCTCGTCGTCGAGGGAAGCGAGGAGGGCTCGCCGGATCCCGCGGAAATCCCCAACGACGCCGTTGTGCATGAAGGAGAGGTTCTCCGAGACGAAGGGGTGGCAATTGAGGGGCTGGACAGCGAGTCCCGGGCTGGCGGCACGGACGTGCGCGAGCAGCGTGCGCGTCTCGGTCACCCGCGAAATGTTGCGCAGGTTCTGGTTGTTCCATGCAGGCGTGACGTCCTTGAAGAGCGCGGGGGCTGCGTGTCCCTCGACGTACCAGGCGATACCGAATCCGTCCCCGTTGAGCGGTTCGGAGCGCTCCTTGCTATGGATGCTCTGGTTGACGATCGAGTTGTCGGGGTCGATCAGGATCGATTGGAGGGTGATCTTGGAACCCAGGTAGAGAGCGAACCGGCACATGGGAGTGGTCCTCGCGCGTGGGAGGTGGGAATGGCAGCAGGGTACCTGAACCGTGGGCGAGCGATCCCTCTCCCCGTGGTTCCAGGGTGTGCAGACGACGCATGTCCGCTCCTCCTACCCGAGGCAGGCCTCGAGCCTCTCCCGCAATGCGCTCTCGCGCCCGTGCACTTCGCTGTTCTCGACCGCCCGCCGCAGGGCTCGCTTCGATCCGACGATCACGAGGAGTCTCTTGGCGCGCGTGACGGCGGTGTACAGGAGGTGGCGCTCGAGCATCGTGTAGTGGCGGTCGACGAGGGGGACGACGACGGCGGGGTACTCGCCGCCTTGGCTGCGGTGGACCGTGATCGCGAAGGCGGGGGAGAGGTCGGTGAGTTCGGTGGCGGTGTAGGGGAGCTCGCGCTCGGGGAAGCGAACGACGAGGCCGGTGCCGTCTTCGTGGACGCGCACGATGCGGCCCATGTCACCGTTGAAGACATGGCGTTCGTAGTCGTTGCGCGTGTGGATGACCCGGTCTCCGACGCGCCAGGTGCGCCCGCGCAGGACGAGCTGGCGGCCACCGATGCCGAGGGCTTCGCGGAGGCGTTCGTTGAGCGCGTCGACACCGCACGCCCCCTTGTACATCGGGGAGAGGACTTGGACGTCGCGTGCCCAGTCGAATCCGAAGCTCGAGGGGATGCGCCGGGTGACGACATCGATCAGACGGTCGGCGGCGGATTCGTCGTCGTCGGCGGGGAAGAAGTAGAAGTCGGAAGAGGTATCGCCGCGCGGCGGAAGTTCGGGCAGCTCCCCCGCGAGGAT
>DRLC01000395.1 GCA_011053145.1 Planctomycetota bacterium | reverse complement strand
GCTCTTCGGCCCCGGCGTCGTTTCGTTCCGCCTCGTTGCGCTCGTCCCCGGGATCCTGACGCTGCTCCTATTCTTCCCGTTCGTGCGCCGCCTGCTCGGGGGAGGGGCGCGTTCGGAGGCTCCGGCGCTGCTCGCGACCTTCGCGCTCGCGGTGCATCCGATGCACGTGTACTACACCCGTTTCGGGCGTGCGTACGCGTTGATGCTCTTCCTCGAGCTTCTGCTGCTCTGGGCGCTCGTCGCCGTGTACGACGAAGAGGGACGGGCGAGCATCGGGCGCTGGGTCCTCGTCGGCGTGTCGGCCGCGCTCCTTCCGGTCGTGCACCTCTCGAGCGCATCCTTTGTCCTCGCGCTCGGGCTCGGCGCTCTCCTGCTCGCCTGGATGCGCGGCGGCGCGCGCGCGCTTCGCATGCCCCTCGTGGTCTTCGCGCTTGCGGCGCTCGTCGCGTTTCTCGCCTATCTTCCGGTGCTCGAGGACGTGCGTGCGTACTTCGCCCAAACCCGTGACACGAAGGACCACCCCTCCACCTGGATCGGGATCCCGGTGCTCCTTGCGGGGAGTGCTCCCCTCGCGATCCTGTGGCTCTTCGGTCTACCGCTCTTCCTCGGGAACTTCATCGCGCGGCGCAGGGTTGGTCCGCTCCTCGCAGCCGCCCTCGCCGGTCCGCTCGCGGCCCTGGTCGTCACTCGACCGCACGGAATGGAGTTCGCCTGGGCGCGCTATCTCCTGATCTTCGCGCCGCTCGTCCCGGTGCTCCTCGCCTGGGGAATCCTGCGGGTCCTGGACTGGAAGTGGGGCGTGGCGGGGGAGCGCATCGGCCTCGCGGTGCTCGCGATCGCGTATGGGGTTTCCTTCCTGACCGGGCCGATCCGGCCGGGACGCCGACGGGTCGTCGCGTTCTCGAACACCTACCTCGCGATGCGCGAACTGTCGCCCTTCGATGCGCCGTGGGATGGTGCCTCGTCCGTCTATCAGGAGATCGCCGCCGATTCCGAAGCGCGCTGCGTGGTCGAGTTCCCGGTTCCGGTCACGCGCGCGGTCCTGCTCCAGCGCAACCTCGGCCGAATCCACGGGAAGCGTGTGAAGGTGGGATGGCCCGGAAAGCTTCCCGCGGCCCTCGCGGGCGGCGGGCCCTATGTGAACGTCTTCGACGTGAGCGACGAGGATGCGGATTATCTCGTCGTACACCGAAACCTCCCGCGCGAGGTGCGAGCCTTCTGGCTCAGCGTCTACGACGACCACCTCGGCGGTCGGATTTCGGGGATCGACGCGGGCTTCTTGCTGCGCCACCAGGCGACGTTCATCGGCTCGCAGATGCACGTTCAGCCTGCGTTCGTCGAAGAGCGTCTGGGCGCGATCCACAGGCGGCTCGGTCCACCGAGCTACGTCGACGACGACGTGATGGCGTGGAAGCTCAGCCGTTGACGCGGGCCTCTTCCTCGATCTCCTCGACCGTTGCCGGGCGCACGTTGGTCGTCGCGACCAGGTCCGCGAAGCGTCCGCGCTGCCAGCGGGTCAACGTCCAGTCATCATCGAACCACAGTGCGATGCCGTGCGCGCGCAGGCGCGCGTCGGTGAAGGCGAGCGAGGCGCTGCGGTCTCCCAGCGGAACGGAGAGCGACAGGCCGAGGCTGCGGTCGTTCTCCCAAGCGTAGACCAGGACGAGGCCGTGTACGCGGTGCTCGCGCACGAGGACGGGAGCACCGAGCTGCGCGAGGCACTCGGCGAGGGAGGCTCCGTGCGGGGGGAGGTTCGCAAGTGCCTGCTCGGTGAGCGCGTGCTGGCTCGTCGTGCGCTGCCAGGTCACCGAAAGGCAGCTCGGGGTGGAAAGACCGAGCGCGACGAGGAGCGCGCCGGCGAGCGGAGCAGGGCCGCGGCTCACTCGTGGCTCGACCACGGGGTTGCGTAGGCGGCGGTGTCGGCTTCGCGTGTCGTCCCCACGTGTGTCAGCACGTCGTTCTCGTCGAAGAAGACCCAGGTGCGGTCGCTTTGGGTGTCCCGGTTGTTCATCAGGAACAGGATCAGGAAGAGTCCGGCGGTTTTCTCCTGATCGTGCTCGTAGCGGTACGCCGAGCGCCGACCGAGCTGGACGACCTCGTTCGGAGCACCCAGAAGCTGGACGACCTCGGCCGCGGTGGTCTTGCCCGGCACGAGCGATTGGACACGTTCCGGTTCGAGAGGCCGGTTCACGAACGTGCGCTGCACGAAGCAGCCCGAGAGCGAGAGTGCCGCGGCGAGCGGGAGGAGGAGGCGCTTCATGGGTGCACCTTGGGGAACGGAGGGAGGGGAGTCAATCCGGGAGGGGTAGCAAGAGAGACTCGATGGCGGGGGGCTCGGTCCCACCGCCTCCGGCGTATCCGAGGGCGCCGAGCGCGATGTGCTGCGCGGCGTTCTCGCCCGGGGGCGCTCCGCTCTCTCCCGCCGAAGCGAGGGTCCGCTCGCGCAACCGCGCGAGGCGCCCGTACATCCGACGATACGACGCGAGGGCCGCTGCCGCGTCCGGGTCGGAGAAGTCCGCCTCGAAGTCCTCGTCTCGCTCGGACGGTGAGCGTTCGAGGTCGATCCAGCGCAGCTTCTGCTCGTTTCGGCGACGCTCGCCTTCCGCTCGCAGCGCTCCATCGATCCCCGCATCCAGGCCCGGTGGCGGAAGGATCCAGCGGCGGCTGCGCAGGATCTCGATCGACCCGAGGAGGAACGACTCTTGGACCTGAATCGAGTCGACATTCACCTGCGTGGGACGGCCGCCGATCTCCACGCCGACCCGGGCGGGCCTCTTCGTGACGAGGCGCGAGAGGATCGGGGCGGGAGCCCTTGCCTCGCCGCCGAGGAGCGGGGCGATCGAACCGCGCTCCAGGTCGGAGGCTGGAACGCCGAGCAGCTCGAGCACCGCGGCCGCGAGCTCGTAGGTCGCGACCGGCGTGTCGATCCGTTTTCCTCGGGGAACCCGGCCCGGTAGCCGAACGATGAGCGGGACATCGAGCACTTCCCGGAACAGTGTGCGGCGGTGCCCTATCCCATCGTGCTCGAAGAACTCGTCTCCGTGGTCCCCCACGAGGACCACCAGAGTCGAGTCGGAGAGTCCGAGCTCGGCCAGCCGCTCGAGCACCCGACCGACGGCCCGGTCGGTGGCGGCGAGCTCCCCGTCATAGAGGGCCAGTAGGTGCTCGAGATCGCGATCGGAAACCGTCCTGCGCCGTTCACTCGGACTCGACATGTCGAACGCGGCGACGGCCGGGTTCCGGTAGAACTCGCGACCGTCGATCGAGCCCGTGTAGTCGGGGTCGAAGAGACGGTCGTAGGGAGGGGGCGGCGTGTAGTCGTAGTGGGGGTCGAAGAAGTGCGCGAAGACGAAGAATGGATCGCCGCGCTCCGCGACCTGTTCGAGTTCCGCGACCACCGCGTCCGCGACGACCTCGGAGCTGTTGTCGCTCTGCGATGCGACTTCGAGTTTGCGTTCGGCTTCCACCTCGCGTTCCCACGCGGCGCGGAGAGCGTATGCATCGCGCGCGTTCAGCCTCTCGCGGTGCGCGCGCTCGTAGGCTGCGGAGGCGGCCAGCAGCTCGGGACCGTAGCAGGCGCGGTACCGGGCGAATCCTCGATCGAAGCCGAAGCGTGGCTCGAGATAGGGTCCCGAGAAGAAGCCAGCGGTGCGATAGCCGGCATCCGAGAGTCGCTCGGCGAGGGTCGGGGTGCCATCGCCGATGCGATGGACATCGAGTTCGACGCCGTGCACGAGATCGGGATGGCCGGTGAGGAGCGCCACATGGGAGGGCAGGGTCCAGGAGGTCGAAGCGCGCGCCTTCTCGAAGAGAGTTCCCTCGCCCGCGAGCGCGTCGATCGCGGGGGTCGTCGGCCGGGTCGGGGCGTGGCGCGGCCGGTACCCGTAGCACGAGAGGTGGTCGCTGCGAACGCTGTCGAGGGAAATCAGGAGCAGGTTCGTCGTGGGCTTCGTCGCGTTCGGCGCACCCTTGCCGCAGGATGCGAGCAGCGCGAGCAGGGGAAGGAGATGTTTCGACACGCCGCTCATCGTTCTCCCCGGACGTATCCGAGCTTGCGCAGCTCCTCGAGCATCGCTTCCGAGCGCTCCCCGGCCGCGGGCGGGCCGGATGCGCTCCGAAGCGCGGCGGCCTCGGCACGGGCGCCTTCGAGTTCTGCCGTCAGCCGTTCGACCACTTCGGGGTGGCGCGGCGCGACGTTCTCCAACTCGGTGGGATCGGACTCGAGGTCGAAGAGCCGCACGAAGGGACCCTGTAGTGAGGCGCGCGAGCGATCGAAGAGTTCTGTCACGTCCGCTCCTTCGAGGATTCCCGGCGGGAACTCCGCGGTCCCGAACGTGCGCCCGGCGAACTCGGGGTAGTTCCCGGCGATCCATTCCTTCGCCCAGGGAGTCGTGAGGTACCCGACGACTCCGGAGTTCTCCGGGGTTGGGTGTTCGACGAGCAGTTTCCAGCGGCCGGATTCGATCGCGCGGCTGTCGAAGACATCGCCCCTTGCGAAGAGCGGACGAGGGCGCGGAGGCTTTCCACCGCCGAACTCGCCCAGGAGCGAGCGTCCGGGACGGGGAGAGGGGAGCGCGACGCCTGCGTGTCCCAGGAGTGTCGGGAAGAGGTCGATGAGTTCGACGCCCGTCGGGATTCGAGTGCCCCGCTCGTTTCCGCCGGGGGGGCGGAAGAGGAGTGGGACGTGGAGAACTTCGGGGCGCAGGAGCTGATGGTCGAACCAGGAGTCGCGTTCCCCGAGGGATTCACCATGGTCGGCGGAGATCACGAGGAGAGCCCGGTCGAGGATTCCCCGTTCCCGGAGGGCAGCGAGGAAGAGGCCGAGATCCTCGTCCAGGGCCCGGATCCCGTCGTCGTATGCGTTGACGATCGGGAGGACGGGCAGCGATCCGGCCTGCTCGGAACGAATCGGATCGGCGATGTAGCGCGGGATCGCACCGAAGACGAGACCGGGCTCGAGGGCGACGGCGAGTGCATCAGGGCGCGTGACGCCGTCCGGTGGGGAGCCCTCGAAATGCCCACGCCACCGCGGGGGCGGCAGGTAGGGACCGTGCACGTCGAGAACCTGCACGAAGAGGAAGAACGGGTCCTTCGCATCCAGGCCGTCGAGCCAGCGCAGTGCCCGGGGAACGATGTGCTGGATCCCCCCGGCGGGATCCTCCGGGCCGATCTCGGCGGCGCTCTCATCGAAGACATCGAAGCCGCGGTCGAATCCCAGGCGGGACCCCACGTTGGGGTTGTCGATGAACGCCGCGGTTCGGAACCCCGCGTCGGAGAGGCACTCCGCGAGGGTCGGCTGGTCGGCGCCCATCGACCAGGGAAGCGTCTCACCTGTCTCCTCACCGGAGGCGGGCGGGGTCGGCTCGAGGCTCCAGGGCAGGAGTCCGGTGAACTGCGACATGTAGCTCGGCGTCGTCCAGGGGGCGTTCGCGAGGCAGCGCTCGAACACCACGGACTCCCGTGCAAGCGAGTCGAGGTTCGGCGTGGTCTCCCGCTCGTACCCATGGAGTGAGGTATGCCCGGCGGCGAGCGTGTCCACGCTCACGAAAACGATCGAGCGCGGATCGCTCGATCGGGTCTCGGAGCAGCCGATCGCGAGGCAGAGGACGGGGAGCAGAAGGGCTGTTCGCACGTCGCTC
>DRLC01000394.1 GCA_011053145.1 Planctomycetota bacterium | reverse complement strand
CTCCCGCCGTAGCGAGGGAGGGACCGAGCGCTCGGGCCCGCTCCTCGGGATCACGCTGGAGGAGGAGGCGGGTCGGGTCTCCGCCGATGTCGCGCACGAATCCGACCCCGGTCGCGGTGTACAGGAGGTCGTGGGCCGGGTCGAAGTTCACGAGCCCGTCGATCAGGGCTGGAAAGAGGTGCTTGCCCGTGAGGTCGAGCGTTTCGGTCCCGGGCGGGAGTTCGAGGTCCGTCCCGACGGCGACGATGCGCTCGCCGCGCAGGAGGACGGTGCGAACAGCGGGCTCCTCGCCGGCGACCTGGGTGTGGCAGACCGCTCCGACGAGCGCGAGGGCTGGAGCGGGAGCCGAATCCGTGGGTTCCGCAGGGACGTCGGCCTCCTGGGCTGCGGGGGCCGGAGCCGTGAGGAGGGGGAGCAGGCCCCCCAGGAGGAGGCGGAGGGGGATTCGCTGTGTGCGCATGGAAGGGTACCGAGGAGCGGGGCCGAGCATCCTACGGGCACGCCGCCGCCGTGTCCCGTGCCGGCGTGGGGACGGCCGAAGCGGAGCGGGTCGGACCGGGCTCCCACTAGAATTCCTCCGGGAAGCGGCGGGATTCATTGCCGCCAGGCTCCCCCCGCGCCATCCTGTCGGGCTCGAATCGCACATGACAAGCTCCCCCATGACCGAAAGCGTCCGCCTCGCCCACCTCGTTCGTTCCAGCCGATGGCAAGACCTGGAGAACCTCTGGCCCGAGCGGATCCTCGAGGACCCCGATCCCGCTGAGGCCATGGAGGCGATCCAAGCCGCCGCCCGACGCAAGGAACTCCCGCGCCTCATCTCCCTCGTGCGCGACCACGCCGATGTGCTCGTCGAGGCGGGGCGCGCCGGTGACGCAGCGCACCTGCTCGGCGACACGATGATCCTCGGCGGCTCCCCCGGCGAACTCGGTGGTCCGCTGTACCAGGCCGCCGAAAAGGCCTGGGGCGAGGAACCGTTCTGGGAAGCCTTCGTCGAACTTTCCGGTCTGCGCGAGAACGCATCCGACCTGCGCGGCGCGTGGCGCGCCTTCCGAAAACTGCTCGCGGTGCAGCCGGACCAGGTCGTCTACCACGCGAAGGGTTGGGGCCTCGGACGCATCGAAGGCATCGACCACGCCGAACGCGAGGCGACCGTGCGCTTCGTGACCGGGCGACGGGATCGGTTTCCGTTCCAGACCGTGATCGACATCTTCGAGTTCCTCGCCGAGGACGACCTGCGATGCCTCGTCGTACGCGATCCCGAGGAACTCGCGCGACGTATCAAGGAAGATCCGCTCGACATCCTGCGCTGGATCGTCGCGAAGAACGGCGGCAAGGCGACCCAGGCGGGAATCAAGCTCGCGATGGGAACCCTCGAGGTCGAGGGACCGAAGTTCACCGCCTGGTGGCGCCGCGCGAAGAAGGCGGCCGAGAGCAGCGAGTGGTTCGAGCTCAGCGGCCCCTCGAACAAGGTGGTCGTGCGACTGCTCGACGTCGCCGTGGACCCCGCCGACAGCATCCGTCGCCAACTCAAACGCGCGAAGAGTCTCGGCGAAGCCCTCACCCGGACGCGCGCCCTCGCCGCGGGCGAGGCCAAGGCCCCCGAGGTGCTCGATGCCGCCCTCGAAACGATCGAGGAGCTCTCGATGAACGACGCGTGGCCGATGAGCCAGCGTCTCGGCACCTGGATCTTCCTGCGCGAGATGCGCGGCGAAACTCCGGAGGCCCTGCGGAAGACGTTCGCCGATGCCGCGGCCCTCGGCGCCTCCGACGACCCTTCCAAGCGGCCCGCGGTCTGGGATCTCGTCCACGGTGTTTCGGGATCCCGCGACCAGGAGCGGTGCATCGAACTCCTGCGGGAGGGCTACGGAGAGGATTGGCTCGACGCCGTCGCACGCCACCTGCACCACGCCGCTCCCGGGATGGTGCGCGGGTTGGTCGACCTGCTCGAGAGCGAAGGCCGCACGGACGCGCTGATCCAGCACTACAAGAACCTGCTCGCGCGGCCGACGCGCAACCCCGACCTCCTGATCCGGCTCGCCCAGAAGCTCGAGAACGGCAACTTCGAGGAGCAGCTTCCCCCCCGCGCCCGACGCATCCAGTGCCTCTTGCAACTCGCCGTCTACCTCGAGCGCAACGCGTCCGGCAACGCGATCCTGACCCGCGCCAGGGCGCGCCTCTCGGACGTGCTGACCTCCGGGGAGGAGCCCCTCCTGCGCACGCTGCTCGCCGATTGCGACCTCGAGAACCTGCGCGGCCTCGTGATCATGCTCGAGAGCGGCGTCGACCGCGCAATCGAGCGCCTGTTCACGCACGTGGCCGTCGAACACTCCCCGGACATCTTCCGCGGTGATGAGCGTCCCTTCTGGGAGACCAGCGGGATCTGGGCCACCAAGGCGGGTCTCGCGCGCCAACAGGAAGAGCTGCGCATCCTCAAGGAGATCAAGATTCCCGCGAACTCCGAGGCGATCGGCAAGGCCGCGTCCTACGGCGACCTCTCGGAGAACTCCGAGTGGGAGGCCGCGATCGAGGAGCAGCGGAACCTGACGACCCGGGCGATGGAACTCGAGGCGACCCTCGCGAACGTGCACCTGCTCGAGAACGCGGCGATCCCCAACGGCGTCGTCTCCCCCGGGACGCGGGTGCGCTACCGGGACCTCGCGGATCGCCGGGAGCACACGATCGAGCTCCTCGGTCCCTGGGACATCGAGCGCGAGGGTCAGATCTCCTACCTCTCCCCGATCGGCCAAGGCCTCCTCGGTTGCCGCGTCGGCGACAGCGCCACCCTGGAATTGCCGTCCGGATCGCGTGAAGTCGAGGTCCTCGAGGTCACCCCGCTCGAATTCTGAGGGCGGGCTTCGGGATCCCGCTGGTTTTTCCTCGTGCCCGGGGAGTCCCCTGCCGATGCCCTTGCATGGACAGCTCATCATGATAGGCTGATCTTTCCATGCGTGCCGCCGCCACACCCCTCCAGGCCCTGCCAGCGTCCCTGCGGATGCTCGCGGACCCGACCCGACTGCGGATCCTCGCGATGCTCGAGCTGGAGGAGCTCTCCGTCGGGGAACTCGCCCGTGTGCTGGACCTCTCCCAGAGCCGCGTCTCGAACCACCTGAGGGTCCTGCGGGACGGCGGACTCCTCGCCCAGCGCCGGGTCGGCACGAAGACCTTCCTACGCCTCGCCCACGCCGACGCCCCCGACTCCCTCGCGACGCGCCTGTTCGCGGTGCTGCGCGAGGAGTTCTCCTCGATCCCCGAGCACAGCGCCGACCGGGTCCGTCTCGACGCGGTGCTCTCGGAGCGCGGGCTCGATGAGGAACTCTTCGACCGCCTCGCCGGCCAGTGGGACAAGTT
>DRLC01000393.1 GCA_011053145.1 Planctomycetota bacterium | reverse complement strand
GCGCTCGTGCTGGGTGCGGTCCGATTCGCCGGGTTGGGGCGATGGAGTCTGTGGCTCGACGAGGTCTACACCCTCGCGGACGCGCGTCACGGAACCGGGTTTTCCAATCCGGTGGGCTACTGGCTGGTCGGGGCGTTCTTCGACGCGGTCGGTGGAAGGCCGGATGAATTCCTGATGCGGCTTCCCGCGGCGGTCTTCGGCTGGCTCTGCATCCCGGTGACCGCTTTCGGGCTGCGGGCGTTCGTGGGAAGGCGTGCGGCCGCGCTCGCGGCGCTCGTGCTCGCCCTTTCCCCGTGGCACCTCTATTGGTCGCAGAACGCTCGCTTCTACACGCTGGCGTGTCTGCTGGCCCTGTGTGTGCCATGGCTCCTGGTGGGGGCGATGCGCGGGGCGCCGGGGGCGGTGGCACGGGTCGTCGCCGCCGTGGCCGTCGGCGCCCTTGCCACCCTCACGCATCCGAGCGCGCTGATGTTCCTCGGTCCACTGGTCGGGTGGACGGTCCTCGGGGCCAGGCTCTGGCGTCCCGCGTTCGGAGCCACCGACGGCCCCGCCCGTGCGCGCGCGCGCCGAGCGCGGCGCGCGCTCCTCGCCTTCCTGATCGTCGGTGTCGTGCTCGGGGCCGGCTGGGTCGCCCGTGTTTGGAGCACCTGGTCGACGCGGCGCAGCGTCGGCGATCCGTTGCACCTCGTGCTCTCCCTCGGGTATCTCGCCACCCCGGGCCTCGGGCTCCTCCTCGCACTGGCTCTCCTCGACAGCCTGCGACGACGCTCCGTCGCGGTTCTGTCGCTCTTCGTCGTCGTCGGGAGCGGGCTCGCCCTGGCGCTCGGCGCGTCGTTCTTCGTGCGCGTCTCGGCCCAGTATGTCTTTGTCTTCCTTCCGTTCCTGGCCGCGCTCGCGGCGGCACCGTTCGGGGAGCGGGCCGGACCCGGCCGGGCTCTACGTCGGGTTCTGCTCGCCGCGGTGTTGCTCCTGCCGCTCGGCGCGGAATCCGCGCTGTACCTGACCCAGCGGCACGGAGATCGCCCGCGCTGGCGCGCGGCATATCGGTACGTGTTCGACCAGCGCGCTTCCACCGACCTCGTTCTCGGGATGGAGGCGCCCGTGGCGGAGTATTACTTCAATCCGTTGAGCGACGATCTGCGCCAGCTCACATCGCTCGTCTACCTGAACGAGTTCAACGCCGAGGTCCCCGTCGCCTGGGCCCGCTACGGGCGGAGGATGTGGTTCGTGGTGAACCGCGATCAGTTGCTCGATTGGCCGTCCCGGCCGCGCAAGGTCTTCACGGAATTCCTCGAGAGCGCCTGCCGCAAGCAGACCACCTATGCGGTTCGATGGACGCCGCGCGATCTCGACGTGGAGGTCTGGCGGTATCCGGCGAACTGAGGACTGCTCAGTTCGCGCGGCCTTGGAATTCGCCGGTCTCGGTGGAGACGCGCACCTTCTCGCCGGCCTTGATGTGCATCGGGACCTTGATCTTGCGACCGGTCTCGAGAACGGCATCCTTCTTGACGCTGGAGGCGGTGTTGCCCTTCACGGCCATCTCCGCCTCCTTGATCGTCAGGACGACGCTGGGTGGCAGTTCGATCCCGATCGGGGTCGTGTCGTGGAACGTCACCTCGACGACGGTGTTCTCGCAGACGAATCCCATCTGGGCCCCGACGAGGTCCTCGGGCAGGTGGAATTGCTCGTAGGACTCGGAATCCATGAACACGTAGTCGCCGTTCCCCTCGCGGTACAGGTACTCCGCCTTGCGCTTGTCGAGGTAGGCGATCTCCAGGGTGTCGCCGGAGCTGAGCCGCATGGAGCCGGCCTGGCCGGTCTTCAGGGAGCGGGTCTTGATGGAGATGATGGCCCGCCAGTTGCCGGGCGTGCGGTGGTCGTAATCGGTGATCAAGAGGAGATCACCGTCCTTGTCGATGACCTGGCCCTTGCGGAGGTCGGTGGCTTTGACGCCCATGGGGAGTGATGGATGGCTCGTGGGAAACGGACGGGGCGCGCGAGGATAGCACGCGGGCGGGGCAACGGGACCGGCGGGTCAGAACTGACGGCGCTGGCCGGAGGAGGGAATATCGAGCGACTTGCGGTACTTCGTGACGGTCCGCCGCGCGATCGAGATCCCGTCGCGCTCGCGCAGGAGTTCGGCCAGGCGGTCGTCGGAAAGGGGGGCCTTCGGGTCCTCGGCTTCGATCAGTTCGCGGATGCGCTGCTTGATCGATGCCTGGCTCGCCATGCCTCCCGAGGCCTTCTCGGTCCCGCCGGAGAAGAACGAGCGCAGGGGCAGGATCCCGTGGGGGGTCTGGACGGACTTGCCGGCGACGGCGCGGCTGACCGTGGAAATGTGCACGCCGGTCGCATCGGCGACCTCCTGCATGCGAAGCGGCGTCAGCCCCTTGATCCCGCGCTCGAGGAACCCCTTTTGCCGGTCGAAGATCGCCTTCGCGACCCGCAGGAGGGTGCTCTCCCGCTGCTGCAGTGCGTCGATGAACCAGCGCGCGGTCTCGAGCCGCTTCTGGATCCACTGGCGCACCGCGTCGCCCTTCGCGGTCTCCTTGAGGATGCGCCGGTAGGTGGAGCTGATGCGCAGGTCCGGCACGCCCTCGCGCGTCAAGCGCACCTTGAACTCGCCGTCCTCCTCTTCGACGACCACGTCGGGGTGGATCGTCTCGGCCTGGTGCTCGCCGTACTCTCGTCCGGGGACGGGGTCGAGGGCACGGATCGATTCGATCGCGTGCTTGACCTCCTCGAGGGTGTGGCCGGTTGCACGGGCGATGCGGGGCAGGCGGTTGGCGACGATGTCCTCGATGTGTTCGGTGATCAGGGTCCGAACCAGCGGGGTTTCGGCCTCACCGAGCGCACCCGCGTCGACCTGTAGGAGCAAGCACTCCTGGAGGTCGTGGGCGCCGAGCGCGGGGTGGGTCGCATGCCGGAGGATCTGAAGCACCTCCTCGACGTCTTCCTCGGTGACCCCGTCGATCCCGCATTCCTCGGCGACTTCCTTCGGCGAGTCGATCAGGTAGCCGCGATCGTCGAGGCTGTAGGCGATGTACTCGGCGAGGGCGCGGTGGGTGCCCTCGAGGTCGGACAGAGCGATGTATTCGGTGACGACGTCGCCGATCCCGTGGTAGTGGGCCGGCGTGTTCTGCATCGCCTCGAACTTGCGGTCGACCCCGTCGCGGGTCGGAACGCGAGAACGTCCGTCCCCGAAATCGCGTTCGTAGCGCTCGAGGGTTTCGATCATGCTCTCGAAGGCCTCTTCCCCGGCGCTCGATCGCTCGTCGCCGGTGGGGGCTTCCGGGGAAGCCTCCTGGTCGGACCTCGCTCCCGAGGGCTCCTCGATCTCGAGGAAGGGGTTCTCGGTCAGTTCCTGCGCGATGCGCTCCTGCAGGTCCATCGAGGACAGCTGCAGGATCTGCATGGCCTGGATCATCTGCGGCGACTGGACGAGCCGATGCTCCATCCGCGCCGAGTGGGAGAGTCCTAAGTGCATGGGGATCGCCTCGGGTTCGGGCACGGAGAGTATAGGTCCCGCGCGGCTGGATCGGCCCTTTCGCGGGGAAGTTGCGTGACGGGGACGGAGGGACCTCGTACTTGTGGGGCGATGAGCGCGGGGTGGATCGAGATCTCGGGGCAGGGGCGATCGGAACGCCTCGCCCTCCGTGGGGAGTGCGTGGCTTGGCCCGACGGGACGGCCCCCAAGCGGTTGGAGTTTCGGCGCAACGCACCCTACGCCGTACACGTCTGCGGCGGCGCGACCGCGACCCGAGACGGCGTTGCGTTCGTTCGGCTGGACCTGCGGCCAGGATGCCGCTTCGAGTCGATGGGGCGACGGTTCGTTTTCCGAGCCGAGGCGAGCGTCGAGGAACTGGACGGCGACGCCCCGGCGGTTCCCGCGCCGGCGGGGGACCCGGTGGAGCGTCTGCTGCGAGCGGGGCTCTGGGTGGACCTCGGATTCGCGGACGCGGGGCTCAGGGGGCGGTTGCAGCGCGACGTGGAAGCCGGCGCGTTCGAGCCGGATCGTGCCGCGGAGGAGATCCTCGCGGGGACCTCGATCACCGAGGTCCGGGAGGCGGCGCTGAAGGAACGTGCCGCGCGGCTGCTGCGGGACTTCGTGATGGCGAACCGGCACAGGGGGGCCTCCGGCCTCGCCAGGCGCGGGCGTCGCGGCGCCAAGAACGTGGTCGCCGCAGCCATCGCGCAGGTGCTCGCGCTCGGGATCTACAGCCTCTTGATCCTGCTCGCGCTGGTGTTCTGGCGCGCGCGGGAGCACTCCGTGGACGGATGGCTGGACGCGATCCTCGACCTGTTCGGCGGTGGGGGAGGTGCCTGACGAGCGGGCCGTCCCCCCGCACGGGGCGGGCTCGCCTGCGGCACCTCGACGGACCCCACCGAGGTTCTTACCCTCCATGCGATGAGCGACCACCTATTCGCGCAGCCGGAACCCAGCCCGGCCGTCTTCTCGCTGACCCAGATCCGCCATCTGATGCGGGTCGAGTTCAACCGCGCCCAGCGCTACAAGTACCCGCTGAGCTGCATCGTTCTGGCATGTGATCGCATCGGCCACCTGCGGGACCTGTACGGCTACGAGTTCCGCGAGGCCGTCGTCGACGAGGTCGTCGAACTCCTGCAGCGCACGACCCGCGGCTGCGACTACCTCGGTCGGATGATGGACGACCGGCTGATGGCGATTCTCCCGCACACCTCGAAGGAGGGGGCGATCGCGTCCGCGGAACGATTGCTGGGGATGGCGAGGGAGCTCGAGTTCACCCCCGACGGCAATCCGATCCAGGTCACGCTCTCGATCGGGATCTCGCACTTCGAGAACGACAACACGATGTTCTTCGACAGCCTGGTCGATGAGGCCGAGGCCGGCGTGCGCGAAGCCGCCGCGGCCGGTGGGGACCGCTGGGTCTACAGGAGTCCGGCACCCCCGAGCGCGGGCGAAGTCTCCGCCACTCCTCCGAGTCGCTCGGGGAGCTGAACGATGTATGTCCTTCTCGCGGAAGACGAGGAGACGATCGCGGTCACGCTCGCGGACGCGCTGGTCGACGCAGGCCACAGGGTCGAACACGCCGCCGAGACCACGGCCGCGCTGAAACTCCTCGAGGAAACGAATCCGGACGTCGTCGTCACCGACATCCGGATGCCCGGCGGTGGGGGCATGGAGCTCCTCGAGCGTTCGGTGGCCCTCGATCCGAAACGCGCGGTGGTCCTGATGACCGGCTACGGCACGGTGGAGCAGGCCGTGGAAGCGATGCGCATCGGCGCGGCGCACTACATGCAAAAGCCCTTCCGCAACGAGGCGATGGTCGCCCTCGTGGAACGCCTGGGGCGCGAGCGTGCGCTGGAGCTCGAGAACCGGCGCCTGAAGCGGGAGCTCAGCGAGCTCGATTCGGCTCGCATGGGCGAGATGGTGGGGCGCTCGCCGGCGATGCGCGCCGTCTTCGAGCGGATCACCACCGTCGCCCCGACCGACGCGACCGTATTGATCGAAGGCGAGAGCGGCACCGGCAAGGAGCGCGTCGCGCGGGCCTTGCACGATCGTTCCCTGCGGGCGGAAGCTCCCTTCGTTGCGATCTCGTGCGCGGCGCTACCCGAAAACCTCCTCGAGGCCGAACTCTTCGGGCACGAGCGGGGCGCCTACACCGATGCGCACCGCGCGCGCAAGGGCCGCTTCGCGCTCGCCGATCGCGGAACCCTGTTCCTCGACGACATCGACGACATGCCCCTGGCGACGCAGGTGAAGCTGCTACGTGTGTTGCAGGAGCGAAGCTTCGAGCCCCTCGGAAGCGAGAGCAGCGTCGAGGTCGACATCCGGGTCATCGCGGCGACGAAGGTTCCACTGCGCGACCTCGTGCGCGAGGGACGGTTCCGCGAGGACCTCTTCTATCGCATCCACGTCGTTCCCCTCCCGCTGCCGCCGCTCAGGGAGCGCGAAGGGGACATCCCGCTCCTCGTCCAGTGCATGATCGAGCGGCACGGGGGAGGGCGCGAATTCACCGTTTCGCCGGCCACGCTCGCGTTGATGGAGCGCTACCCGTGGCCCGGAAACGTCCGAGAACTCGAGAACGCGGTGCAACGTGCGATCGCCCTGTCCGGAGGAAAGACGGAACTCCAGCGCGGTTTCCTGCTCCCGCTCGACGAGCGTTGGCGGGGAGCGATCGAGACGCCCGAAGAGGTGCGGCCCCTGCGCGAGGTCCTGCGCGAGACCGAGATCGCGCACATCCGACGCGCACTCGAACAGACCGGAGGGCACCGCAGCCAGACCGCGGAGCTCTTGGGAATCTCTCGGAAGGTCCTCTGGGAGAAGCTGCGCGACTTCGACATCCTCCCCGACGAGGACGGCGGCTAGCCCGGGCTGGCGAGCCCGTTCCCCCCGATGAAGGCGCTTCCCGAGGTCGAGCTCGTCCCCGGCACCCTGGTCCTCGCCGACCTGCACCTCGACCCGGATGACCGGGAAGCGGCGGCGGAGTTTCGCGGCTGGCTGGGCCGACTCGAGGGGGTACCGCGCGTCGTGATCCTCGGCGATCTGTTCGAGTTTTGGGTCGGTCCGACCCAGCTCGGCCTCGGGACGATGCCGACCATCCTGGAGGCACTCGCATCCCTTTCGCGAGCGGGGACGCGACTGGATCTCGTTCCGGGCAACCGGGATTTCCTCCTGGACCGGAGTTTCGAGGCGCGCAGCGGTTGTCGCCTGCGCGGCGCCGGTCTGATCGGCTCGGGCCCGGATGGGGCGCGCACGTTGTTCCTGCACGGGGACGAACTCTCGACCGAGGATCGCGCCTACCAACGCCTCCGCCGGGTGCTGCGCTCCCGCTGTGTCGGCTGGACAGCGAGTCACCTGCCGCGACCCCTGGCGCTGGGGCTCGCCCGCCGGCTGCGCCGCGCCTCGCGCCGCGCCCTGGATGCCAAGCGCCCGATCACCACCGAACTGCAATCCCGGGAGGTCGACGCGCGCCTTGCCTCCTCGCGCTGTTCGCACCTGCTCTGCGGGCATGCGCACCGTTTCCGGGACGAACCCTCGGGTGCCGGAGGCCGCTGGATCGTCCTCGACGCCTGGGGCGGGGAGCGAGACCTCCTGCGCCTGGATCCGAGCGGGGACTGGACAGCCTCGTGCCACCGCCCGCGTGCCGAGTAGACTTCGCCCCCCGCACCCGCCGAACCGGAACCATGATCATCGCCATCGACGGCCCCGCAGGCGCGGGCAAGTCCACCGTGGCCCGCGCGGTCGCCCGCGCGCTGGGCCTCGCCTTCCTCGACACGGGCGCGATGTACCGCGCGGTCACGCTCGAGGTCCTCGATCGCGGTCTCGACCCCATGGACGGGGCGGCCTGCGGCGAGGTCGCGCGCGGTCTCGACCTGTCCTTCGACGAAGCGGGCAAGGTGCTCCTCGGCGGGGTTTCGCGTGAAGCGGAACTGCGCGGCGAGACGGTCACGCGGACCGTGTCGACGGTCTCGAGCCACGGGGCCGTGCGCGAAGCGATCGTCGCGAAGCAGCGCGAGATCGCCGCGAAACTCGGGGGCGTCGTCGCGGAGGGGCGGGACACGACGACCGTGGTCTTTCCCGAGGCGAGCCACAAGTTCTACCTCTCCGCGAGTGCTCGGGAGCGGGCCCGCCGCCGCGCCTTCGAACTCGACGTGCCCGGGCGCATCGACGAGATCCAAGCGGACATCGAACGCCGCGACCGGCTCGATTCCACGAGGGCGCACTCGCCCCTGCGGATCGCCGACGACGCCGTCGAGATCGACACCGACGCCCTGGCGGTGGAGGAGGTCGTCGCGCGCATCCTCGCTCGTATTCGCTCCGGTCGCGGGGGGGAGGGCAAGCCGTGAGCGAACCCTCGGCCTCCGAGCGGATCACCTGGGCCACGCCCGCGTACCGGGTGGGCCGATTCCTCTCCCGGTGCGAGCTCAAGCTCGTGCACCGGTTGCGCGTCCAGGGGCGGGAACACCTGCCCG
>DRLC01000392.1 GCA_011053145.1 Planctomycetota bacterium | reverse complement strand
TCTGAACACCGCACGCGCCCTCGTCGATGAGCGTGTCCTCGAGCACGAGGCCGCCGCGGTGGCCGCTGCCCGCGAGGTGGTCCTGACCCGCCGCGCCCAGGCCGAGGCCTTCGAACAGGAGTGGAAGCGCTGCGAGCAGGACCGCCGGGCCCTCGCGGAACTCGAGTCGCGGGCCCGGACGGCCCACGGAATCGAACTCGCCGCCCTCGAGAACGCGGAGATGGACGAGATCGCGGGGATGCGCAGCGCCCGGGAGCGGGCGCGGGCAGCCAAGAACTCGGAAAAGCGTTCCAGCCTCGCCACCTCCCCCGTCGATGAAGGCGCTGCGGACTGACGTCCACCCCCGCGCACCACCCCCAAGAACGATGAACCGCTTCATCGAGATCCTCGCCATGGCCCTAGGGGGCCTGTCCCTGTTTTCGGTCTGCTTCTTCGGCTTTGCCATCCTCACGGGAAGGCCGCTGAGCGGAATCCCGGGGATCGGTGAAGCATTCAAGTCCCACGAGCTGCAGATCCCGGCATCGGAAACGACCGCACCGTCGACCGAGGAAGCCGCGGCGGGGACCCTCGATCGCGAACCGCGCAGCAAGGAAGACGTGGTCTCGGCCGGGATCGGCGTGATGGGCGCGTGGAGCTTGCCCTCGCCCTACAGCCAGGTCGAGCTGAAGTCGCTCGCGGACGAACTCAAGTCCAAGCTCGCCCAGCTCGACGCGCGCAGGGAGGATCTGGAGCGGCGGGAAGCGGAGCTCGACGAGAAGGAGCTCGCCGCCCGAGAGCAGTACGACCTCCTGGAGTCGATGCGCAAGCATCTCGAAGACTACGAGGCCGAACTCGATCTGCGGGCGCAGGAGATCCGGCGCGACGAAGAGGCCTACACCGCGAAGCAACGCCAGGTCTGGGCGGACCAGGCGACCGTGCTGAAGGCGCTGTCCGATGATCTCGCCGGGAAGAGGCTCCTGACCTACACGCCCCAGGAGGCCGCCCATATCCTGCGCTCCATGGAGCCGGAGAAGGCGACCAAGATCCTGAACGCCGTCCCCAACGACAGCTGGAAGGAATACGTCGACGCGTACACGGCGACGGAACCTCCCGGGAAGGCCCCCTGATCGCGGGCTGATCGCCGGTCGTGACCCGACCGGGTAGGGGTTCCTCCTGAGCCCGCCCGGAGGAAAAGAAGCCGTGCCCTTGGGCGGACACTCCCCGGCGCGCATCATTGGCGCGGGGCCCATCGCCCCGAACGCGGATGCTTCGAACCGGAATCTCCCTCGCGGTCTTGGTGCTGCTCCTGATCGGCAGCCTGTGGATCGTCTACCAGGTCGACCAGCTCGACGAGGCCGCGCCCGTCCTCGGAATCCGTGAGAGGACCGCGCAGGCGCGAACCGTGAATCCCTCGCCCGCGGCCGGCCGGCCGATCGAGCCGCGCGAAGGCCCCGCGATGCGCTCGGCCGAGCGCGAGCGTGAGGCGGCCGCCCCGCCCCCTTCGATCGTCAAGGGCGCGACCCCCGGCGGCGCGGTCCTCGCCGGGACCGTGCGCGTCTCCGGCGAAGACGGCCCGGTGCCCCTTTCCGGGGCCGCGGTGGAACTCGTGATCGACGGCGCCGGCACCCTCTCCGCGACGACCGATTCCGACGGACGCTTTCGCTTCGAAGACCTCACGACCGGCGGCGCGGCTCTCTCCGCACGGGCCCTGCACGAACCCGAGTCCGATCCCCAGTTCTTCTCGCTCGAACCGAACGCTCGGATCGAGGACGTGGTGATCGATCTCGTCTCGGGAGTTCGCGTCGAGGGAGAGGTCCTCGAGAACATCCCGAACCGGGCCGGACGACGGGTGGTCGCGCGTCAGGTCGAGGGCCTGGACCGCTGGACGGCGGACGTCGACGACACGGGTCGTTTCACGCTCTTCCTGGCCCCGGGCACCTACCGGATCTTCCTGGATTGGGCTCCCGACACCGGGGCCCCGGATGACTTCGTCGTCGCCTATGCGGAGCGCGCGGAGAAGGTCGTCGAGGTCCGCCCCGGGAGGGTCATGCGCATCACCCTCGGGGACGAGCCTCCCGATGCGGTCCATGTCCAGGGGCGTGTCCTGGCCGGTGATCGTCCAGAAGCAGGTCTCGTCGTTCATGTGCTCCCCGAATCCGGGACGCGGCCGATCACGATGGCTCGCACCGGTCCCGACGGCTCGTTCCGGGTCGTGCTCCCCGCGCCCGGTTCGGTGCGCTTCGCGGTCGGGGAAGACCCCTCCACCCAGGTCCTGTTTCCCCGCGAGATCGCCGGGGGCGACAACGCGGGCCTCGAGCTTCGCCTGCCGACCGCTTCGCTCTCCGGCCGCGTGCTCGCGCCGGATGGATCGGGCGCGGCCGGGCGAAGCGTCCTCTTGACCCCGACCGAGGAGCCGGTCGGCTCCAGAAGACTCGGTGTCGTCCGACGCACCGTTTCCGACGACGCCGGCAATTGGAGGATCGCCCATCTGCGCGCCGGCACCTACCGCCTGCGTCTCGGGGGGATCGGGGTGGTCGATCCCGACGACGGACTGGGGGTTCGCATCCTGCGGGATGTGGTGCTCACCGACGGGGAGCAGCGGGAGGGACTGCGGGTGACGCTCCCGGTGGCGGCCGAGGTTCGCGTCCAGGTCACCGATCGCTCGGGCGCGCCGCTCCCGGACGCGCTGGTCTTCGCCCGGGACCCGAACGGCATCGACGAGCGGATCTGGGCGCCGGAGGTCCGCACCGGAAGCGACGGCTGGGCGACGCTGGGCGGTCTTGGGACCGGACGGGTCACGATCCTCGCCGTCCTCGGAGACCGGCGCGCCCGCGCGCGCACGGCGCTCTCGGCGGGCGACCGGACCGAGGTCCGGATCACCTTGCCCTGATCCCGCCTGGCTCGACCCCGAAAGCGTTTCCGACTCCACCCGTTCGCCACGGGCGTCGATAGGAGCGCAGGGGAGCCCTCGGGAGGCTCCTCTGCACTCCCCCTTCGGTCAAGGAATCCCCATCCGAGACCGATAAGGAACCGGGTTCGTGCCCCGCGAGCCCGTCGATTCCCCCTAGCCAGAGCCCATCCCCAAAGCGTTCACGGGGTGCCCGTCCCCACCGCGTCGGGCCCGCCCCACCTTCCCGCATGGACATCACGACCGTCATCGGAACCGTCCTCGCCTTCGGCCTGGTCTTCTTCGCCATGGCGACGGGGCCGGGTGGACTGGTCATCTTCGTCGATGTGCCGTCCATGATGATCGTGTTCGGGGGCACGATCGCGGTGGTGCTCATGAACTTCCCGTTGGACAACATCAAGGTCCTCGTGAAGGTCTGCATGCGCACGTTCTTCTACAAGGCACCCTCCTGCACCGCGGAGATCGATCGCATCATCACGTACGCGAACCTCGCCCGGAAGGAGGGACTCCTGGCGCTCGAGACGAAGCTCCAAGAGGTCGACGACAAGTTCTTCGCGAAGGGCGTGCAGCTCGTGATCGACGGTTTCCCCGCCGAAACCGTGCGCGACATCATGGAACTCGAGGCGGAGTGGGAGCATCAGCGCCACCTGACCGGCAAGAAGATGATGGACGCGTTCGGGTCGATGGCGCCCGCGTTCGGAATGATCGGGACGCTGGTCGGGCTCGTGCAGATGCTCCAGAACCTGTCCGACCCGTCCAAGATCGGCGGCGGTATGGCGACGGCTCTCCTGACGACGCTCTACGGGGCCATGGCGGCCAACATGTTCTGCATCCCGCTCGCCGGCAAGCTCGAGATTCGGGACAACGAAGAGACCCTGCTCCGCGCGCTGATGATCGAGGGGATCGTCGCGATCCAGTCCGGCGAAGGCCCGCAGCTCATCAAGGAGAAGCTCAAGAGCTTCATCGCCCCCACGGTCCGGGAGGAAGTGGCCTGACGCCCCCGTGCTCCGATGGCGAAGAAGAAGAAACGCGAGGAACCGAGCGGCCCGGCGGGAGCGCCGGAATGGGTCGTCACGTTCACGGACATGATCTCGCTCCTGGTCACGTTCTTCGTGCTCCTGATGACCTTCTCGAGCATGGACACCTACGAGGCGATGAAGGTCGACTCCTTCCTTCCCGGCAAACGTGGGATCAAGAGCTCGAAGGGCTATGACCTCGTCCCGCCCGGGGAAGCCGACATTCTGTCCGCCGCGAACATTCGGCGCGGCGGCCCACGTCCGCACACCCGTCCGCCCGATCAGCTCCCCGAGGACATCGAGGAGATCGGAAGGGTCGCCCAGGAGAACGAGCAGGAGGTGGACTTCAGCGACGTGAGCGACGGCCTGGTGATCCAGTTCGGCGAAGAGGAGTGCTTCGCCCCGGGATCCGCGGAGGTCTCGCCCCAACTCGAAGAAGCGCTCGTGCAGCTCGCGGGCGTACTCGAGAACTACCCCCACCTCGTCGTCGTCGAGGGATTCACCGACGGTGCATTTCAGGCTACCCCGGAGTATCCCGACGAGGATTCCCTCTCGCTCGCCCGCGCCCAGGCTGCCGCAACGGTGATGCTCAGCCGCAGCGCCATGAACCCCGACCTGGTGCAGATCGCCGGCCTCGGCTCGACCCACCCGCGTGCCGACGATGTCAGCCCCGGCGGGAGGAGGCTGAACCGCCGCGTGCGGGTACGCGTCCTGTCCCTCTCCAAGTCTCGGGCTCAGCACCTCGAGGCGCAGCAGAAGGAGGGCTTGCGATGAGCGACGAAGAAGGCGCACCGGCGTGGATGGTCTCGTTCGGCGACATGATGACGCTGATCCTGACCTTCTTCATCCTGCTCGTCTCGATGTCGAAAGAGCAGGACATCGGACTCGTGGCCTCCGGCGTCGGGTCCTTCCTGGTCGCGGTCCGCTCGTTCGGACTTCCCGGCCTGATGGACGAGAACGAAAAGGCGTCCACCTTCGAGGAGGTTCGCCAGCGCTTCAATCTCCCGCCGGAGCCGGATCCGAACAAGCGCCCGGAGGACGTCCTCGACGCCTCCAGTCTGGAAATCATCCGCACGAAGGCCGCCACCGCGCTCGCGCCCCACGACCAGATCTCCCAGCCGGCGATCGCGATCTTCGAGCGCGGCTCCTCGGAACTGACGCCGGACGCCGAGCGCTACATCGACCTGCTTGCCCCGATGCTCTACCCGGCCGGCGGCCAAACGCTCCTCCTGGAGGGGCACGCTCTCGACGCCCGGAACGCGACCCGACAGGGAAACGCCCTCCTGGCCTTCGCCCGCGCGAATGCCGTGCGCAGCTACCTGATCGAAGCCCACGACTTCCCGAAGACTCGCGTCTCGGCGCGGGCCTGGCTGCGCGAAATCGACTCCGACGGCCCCGGCACGAGAAGCGTCGACGCGCGTCTCGTCATCCCCGCCGACGCTCCCCGCTGACCCCGCTCCAACATGGCTGAAGAAACGAAGCAAGAGGCCGAAGAGGCCCAGGAAGAAACCGAGAAGAAGGGCAGCAAGAAGGGCCTCGTCCTCGGGGGAGGCATCATCGGCCTGATCGCCGCCGCCTACGTGGTGGTCATGGTCGCGATGCCCAGCCCCAAGGTCGCCCCCCCCTTCGACGGCCCGTTCGTGATTCCGCTCTCGGCCGAAGACCTCCAGGTAAACCTCCGGGGCGACAACGGTCGCCGCTACCTCGTGATGAACCTGCAGGCCACGTACATGGGTTACGACGAGACCTATGTACAGGCCAGGGTCGCCGACCCCGTCTACCAAGCGGACCTGATCGACGCCCTCATCGGAGTGGCCCGGCAGAAGACGATGAGTGACGTGGAGGATCTGGTCGGCCAGGAAACGTTCAAGGAAGAGATCCAGGAGGTCGTGAATCCACTGCTCTTCCCGATTCACATCGGGAACGAGACGAACCACGTCAAGCCGGATGAGGAAAGCGGCATCGGCCCCGGCCTGTCGATCGACGACGCCACGATGCGCGGCGGATTCAAGGCCCACGCGATCCACGTCGACTTTCCGAAGGCCGAGATCTCCCTCGACGACGGCCCGAAGGTTTCCTTCGACCGCACCGAGGACGACCTGATGCTGGAGAGCGACACGGGACTGACGATCTTCGTGGACCTCACCGGCCTGAAGGACGACTTCAGCGGCGACGTACAAGTCGGGGTGTTCGGACGCATCACGAGCATCAAGTTCGCCAAGTTCCTCACCCAGTAGACCCACCCCCGTGACCGAGAACGTGGAACCCGAAGAAGCGGAGGCCATCCAGGCCGCCCTGGCTTCGACCGACGCGGCGGAACCCGCCGTCGTCGAGCGCGACTTCTCGCGCCCCGTCCGCCTCAGCTCCGAGGAGCTCGAGGAGGTGGAGCGTTCGATCGCGTCGCTGGTTCCTGACATCGAGCGCGCGATGGCCGAGACGATCGGCTCGGTCGTCCCGCTCGAACTCACCTCCGTCGCCGAGAGCAGCGCGACGGACCTCTTTGGCGAGGAGGAAACGGGTCCGCTCACCGCGCTGCGATTCGAGGTCCACGGCCAGCCCGCCTGGGTCCTGTGGGACAACGTCGCAGCGGTGCGTACGGTCGAATCGATCCTGGGCTCCCACGCGGACATCGACGAGCCGCGCCGCATGACGCCGATCGAGGAAGAAGTCCTCCAGAGCCTCCTGCTCCCCGTGGCCCACTCGGTCCTCGCGGCCATCGGCGCCGAGGGCGGCAACGTATCCGTCGCGCAGTCGAACGAAGCCCTCGGATCCTGGGAGGACGCCGGCGAGTGCGCGGATCCCTATCGTCTGCACGTCGCGTTCGGCATCGAAGACTCCGAGAGCCCCAGCGTGATCGACTGCTACATCCCGATCGATCCCCCTGGGCGCTCCGCCGCGAGCGAAGGCCCGATCGAACTTCCCGCCCATCTCGACCGCGTCACCGTCGAGGTCAGCGCACGCATCCAGGGGTCCGAGATCCCGCTCGAACAGCTCTTGCAGCTGGAACCCGGCGACGTCATCCCCCTGGACGCAAAGGTCGGCGAACCCGCGACCCTGTGCGTCGAAGGCAAGCCCCACGCGGCCGGCGTGCTCGGAACCCACCAGGGTCTCGTCGCGCTCCGCATCGAACACCTCATCGAAGAAGGAGAGGCCAACCATGAGTGAAGACACCCCCCAAGAAGTCGAGCAGGACGTCGACCTCGAGCAAGCGATCGACGAGGCCACCGAGGCCGTGAGCGTCCAGGCCGCGCGCCTGCACGAGATCGCCGGCGACAACGCCGACGGTGAGGAGATGGAACTCGGGCACCTGCTCGACGTCCCCGTCGCCGTCACCGTCGAGATGGGCCAGACCCGAATGACCCTCGGTGAACTGGTACGCCTCGGCCCAGGCTCCCTCGTCTCGCTCGACCGCGAGGCGCACGAACCCGCCGACATCCTCGTGAACGGCAAGACCGTCGCGCGGGGAGAGGTCGTCACGATCGGGAAGAACTACGGGATCCGGATCACCCAGGTCGAGGGCTGAGCCTCCGCGAGCAGGTCTTGTGAACGAAACCACGCACGACAGGCCGCCGCTCGTCGTCCTCGACGGCTCCGGCGGGCCTCCCTCCACGGCCCTGCGGCTCGCATGGGCCCGATCCGACTTCCTCGAGCGGCTCGGGACGATCGGCGGTCCCGTCGTTTGGTTCGGTACGGGATGCGGTGAGCTCCTCCCGAGCCTCCACGATCCCGCGGAACTCAACCAGGCTCTCCAGAGCGGAGGGCACGATTCCTTCCTCGTCGTCGACCCCTCCCAGGTCTTCCTGGATCCGGAGGTCGTGCTCGGCGGCCTCGCTTGCTTCGATCCGAGTCGCCAATCGAGCTTCAGCCAATGGGAGCACTGCCGCCTACCCGTCGGCATCGGCGTCCGGGCGATCTCCTCGCGGTCCTGGCTGGAACTCGGCTGCGACTCTCTCGAATCCTTCTTCGCCGATCTGCGGGAGCACTGCGCGGCGCATCGCTTCGCCTACGATGCCCGAGCGTTGGTCTCCTTCGACCAGAGCCTCCTCGACGCGCGCTTTGGCCCCGCCCTCGAACGCGCTCTCTCCGAGTGCAGCCCGCGGAGCTGGAACCTGAACGGCTTCCTCGAACTCGCCGCTTCGCGGGCCGCATCCCTGCGCTACCGGCCGATTCCGGACGGATCTCGATTCGACGAGCGCGGCATGCCCGCCCCGTACGGATTCGAGTCCCTCGAATGCGCGGAGTTCCCGACCTACGTGATGTTCGACATCACGAACCTGTGCAACGCGCGCTGCGTCCACTGCCCGCAGTCCCTGCGCGATGAGGACGGCCGACTCCCCGCCTTCCTCAAGCACAAGGACCATCAAACCCTCGAGTCCTTCCAGCGCGTGATCGACGAGTGCGCCGAGCACGACGTCCATTTCGTTCGCATCACCGCCGACGGCGAGCCCCTCGTCCATCCACAGCTCTTCGAGATGCTCGCCTACGCGTCGGAGCGCGGTGTCGGGCCCGTCGGGCTCACGACGAACGGGTCGCTGCTCAATGCCGAGCGGGCCGAACGCCTGCTCGACAGCGGCGTCGCGATGGTCGACTTCTCCCTCGACGCAGCCACCAAGGAAACATTCGAGGCGATTCGAGTGGGGCTCTCCTTCGACCGCACGATCGCGAACGTGCACCGCTTCCTCGAACTCCGCCGAGCCCGCGGCGCGGACGTGAAGGTCGTCGTGAGCTTCGTCCACCAAGAGGCGAACCACGGCGAGCTCGACGCCTTCCGATCCTTCTGGGAACCGCTCGTCGACGAGGTCATCGTCCGTGAAATGACCTCCAACGTCGGCTTGAACGATCCGACCGAGTCCCGCTTCCCCGGCTGGGACGCGCGCTGGCCCTGCGCCCACTACTTCCGCCGGGTGGTCGTGAACCACCGCGGGATCGTCAAGACCTGTCCGATCGACTGGGAGCAGAAGACGGCCCTCGAGTCGGTCGAAACCGCGTCGATCTTCGACCAGTGGCACGGTCCCGCGTACTGGGCGCAGCGCATGGCCCACCTGAACGACGCCTTCCCCGCGGATTCGATCTGCGGGAGCTGCCGCGACTGGAGCGGCACCCCTTGGACGCTCGGCTACGAGAAGGTCGTCGAGCGACTCGTGCCGGCGGCCTGACCGGGTCCGGAAGCCCGGCGGCGGCCCGGGGGAGGGTCCGTGTTAGAATCCCGCCGTGCCCCTCGCTTCCCTCTTGCCCCTGGCGCTCCTCGCTCTGGTCCCGATCGCGACGATCCCCCGCGATGAGAAGGACGAGAAGCGCGCGAACGAGCTCTTCGCCAAGGCGGAGTTCGCGCTCGAGAAGGAGCGCTACGAGGACGCGGTCAAGACCTTCCGGCTGATCGCGACCAAGTACCCCGATACGCCCGCCGGCCGGGAGGCCAAGCGCCGCGCCCGACCGACCACCTTCCTCGGGGCGAAGTGGATCGTCGAGGCCGGTCCGCCCGACAACCGCGTCGATGTCGCCCTGATGGGAGACGGGTACACGCTCGGCCACCAGAAGGGCTTCAACAAGGTCGCGGACGACGTACCGGCGATCTTCGAGCGCCAGCGCACGTTTCGCGAATACTTCAGCTACTTCAACTTCCTGCGTTACAACCTCGTCAGCAAGGACGACAACGTCGACGGATTCGGCCGGGAGGAGGACACCGCGCTGGACGGCCACGTCATGGGGACCGTGCAGGGACACGTCGCGGTGGATCCCGAGGCCGTGAAACGCGCCCTAGCCAATGTCCCGGAGAACGACGGCCTCGCGATCGTGTTCGTCCGCGCGGGCTCCCTCGGCACGGGCAGCCCCGGCATCGCCACGATCGGCGGGCGCGACGCATCCACGATCATCCACGAGTGGGGACACGCCTTCGGCGGTCTCGGCGACGAGTACGCGACCTACACCCACGAGCGCGGAGAGCTCCGTTCCTCGCCCAACGTTTCGGCGGAGTCCGATCCCGAGAAGGTCCCTTGGGCACCCTGGATCCGGGCCCGCGCAAAGGGCGTCGGCGTCTACGAGGGAGCGGCCGGCCGGGAGCGCGGTGCCTACAAGCCGACCGCGTCCGGCTGCGTGATGCTGAACGGCGAGTTCTTCTGCCCCCCCTGTCGCGAAGCCCTACTGCTCGCGATCTACCGCCTCGTCGACCCGATCGAGTGGGAGAGTTCTCCCCCCCACCCGCTCGACCACACCGTCTCCCTCGAACTCACCGACTCCCTCGAGTTCGAGGTCCACGTGATGCGGCCGCGCAGCCACACGATCGACACGCGCTGGTGGGTGCTCCCCGAGGGCGAGGCGCCGCGCGACCCGACCGGGTACGACCAGCGCTACGCAATCCAGGGCCGATTCTCCGGCGACCGCCGGGAACGGGGCGCCCTGCGCCCGATCGATGCGAAGCCCGCCCAGGAGATCAAACACCGCAAGAACGGCAAGCACACGTTCCGACTGCGCGCCTCCGACCTCGAACCGGGGCGCTACCGCGTGATCTGCCGCGCGCGCGACTCGACGAAACTCCCGGGCGAAAAGCTCCCCTGGGTCCTGACCGACCCCTACGGGCTGCTCGAATCCGAACGCGCCTGGTGGGTCACGGTCCCCGAGCGCTGACCCCGAGCCCTTAGCCCGGGTTCTTCATGAGCCTGTGCACCAGGCACAGCAACTCGTTTCCTGATGGTGCTTTGCGATTCCTGACCCCGGAGGGTAAGCCCCGGTCCGCGAAGCGGATTCAAGGGATCCAGTGGATCCCTGGAAAGGGGATCCCCCTGACGGGTCGACGAGGACGGCAGGAATCGCAAGGTGCCGTCAGGGGACGAGAGACCGCCGAAGGCGGTCGACTGCGAAGTCTGGGGTGCAGGCTCATGAAGAATCCGGGTTAGGGCCTGCGCGACTGGAAGAACTTCCAGAGCTCCTCCCCGACGACCTGGTGTCCGACGGAGGTCCAGTGCTGGTCGTAGGTGAAGTAGGCCTGGCGACCCTCGGCGATCGCCTCGCGCAGCGGCGCGGTCAAGCTGACGAATCCCACGCCGGCCGCTTCGCAAACCTCGCGGGTCGCGCGCTCCTCGGTGTCGAGATTCGCCATCAGCGCTTCGAGGAAGGCCGGGCCGTCCGTGAGTTCGCGCTTTGCCTCGGGGAGACTCTTTCGCTGGATCTTCGTGAACGCGAGCAGCACGTCCGGGTCGAGCTGCTGCCGCACGAGGGGCAGGATCACGTGGGGTTTCACCGGCGCGTAGGCGATGACGAGGTCGATCCCCTGCTCTCGGCAGAAGCGCGCCGCCCTTTCGATCCCGTCGCGCACCTGGTTCCATCCGCGCTGGGCGTGGATCTCCTCCTCGGTTCGAAAGAGCTCTCCCACCTTGCGCGGGCTGAACGCATACCAGGTCGTCCCCGCATCCGAGGGGACTCCGACCGGGAGCCAGTCGACGCGCTCCGCGTCCGGAACGACCGCGTCCGCGCGCAGCGGGCCGAAGAGGTCCACCAAGACCTCGCGGGAACGCGGCCTGAGGAGTGAGCCGCGAATCCCCTCGGGCTTCTCGTTGCGCTTGTATCCGCGGAAGTCATTGCCCTCGTAGAGCATCACGACGATGGTCTGCGGCGCGAGCTCCGGCGCGAAGTGCTCGAGCTTGTGGAAGTACCCTCCCGGGTTCTCTCCGGAGGTTCCCATGTTGTAGACGGTCACCCCGAGCTTCTTCCCGAGGCGCGTCGTCCACAGCTCCTCGGAGGTGACGTGCGGCGCCTCGACGAAGGAATCGCCGATCGCCACGATCTCCGCCCGCTCGATCCCGTCGGGATTCCGGAAGCCTCGCGCGTCCATCTCGAGCACGATCTCCTCGGTCGGGAATCCCGGGGGCCGGCGCGGATAGCTTCGATCGGCTTCGGGCTGATCGCGGAACGGAAAAGCCGCGCGGTAGTGCGGAGCCCGAACGCGATACGCGGGTTCGATCAGGTAGCGGGGCGTCGGAGGATGCCTCCTGAGCGCCCACTCCCCGGCCCCGATCATCGCGAGCGAGACGACGAGCGAGATGAGCACGCGCGCAATCCGACCGCGCCGCCGCTCCCTCGCTCCAAACGCGATGTAGAGCGCGATCAGCGTGAAGATCGCGAGCGCGATAATCCCGGTCAGGCGTTCGACCGAGTAGCGCCCGAGCAGCGTCGGACGATCGCGCGCGATGTACTCCACGACCGGCCCGGGAATGAGCCAGAGCGAGAGGTTCGCGGCTGCGAGGAGAGCGACGAGCAGGAGTCGTCGAAGGCCGATGCGGGAGGAGGTGCCCATGGAGCCGCCCCCGCAGGAGCGAGGGGTGGGCGGAAGGGTACGCAGCGCGGGCCCGGGCCGCGATGGTCTGGCGAGGACATTCCGGCCCGTTCCGACGCCGCGCCTCAGGCCGCGCCGGCGAGGGGCGTCCAGGCGGTCCGCAGGTCCTCGAGGACACGCCGGTCGAGGACCAACTCCTCTTCGCCCGGCAGGAGCACGCCCGCACCCTCGATCATCGCGCGGCGGCGTGCCTCCCACCCGTACTCGACGCGGGCCAGCTCGGGATCGTCGAGGTAGGCGCTGCACGGGAACGGCCGGATCCAGGGCGCGAGTTCCTCGACGCGCGGCTCGCAGTCGAGCTCGAGGCACTCGAGCGGGTCGATCGGGGGAGCGGTCAGCGTGTAGCCCATCTCGACGAGTTCCGGGCCCGCAAGCGCTTCGATCGCACGCACCTCGTCCCCACGGAGGACTCCCCTCCAACGGTCGATCGAATCCTGGAAGAGCGCTGCACCGCGCTCTTCGAACGCGGAGTTCGGCGTCCACGTGCCTCGCTCGTCGAGCGCGCGGTAGCGGCCCGGCTCGAGCATCTGCTCGTCGAAGGGTGCCTCGAGGAAGGAGCACACTCCGCGGAGCACTCGCTCCGGCTCGGTGACGAGGTCTTCGTAGCGCACGACGTGCACGCGCCCGCGCATCCGCGGGTCGTGGCGCTCGAAGAGTCGCGTGTAGGCCACGCTCTTGCGCCAGTGACGTGCGTAGAAGAGCAACGGGCGCTTGCCGACACCGACGACGCTCTGGCTGTTCTGCGAGGCGACGATCGCGCGCAGGTCGCGCACGATCAGGACGAACCGCATGGTCGGAAACGCACGCGCCATGGCCGGCAGGAACTCCT
>DRLC01000391.1 GCA_011053145.1 Planctomycetota bacterium | reverse complement strand
GGGCCCGCGGGGATCGGGGAGCTGCTCCTCGACCTCCGCCGCGATCTCGCGCTCTCCCGTGGTGCGCGCGTCCGGCCGGTCTGGATCGACGCGACGAGCGAAGGCCTGGATCGGTTCCCGCCGCGCGGCAGCGGTCACGGACTGCCTGACCCCCTCCTCCCGGACCTCGTCCTGCGCGCGGCGTCCCCGACCCGCGTCGGCGCCTGGCGTGCCGCGGCCGATGCCGTCGAAGAGCGCATCCTCGTCCTCACCCCGCCGCACACGCGCACCCTGCCGACTCGGATCGCCCACGCGCTCGATGCCCTCGACCAAGGCGCCGCGTGCGTGACGTGCGACGCCTACCTCGCCGATTCTCGCGGTATGTTCGTCGACCGCGCGAGCCCCGCGGCGATGGGGGCGACGCCGGGCCCGCTCTTCGAAGGCGGCATGGTCCTGACGCGCGATGCGTTCGCCCGCATGGTTTCCGGGCCGGAGGGACCGAGCGACCTGGCGGCCGTCGAACTCGAACTCTGGCGCGCGCTCCGAACCGAAGGCGCGGTGGCACACGTCGAACGCCCCGGGATCTGCATCGCGGCCGAACGCTATCGCTCTCGCTTCGTCGAATCGCGCATGGACGCGGTCGCGCTCACCGCGAAGCAGAAGGAGTCGGCGAATCCGCCCGCCATCACGGTCATCGTTCGGTCGCAGGGAGGAGCGGCGTCCAAACGCCGCCTCCTCAGGACGCTCGAAGCCCTCGGCCGCCAGAGCACGGGGCCGCGCGCCTTCGAGGTCCTCGTCGTCGACACCGCCGGCGACGCGGCCGCGCTGACGCGCACGCTCGATCCCGCGTTCCCGTTGCGGACGCTCGATCGCTCCCGCGCCGGGCAGCGGACCCGAGGGGCCGACGCCAACGCCGCCCTCTCGATCGCGCGCGGCGGGCTCGTCCTGTTCCTCGAAACCCGCACGGTCCCCGCGCCCGATCTCCTGGAGGTCCACCTCGCCGCACACGCCCTGGGCTCGGGCCCGTCCGCGCCGCGCGTCGGGATCGAACTCGGTCCGGACCGCGCGAACGCCGCCCTCGAGCACTGGCTCACGAGCGAGGGAGCCGGGGAGCGCGCGCCCCTCGTCGAGCCCCACCGACTGCGACCCTCGAACCTCAGCCTCCCCCTCGAGGTCCTCGTCGAGCACGGCGGGTTCGACGCGGCCCTCGACGAGGCGGCGGCCGGCGATCTGCTCTTGCGCCTCGAAGCCTCGGGCCTGCGTGCCGCGGGACTCCCGGGAGCGCGCACCTTCCGCCAGGAGCCCTGCGCCCTCGTGGACCTCGAGACCGCCTGCGTCGGCGACGGACGGGCCCTCGCCGAGCTCGAGGCTCGCCACGGTCGCTCCGTCCTCGCCCGCGCGCCCCGTTGGGTGAGCCAGCCCCTCGAGGTGCTCGCCGAAGAGGCCGCGGTCTCCGCGGACGCGGACCGCCGGTGCCGCGAAGCCCTCGACGAGTTCACCCGGCTCGATCTCTCCACGCTCGAATCGCTCGGGAGCCCCTACTCGACCCTCGTCGCCGAGATCCGCGGCGAACTCGTCTCCAGAGTCCCGGGACTCCTCGACGCCTGGCTGCGCGCGGGCTACGTCGAAGCGCGACTCGCCCGGGAGGAGCGCGATCCCGGTGCGCCGCGCGTCGATCTCGAGCGCGACGACGACGCCGCGGTGCCCCAGCTCGCGAGGCGCCCGGCCACCCCCGAACTCACGCTGATCGTTCCGACCCACGATCGGCCGCGGGAACTGAAGCGCCTCATCGAGAGCCTCGCCGCCCAGGACCTCGACCCGCGCCGTTTCGAGGTTCTCGTGGTGGATGATGCCTCGACGCCCCCCGCCCGCGAGACGCTGGCCGGGGTGCGCGCCCCCTTCGCGCTCTCCGTCCTACGACAGAACGGCCTCGGTCCCGGCCCGGCGCGCAACCTCGCGATCCGCGAAGCACGCGGGGAACTCGTCCTCTTCCTGAACGACGACGCGGTGCCCGATGCCCGGTTGCTCTCCGGCCATCTCCTGCGCCACCGGATGTCGGACGAGCCGACGGCGGTGCTCGGCACCTTCACCCTGCTTCCCGAGCACCGCCGCCATTCGGTCGGAGAGTACGTGGAGCGCACCACCTGCCTGTTCGCGCAACCCGCGATGAAACCGGGAGTGCGCTACCACGGGCGGAGCTTCTGCACCGGCAATGTCTCGATCCCACGCCGGTTCCTCGAGGCGGTGGGCGGCTTCGATCCCGCGCTGCCCTACGCGGGAGGGGAGGATTCCGAGCTCGGCTTCCGCCTCGAGGCGCGCTTCGGCCTGCGCGTGGTCTTCGATCCGGACCTCGGGTGCGGGCACGACCATGCGATCGACGCGCGCTCGATCCTGCGCCGCAAGCGCGTCCTCGGCTGGACCCTGGCACGAATCCAGGATCGCCACGGCGACCTCGGCCTGTTGCCCCTCGGCGAAGGAGCCCCCTGGCCCCTCCCGCAAGCGCTCGTCGGTCGGCTCGAATCCGACCTCGCCGGGCGCGCGCGCGAGATCGACCAACTCGTCCGCGAGATCGATGCGCTCACCGCGCGCGAGATCGAGACCGGCTGCGGGCCGCGCAATGTCGCAGCGCTCTCCACCCCGTTCGGGGAAGCGCAGCGGCTCGAGATGCTCCGCGGCGTCGTCGACGCATGCCGCGGTCGCCTGCCGGTGGATGCGCCGGTCGAACCGAGGGCGGCGCTCCCCGGGCCGCGCACCGAAGAGCGGATCCCGGGCCGGGCGTGAATCAGAGGGTTCGGAGGAACGCCGCGAGCCTCTCGGCGTCCCCGTCGCTGAGTTCCAGGGGAAGCAAGCGAGGATCGAGACCTTCCAGCCCCTCGGGCACCGGTCGGCGGTAGAACTCGATCACATCCTCGATCGTCGCGAGGCTCCCGTCGTGCATGTAGGGAGCGGTGAGGGAGAGCCCGCGCAGCGTCGGTGTCTTGAAGCGCCCGCGATCCGCCGGATCACCGGTTACCGCAGCGCGCCCGTCCTCGAGTTCCCCGTTCCGCGCCCCGATGCCCGTGGCGTGGAAACCTTCGTCCGAGAAATTCGCGCCATCGTGGCATCGCCAGCACCCGGCGCGGCTCTCGAAGAGCCACAGGCCCGCGCGCTCGGTGGGATCGAGGGCGGCGAGATCGCCGGCGCGGAAGCGATCCACCGGACGGTCGCCGCGCAGGAGCAGGCGTACGAAACCCGCGAGGGCCGACGCGAGTCGCTCGGCATTCGCGGGCCCGCCGAAGGCGTGCTCGAACTCGGCGCCGTATTCGGCACCGAGGCGCGCGAGCGCATCGGGGATCGCGAGGGCCATCTCGGCTTCGTTCGCGATCGGCACGAGCACCTGCTCTTCGAGGGACCGCGCTCGCCCGTCCCAGAAGAAGTGCCGGCCGAACGCGAGGTTGAAGAGCGTCGGCGTGTTGCGGGTCGTGGATGTGCCGTCGATGCCGCTCGAGAAGGGTGCCGAGTCCGCGAATCCGTGGGCCGGGTCATGGCACGAGGCGCAGGAGAGGCTTCGATCGCGGGAGAGGATCGGGTCGAAGAAGAGTCGGCGGCCGAGGGCGGCGACCTCCGGGGTGGGGAGGCGATCGGCGAGGGAGTCCGGGAGGCCGAGCGGGATGGTCCGCGGGAGCGGTCGCGGCAGGGTGTCCTCCGGAAGTCTCGGTGCACTCTCCTGGGCGCGCGCCGCGATCGCGAGTCCCGCCAGTGCGAGGAGCGCGGCGAGGACCGCTCTGCGATCGCGGGAGGGCCGCCCGGGGAGACTCCGGGGTTTCAAAGGCCGAACTGGCCGCCCCAGGCCTCGTTCCCCGTGAAGCGGTCCGGTGCGAAGAGCTCGGGATCGAACGCGGTCACCGGGTGCCCCGAGATCATCTCCTCGAGGCCCTCGGCGACGGAGGGCGCGAGCTTGAACCCGTGGCCGGAGAACCCGGTCGCGAGGAAGAGGCCCTCGATCCCGGGCGCCGGTCCGATCACGGGCTGCGCGTCCGGGGTCAGGGTGTACCAGGCGGTGATCCCGCCGGCGTCTTCGCGGTGCTCGTAGACGGGAAGCCGGCCGGCGAGACGCTCGCGTCCCCAGGCGCAGAGCTCCGCACTCGGCTCGGCGGGGCGCTGTTCGGGGGTCTCGATCACCGCATCGCCCTCGTAGTCGAGTCGACCGACGCGGGTTCGCACCGACGCGGGTTCGCAGCGCGCGTAGATCCCTCGTTCGATGTCGATCAGGACCGGGTGCATGCCCGGGGGCGGGCTGGCTTCGACCGCGGCGACCGACAGGAACGGATCGAGGCAGTCCGCGAACGCGGCCAGTCCGGTGGCGGGCTGCTCCTCCTCCGCGCACGGGTCCTCGCGCGGCATCGCCAGGAACGCGTTCTCGGGGACGACGATGCGCAGCGGGATCTCGATGCCGAGTTCGGCGAGGAGCGAGCCGGTCCACGGCCCCCCCGTGAGGACGACGATCTCCGAGGGGACGTCTTCTCCGTCGACGCGCACCCCCACCGCGCGGCCGTTCTCGACGAGCACGCGTTCGACCGGGGAGCCGAGACGGGTCACCGCGCCGCGGCTGCGGGCGAGTCCCGCGAACGCATCGACGGTGGCGACCGGATCGACGAATCCCCCGTCGGGTTCGAACGCGCCGAGCGCGCCGTCCGCCACTTCGATGCCCGGCACCAGGTCGCGCATCTCGTCCGCGTCGACCGCGCGGATGTCGATCCCGTGCTCGCGCAGTTCGGCGAGGATGGCGCCCAGGCGCTCCTGCCACTCCGCCTGGTCGGGCCCGACGATCGAGAGGACGCCGGTGCGCGTGAAGCCGATCGGGCGACCGGTGCGCAGCTCGAACCCCGAGTAGACCCGCAGGGAATCACGCGCCATCAGGGCAAGGCGGCGGTCTCCGTAGATCTGACGCAGGATGGCTCCCGAGAGGCCCGAGGATCCGGCGCCGAGATGGTCCCGCTCGAAGAGGACGACCGGATCGCGCAGGCAATCGGTCCGCCGAGCGAGCCGCGCCGCGAGGGCCGTCCCCATGATTCCTCCTCCGACGATCGAGATCTTCGCACGCATGAAAGGCTCTCCTCTGCCCGCAGGATAGCATGGAGGGCCTGTCCCAGAGACCGCCTGCCATGCTCCCCGACCGCTCCACACGAACGATTCACATCGCCGACCTCGCGGTCGGCGGCGAGGCCCCGATCGCGGTGCAGTCGATGGCCGCAACCCGAACGCGCGACGTCGACGCGACGGTCCGCCAGGTCCATCTGCTCGAGGAGGCGGGCGCGGACCTCGTGCGCATCGCCGTGGATTCGGACGCTGACGTAACCGCCCTCGCCGAAGTGCGTGCCCGCACGAAGGCGCGGCTTTCGGTGGACCTCCAGGAGAACTACCGGCTCGCCACGTCGGTCGCGCCGCTCGTCGACAAGATCCGCTACAACCCGGGCCACCTGCACCACCACGAGCGCACCAAACCGATGCGCGACAAGGTGCGCTTCCTCTTCGACACCGCGGGCGAGCACGGCCTGGCGGTGCGGATCGGGGTGAACGCGGGTTCGGTCGCCCCCGAGTGGCGCGAGCGCCACCCCGACGACGAGGTGGCCGTCCTGGTGGGTTCGGCCCTGGAGCACTGCCGCTTCGCGGACGAGCTCGGCTTCGCCGACTACGTCGTCTCGATCAAGGACTCCGACCCGCGCCTCGTGATCGACGCGAACACGCGCTTCGCCTCCGAGCGCCCCGACGTCCCCCTTCACCTCGGCGTCACCGAGGCCGGCCTCCCCCCCGACGGGATCATCAAGACCCGCATCG
>DRLC01000390.1 GCA_011053145.1 Planctomycetota bacterium | reverse complement strand
GCCGCGCGGTGCGCCCCTTCGAGAACCACTCCGGTCTCCGCGCCGTGATCGAAGGAGAAATCCGAACGAATCTGGCTCCAGCCTCCCCCTTCGTGGCAGAGCGAGCAGTCCGAAGGGAAGCTGTCGTGCGGAACGACCGGCCCGTGTCCCTCCCACCACGACTGCGGCGGTGTGTCCTGGACATCTCGCCGATGCGTGACACATGCGAAGACGAGGGCGAGCAGGGCCCCCGCCAGGGCGGCATTCGACACTAGGGCGTTCGATCGTCTCCTCATCAGAATCTCCGTTGCAGTTGGAATCCGAGACTCGTGGAGTCCTGTTCGTCTCCGGTGCTTCGTTCGACATACGTCGACACATCCCAGCCGCGACCGAAGGTCGCATCGAAGCTGGCCCGCAGGGAGTCCCGTCCCAAGCTGGACTGGGTCCCCACGAAGTCGATCTGGTCCTGGGTCGAGTGGCTCCAGTAGAGGCGCAACGTCCCCGGCCCCAGTCCCCTCCAGGTCGAGAGCCTCCATCCATTGCTGTCGCTGAAGCTCCCGCGCGTGGTGAAGACCTCCGCGGACGCGTCTCCGCGCCCTGACCAGACACGACGCAGCGTGAAGCGCAGACTCGCGCTTCCCCCCGCATCATCCTGATCCTTCCAGGCGCTCGCACGCCCGTCGATTCGTGTGCGCTCGGTGGGCTGGGTCCACGCATACCCGCCGAGGCTGCGCAGGAGCCCGTCGCGGATCGTGTCCTCCGAGACTCGATAGGCGTCCATCTCGACGTCGGGCCAGCGGCGCTGGGATGCGAATAGCCCGAGCCCGGTTGCGTCCGTCGCGCGCCAATCCGTCGAAAGCTGCGCCTGGGTGACCTCGAACCCGCTCGACTTGAGGGTGTCCGTCGCTCCGTAGTAGTCCACCCACACGCCAGCGCGCACGAAGATGCGATCGGTCGCGCGCAGGTCGAGCTTGCCGAGAAAGAGATCGCGGTCCGCGGCCCCCTTGTGCCAGGTCTTCTGGTACGCCCCACCCAACACGACGCGATCCGCGTGTCCCAGGGAACGCCGGTAGAACACCGATGTCTCGAAGTCGTCTCCGGTCGAGAGCTGATCCACGGTCAACGGCAGGAAGCCGGCGCTCACGCCGAGGTGCGCCCCGGATCCGAGACGGCGAACGAACTCGACCCCATCGACGATTCCGAGCTCCGCGAACTCCGTGTGCAGGAAACGTCCATAGAGGGAACCCGTGTCCGTGTCGCGCCGCAGCGGCACCCCGTAGCTCGCGCGGTCCACGCGGATGCGCGTATCCCGAGTGCTCGGCCCCGTCGGCGGCGTCACCTCGCGCAGGAACGTGTCGATGGAGATCCGCATCTCACCGCCGCGCCGGAAGGGGTTTCCGAGCTCCAGGTCCATTCCGGTCGCCAGGGTCTGATCGGTCTGGTCGAACCGAGAATCGTCCGTGCGATCGAGCCCCGTGTAGACACGGCCTCGGAAGGTGCGCTCGCGCTCGGCGGGGGCGCGTCCGTGCGCCGGCGCGAGCAGCGGCACGTCCTCGTCCACCGACTCGAGGGGCGCCGACCACGGCGGGTGGGCCGGGGCCTTTTTCCCGCGGCCGAGCGGGACGATCACTTCGCCCACCGTGCCCGCATCGACCTCGTCCAGGGGATCCGTGAAACTCGCACGCGCGGACTGGCGCGAAACGGTCTGGACCACGCCCACGAGGAGCTTGCCCCCGGTCGTGTGCAATTCCACGCGGTCCCCGCGCAGGATTCCCGCGTCCGCACCGAGATCCAGGTAGACGAGCTGCCCGTCCACCGCGGTGACGCGGACCGCGATGCCCTCGGTGTCTTGCTCTCCGCGTGCGACCGCGGGGACGCCGAAGAGCGTGAGAAGGAACACGCAGAGCGCGATTCGCAGGGAATGCAAACTCATCGGCCTCCCCCCTCTCCGCGACCCCTTCCGACCGGCCCGTGGCACGCCTCGCAGGTCGTCCCGAGGGGCCGGTAACGCACGACCTGGCTCCCGTCCGCCATCGGCCACGGGAGGTGGCAGGCGTCGCAGGAGAGCTTCGCATGGGTCTCGTCCAGCGCGAAACGTGAATCCCTATCGTGGTCGAAGCCGAGCCCGCCTTCGTCGAGATGGCAACGCGCGCAGTCCGAGCCCCGGGGCGAGTCCTCGAACTGCCCCGCGTGCGGATCCAGGTGGCAGTCCTCGCAGGAACGTCCGGCCACCGGACCATGGGTCGAGATCCCCACCGCGGGGTCTCCCCCGAGGTAACGGGCCACGCGCTCCTTCGGGACGTGGCACGCGACGCAGGCGAGTTCGGCGTGCTCGGGAGAAAGCGGATAGCCCGTCCACGCCAGATGGTCGAACGGGTTCGCGAGGTCATGGAACGACTCGGTCGTGTGGCAGCGCGCGCATCCACCGCTCTCGCGCGCCAGCTCCGAGGTCGCGTTCCGGAACGCCCCCCCGTGGGGGTCGGCGTGGCAGGTCGAGCAGTCGTCCTTCGGACCCGGGAAGACCTCGCTCGCGCGCGCGAACGGACGGGCCCCCTCGGGAGGAGACGCGACGGCCGGGTGGCAGGACGCGCACTCCGCGCGTGCGTGGGCGCCGGTGAGCTCGAAACCGCTCCGCGCGTGTTCGAAGTCATCCGCCGCCGCGGCGAAGGAATCCTCGGTGTGGCAGCTCGCGCAGCCTCCGCGGACGGCATCGAACACCCCCCAGTGCGGATCGATGTGGCAGCTCGCGCAGTTCGTGAAGTCGCGCTCGACGGGGCGCGCGGCGGGCGGGAGTGCCTGGGCATTGCCGAGCCGCTGCGCGAACCCGAAGCGGCGGCCCGCCTCGTTCGCGCGCAGGTGCTCCGGGTGGCAGGCCGAGCAGGCGGCGTCCCGGTGTTCACCACGCAGTGCGAACGCGGTGTCCCGGTCGTGCAGGAAGGGGAGCCGATCATCGCGCCCTCCTTCCCGATCCAGGGGCGCATCGGGACCGCCGAGAACGTCCGCGAAGTGCGTGGGCCGGTGGCACACCGAGCAATCCCTCGGGTCGGGGATCGCCTCGGAGGCGACGAGCTTTCCGATGTGGGCGTCCGCGTGGCACGCCGCGCAGTCGGTCGGGGTGTTCCAGAACTCGGCCGGCGCGTCGTCTTGGGCCCGCTCGTGGCACGCCACACAGTCCGCATCCCGGTGGGAGTCCAGGAGCGGGAAGGCGGTCTGGTCGTGGTCCCGGACGTCGAAGAGCGACGGGCGGAAGGCGTCACGCGCGTGGCACTCGAGGCAGGCGCGGGGCGCGAACTCCCCGGCGTGCGGGTCCTCGTGGCAGACAGCGCATGCGTCCGCCGAACGACCTGGAAAGCGCTCCTCGAAACTCGCCGGAGCCCTCGCATGGCACGCGGCACACTCGAGATCCGCGTGGGGGGCTTCGAGGGCGAAACCGCTCGCCGCATGGGACGCGATCGGCATGCGCTCGGCGTGCCCTCCGAAATCCCCGTCGCTCGCGGCATGGCAGGTGGCGCAGCCCCCGGCCGATGCGAGGAAGTCCGGACTGTGTTCGCTCTCGTGACAGTCCTCGCAGCCTCGTTCGGTGACGTCGCTCGTCGCACCGAGTTCGATCACCGAATGGATCCCCTCCGCCGGGTGGCATTCGCTGCAGGAAAGCCCCGCGTGGGCTCCCTCGAGCGAGACGGTCTCGTGCTCGAAGGATGCCACCTCCTCGAACGGCCGTTCCTGACCGTGGCACTCGGCACAGCCGCGCACCATCCGTCCCTCGTGCGGATCCTCGTGGCAGCTCGCGCAGTCCTGGGTGAAGCCGACGAAGCGATGGGTTCCCTCGACGAGCAGCGGATCGTCCGCATGCTCGTGGCACTCCGCACATCCGAGCTCCGCGTGTCGACCGACGAGCTCGAACTCGAGAACGGCGTGGTCGAAGTCCTCGGGCCCCCGCGCGCCCGCGAGTTCGAAGCTGCGCTCGGTGACGAGCGGAAAGCTGAGCCCGTGGTGTTCGACGTGGCACGCGCCGCAGTCCCCGGCGAGCTTCGCATCGAGCAGGCCGTGCAGGCCCTCGACCGCTTCGAAGTCGTGCGCCACCTCGTCGTGACAGGCCTTGCACGCATTCGGCATCCCGTCCGCGCCTGTCCCGTGGCACGCCTCGCAGCCGTCGCTTCCGCGCAGTTCGGCAACCGCCGCGTGGGTACGCGAGATCGGCCCCGGAGACGTGCGCTCGAGATCGCTCCAGATCAGCCACCCGACGGCGGCCACCGAGAGCAGGACGAGGAGGAGCTTGGGGTCGACGCGCCCGGGACTCATCCGAGGACCCCTCCGTAGCGCAGGGCGACGAACACGTGGACGAGAACGAGCGCCACCAGGAGCAGTGCGGCCCAGCGGTGGAAGTAGCGCCAGGAAGCGAGGATTCCGCGCAGGTCCTCGAAGTGGCTCGCGGCGAAAGCGCTGCGCTGCGCCTGGCGGGCGAGCTGGATCGTGCGCTCCACCTCCGCGGCCGGAATCCCCTCGGCCCGGCCCGCCCGACGCAGCTCCGCGAGGGTCCTGCGTGCGCGGTGCTGGAGCGCGAGGAAGCGCAGGACCCGCCGAGGCAGGACGCCCTTCCAATGGTCCTCGGGGATCAGTTCCGCCAACGCGTCTCGCACGCGCTCCCCGAACATGCGGTTGCCCTTCTCCCACTCCGAGGAGAGCGCCGCGACGCGCGCCCGCACTTCATCGAGCTCGAGCTCGCGCCCGTTCGCCGCGCGCGGCACGAACGCGTAGAGGTAGCGACCGACCGCGCCCGTGAGCGCCAGGAACGCGAGCCCGGCCAGGGCGTGCCCACCGACCGTGTGACGCGGTGCCATCGCGCCGTGTAGGAGTGCGAACAGGAGTGCCAACAGTCCGCTCGCGACGTGCATCGTCATCCACCCCCGGAGCGGTCCGAGGGAGAACCGCACGCGCGGACTGCGGCGCAGGAGGTAGGAGAGGTTCAGGAAGAGCAGTCCCAGCGCGATCGAGCCGAGCGTGATCCCGAGCGAACCGGAGGGCCGCAGGAGGTCGTGCCAGACCGAATGCGGGCGCTCGGCGTCCGCGAGGAAGTAGTAGGCTCGGTGGAAGAGGATCCACGGGATCGCCGCGACGCACAGAAGCAGGGCCACCGTCAACGAGGAGAGGAGCCCGGAGTTCTTCTCCGTCATCGTCGGTGGCGGGAGCCGATCCTCGGGCGAAAAGGAGACACCGCTGTCCTTGAGGAGCTTGAAGGGCGGGATGCCCCCTGCGAGCACGAAGACGTAATCGTTGCCGAGGCGTTCGGTGCGTCCGCTCCCCTTCCCCCCGACGGCGAGTTCCACCGCATCGCGATCGATCGAAATCACCTCGCTCTCGAATACGACGCGCACGCGGCCGCGCTTCATCGCTTCCTCGATGCGAGCTTCGTTGCGAGCCTTGATGCGGAAGAACGCGTGGCGCCGGTAGGACAGCGTGACTTCGTTCCCCTCCTGCTCCGCGAGTCCGAGGGCCGCCTCGATGGCCGAGTCCCCACCCCCCACGACGAGGATCCGGCACCCGACATAGGACTGGGCGTCGAGCAGCGAGTACGCGACCTTCGGGAGATCCTCGCCCGGAACCCCGAGCTTGCGCGGGGTTCCCCTGCGCCCGAGTGCGAGGCACACGTGCCGCGCCCGCACGATCCCCTGCTCGGTGCGCACCTCGAAGACTCCGTCCGAGCCCCGACGGGCCTCCTGGAAGCGCACTCCGGTCCGCACCGGGAGGCCGCTCTCCTCGACGACTTCCTCCCAGATCCGCATCAGGTCCTCCTTGCGGTACTCGGAGCGGTCGAGGCGGCGGCGAACCGGAAGGACCACCGGCCGCGTCATCACGAGCTTGCGGCGCGGGTAACTCGCCACGGTCCCCCCCAGGGACTCCTGCTCGAGGACGACGGTCGAAAGGCCGTGGCTCTGGGCCTCGAGCGCACACGAGAGCCCCGCCGGCCCCGCCCCGACGACGCACAGATCCACGGGGCCTTCCCCCTCCGTGCCGGGGTGCACATCGGTCAGACGCGCCGCCACCTCGCGCCCCACCTGGGTCCCCTGGGTGATCGCGGTGCGGATCAGCGCGAAACCGGTCACCTCGCCCGCGAGGAAGAGCCCGGGCACGGTCGTGACCTCGAAGCGTTCATCGACGGCCGGGATGTCGTCGCGCTTCTCGATGTCCCCGAGGGCGACGACGATCGCGCCGGTCGGGCACTCCTCGGCGCACAGTCCGTGCCCCACGCAGCGCGCTCCGTGCACGACGATGGCCTGGCCGTGGATGAGCTGCAGGACTCCCTCCTCCGGGCAGGCCGAGACACAGGTGCCGCATCCGAGGCAGCGCGAGAGATCGACCTGCGGGTACTGCAGGCGTGCCCTGCGAGTGCCGCGCACGCGCGCCTCGCCGAGCTCTTCCACGAGTCGACGGGTCCGCGCGAGCTCGGAGCGCCGGAGAGCCGTCAGCGTGACAGCCACTGCGAGCCCACCGAGCAGCGCGGCCAGAATGGCCCAGCTCAGTCCGATCAATCCCTGCTTCTCCTCGTGGTCATCACGTCTCTCTCCTCCGAGGGAGCAGAGGCGCGATTCGTCGCAGGAATACGGGATTCCCGCGAAAAGATCCCGGCGGCGCGGAACGGCTCACCCTTCGAGCAAGACCCCCCGGCCCCTTGGGAAGATCCGGGGCGAATCGGCCCGGCGCGCACGCGGCGGTGGGAAAAACCTTCCCGAACCCGGGCTCACTGCTCGATCCAGGCGCGCAGACTCCAGGTCAAGAGGAGCAGGAGCATCAGGGCGAGGTTGATCGGATCGAGGACCGTCGCCCTGAGCGCCATCGAGATCACCCGTCGGCGGAGCCACTCCCGCGAGAGGCCGAGGCCCTCGAGCCGCGCGGACCAGCGCTTGCCGAACCGCGCGAGCCGGCGCAGCCCCATCGCGGTCCACAGGGTCCCGAGGCCGAAGGTCATCGCATGGACGTAGTGGTAGGGATCGGGGATCACTGTCCTCCCCCTCCGTGCGTCGACCAATAGAGGATCAGGTACAGGATCGAGGCGGCGAGGAGCACGATCAACGAGAGGCGGACCTCGCGCTTTTTGACCTGAACGCTGTGCTCGATGACCTCCTTGATGCGGTCGGCCTCGAGCGCGATCGCCCTGCGCATCGCCCGCACGGCCCGCTCCTCGATGTCCTCCGCGGAATCCTGGTACGCCGAGCTGACCACGCGCTTGGCGCGCTCCTCGAGTTCGTCGGCCTTCGACTCGTAGATGCGCTCGACCACCCTCTTCGCGCGCTTGCCCACCCAGCCCTTGATGCCGCGGGGCTTCTTCTTGGGCGGCGGAGGGGGAGGAGCGGGCGTCGGAACCTCGGACGGGTACTCGGCCAGCGCCTCGTCGAACTCTTCCGCGACCAGCTCCTCCGGTTCCACGATCCCTCCGGCCGGCCCGCCGCCGTCCTCCTCATCCCCCAGGGGTCCCTTGTTCTTCTCGACCGAATCCACGGGCACTCACGCCGAAACGGGACTGACGAACCCCTCGGGCTTGATCGCGAGGAGAGAACATTCCACGCGCGGGAGCAGCCGCTCCGCGGTGTTCCCCATCAAGAGCCCCTTCACGCCCGTGCGCGATACGGTGCCCATCACGAGCAGATCCGGCTTCACCTCATCGAGCACGCGCTCGATCATCCGCGCCGGCGCGTCGCAAGCGACGTGGGCCTTCACATCGAGATCGGGAGCGACACGGGCGATGCTGGCTGCGAGTCGTTCCTCCACGGTCTCCTCGAGGTGGTGGAGCGCCTCCTCCATCTGCTCGTCTCCGCGACGCTCGGTCAGGATCTCGAAACCGAGCGGACGCTGCCAGGCGTGGACCGCGTGCAGCTTGCAGCCGTAGACGCGCGCGAGGAACGCGGCCATTTCGAGGGCCCGCTCCCCCACGGGCGTGAGGTCGGTCGCCGCGACGATCGCCTCGTGCACGAGCGGCGAATGCTCGTTGACGACCCACACCGGTGCCGGGCACTTGCGGAGCAGCTTGCGCGTCACCGAACCGAACAGATGCGCCCCCGGCGCGTTGTGGCGCGCCACAACGACGAGGTCGTTCTCTCCTCGCAGGACTCGATTCGTGATCTCGAGCCACGGACGCTCGTCGCTGTAGACGAGCTCGCAGGGAACCTCCTCGGTGTCGTACTCGGACGCGAGGGCCTCGAGCGCCGCGGTGGCTTCCGGGCCCGGCCCGTGGCGCAGGACTTCGCCGGAGGGGTCGGGGTATGCGTCGGCCCAGGTGGAGTGTAGGAAGGTGAGCGATGCGCCCGTCCCCTGGGCGAGCCACTGCGCCTGGAGCGCGGCGCGCCGAGCGCCGGCGGAGACGTCGTTGCCGTCGAGGGTCAGGTCGATGCCCACAAGGATCCTGCGAAAGCTCTTCATCGGTCCATTCCTCGTCAAGGGTCGCTCGGCCTCCGGGAGGCTCGAGCCGGCCCGATCAGCCTACACCACGCGGCGCGGACCACCCGACGCCGCCTCGATCCGGGCCCGCTCGGCCTCGTAGCCTGCACGCCCCATCCATCCATAGGCGGCCACCTTCCCCGCCTCTACTCCCGGCTGATCGAAAGCGTCGACGTCGTAGTGCTCCCCCATCACGGCAACACTGAGCTCGAGGAGATAGATCAACCCGCCCACGCCGTTCGCATCCACGCGACCCAGGGACAGGGTCGCGTTGGGACGCCCCGCAGCGGTCAGGGCCACCCGCGTCCCCACGCATTCGGCTTGGAACAGCTCGGCGAGGGTCTTGCCGCCGAGGTAGCTCGCCCCCTCGAGGTCCTCGAACGCGAGCGGGATCGGGACGTCGCGGTCGGGCTCGTCCACGGTCAGGAAGGTGAACCACTTGTCCCGCGGTCCCTCCGCGAAGAGCTGGACCTGGCTGTGCTGGTCGGTGACCCCGACCGCCGAGATCGGCGTCGGCCCGCGATGCACGACGCGACCCGAGCGGTCCACGCGCTTGCCGATCGACTCGGCGAGGAGTTGCGCATACCAATCGGCCATGTGCCGTAGGCGATGGCTGTAGGTGAACATGACCGCCATCGGAAGGTCTCGCTCGCGGTGGAGGAGGGCCTGCACCGCGGCATGCACGAGGGCCGGGTTCTCGAACAGCTCCGGAGTACGGCAGCGCTCCGCCATCGCCGCCGCTCCCGCGAGCAGTGCCTCCACATCGAGCCCGATCAGCGCGGCCGGAACGAGGCCGACCGGGGAGAGGACGCTGAAGCGTCCGCCGACCCCCTCCGGCACGACGAAGGAGTGGTAGCCCTCCCGACGCACGATCTCGCGCAGCACGCCGTGTTCTGCGTCGGTGGTGCAGACGATGTGCTCGCGGGCCTTCTCTTCCCCCAGGCGTTCGATCAGCGCGGCGCGCATGATGAGGAACTGGCTCATCGTTTCCGCCGTGCCACCCGACTTCGAGATCACGTTGAACAGGGTCTCGGTCGGATCGACGCGCTCGAGGAACTCGCCGATCAGGTCGGGGTCGACGTTGTCCAGCACGAAGAGGCGCGGATGCTCCGCGGACGCATCGAGATCCGCGAACGAACCGGACAGCGCACTCGACAGCGCGGTGATCCCGAGTGCCGACCCCCCGATCCCGAGCACGCAGACGTTCTTGAAACGCCCGCGCACCGAAGCAGCGAACTCGACCGCCTCCTGCATGGAAGCGGTCTGGAAGGGGAGATCGAGCCAGCGCAGGTCCTTGTCGCGGCGGTCGAGGACGGCGGCGAGCGCGGTGCGGGACGCGCCCGCGAGTCCGGCGAGGTCCGACTCGGCGAGCCCTCCTTCGGGGCCGACGGCATCGGCGAGGACGTTGGTGAAGTCGAAGCGGATCGGAGTCGTCATGGTCGTGGGTGCGATTGGGGGGCGGGGATTCGCCGGCGGTTCAGCGTCGGTCGCTCTGCTGGAACCGCATGATCATGTAGAGCAGTTGGAGCACGCCCGCCGCCGCGGCCGCGACGTAGGTCCAGGCGGCCGCATCGAGAACCTTCGAAACACCGACCGCCTCTTCCTGGGAGGTGACGATGCCGGCACTCGCCAGGACGGACTTGGCGCGCCGCGAGGCATCGATCTCCACGGGGAGCGTCACGAGCTGGAACAGGACGACGAGCCCGAAGAGCAGGATCCCGATCGCCATGAGAATCTGTCCCCCGCTCCACCCCGACGTCGCCCCGGCGCCGCGCGACACGGCGCCCGACAGCATCAAGCCGAACAGGAATGGGATCGCCCAGAGCCGATTCCCGATGTTCGTCGCGGCGACCATCTTGGTGCGGAACTGCAGGAGCGGATAGGCGGTAGCGTCCTGGATCGCGTGGCCCGCCTCGTGCGCCGCGACGGCGACGGCGGACACGCTGCGCCCATCGTAGACCGCGGGCGAGAGACGCAGGGTGCGGGAGCGCGGATCGTAGTGGTCGGTCAGGAACCCCTTGTGCCGTTCGATCCGGATCCCGCCGGCCCCGCCGGCTCGCACGACGGCGGCCGCGGCTTCCGCTCCGGACATCCCGGAACGGACGGGGACACGCTCGAATGCACGAAAGCTCGACTTGACCTTCGCCTGCGCCCAGAGCGAGAGGCCGAGGCCGACGAGGGTGACGACGAGATAGAGGGGATCGGTGAGGAACCAGAGCATGGGAAGCCTCGCGGTATGGGAAGGCCAGGCATGTTACGCGGGCGGCGCCCGTGGGATGCAGGATTTACCCTGGGTGATGCCCGGTTTGGGGGCTCTCCCCGCCCCCTCAGAACAGGCCCGTGATCTTGCCGTCGGCGTCCATGTCGATGCCCCGGTAGGCCGGCTTTCGGCCCAGCCCGGGCATGGTCATGATCTTTCCGGCCAGGGGCACCAGGAAACCCGCCCCGGCGTAGAGCCTCACCTCGCGGACCGGGAAGACGAAACCCGCCGGGCGGCCCTTGAACTTGGCCTCGTGGGAAAGGCTGTACTGGGTCTTCGCGATGCAGATCGGGAGGTGGCCGTGCCCCTCGGCCTCGTAACGCGCCATCTCCTCGCGAGCCCGGGCGGTGTATTCCACCGATCCTGCTCCATAGAGCCTCGTCGCGAGGGTCTCGATCTTCTCGTGGATCGGGAGGTCGCTCGCATAGAGCGGGCGGAAGTCGGCCTTGCCGGATTCGGCGGCCGCGACGACGGCGCGTGCGAGGTCCTCTCCACCGCCGCCGCCCTCTTCGAAGACGCGGCTCTCCTCGCAGGCGACGGCTCCCGCGGCGAGGGCGCGTTCTCGGATGAGCGCCACCTCGGAGTCCGTGTCCGTCGGAAAGCGGTTCACCGCGACGACGACCGGCACGCCGTGGGCGAGCACGTTGTCGATCTGCGCCTCCAGGTTCGAGCACCCCTCACCGAGCGCCTCGAGGTCCTCCTCGAAGAGTTCCCGCGGAAGCGGCCGGGCGGAACCGAGGGGGTAGCGCCCCGAATGCGACTTGAGGGCCCGCACCGTCGCGACCAGCACGGCCGCATCGGGACGCATGCCCGAGATGCGGCACTTGATGTTGAAGAACTTCTCCGCCCCCATGTCGGCGCCGAAGCCCGCCTCGGTGACGACGTACTCGGAAACGCGCGATGCAACGCGGTCGGCGAGGATCGAGGAGTTGCCATAGGAAATGTTCGCAAAGGGGCCGGTGTGCACGAGCACCGGGGTCCCCTCCGAGGTCTGCATCAGATTCGGATCGATCGCTTCGCGCAGGATCGCGCTCATCGCACCGGCCACCTCGAGCTCGCCCGCGGTGACCGGTTTGCCCTCCAGATTCGCGCCGATCACGATGCGCTCCAGGCGGGCGCGCAGATCGGTACGGTCGGAAGCCAACCCGACCAGGCTCATGATCTC
>DRLC01000389.1 GCA_011053145.1 Planctomycetota bacterium | reverse complement strand
GAAGGCCCAGTTCGACCCGTAGTAGCCGAAGCCCCAGGGGCTGTAGTAATACCCCGGGAACAGGTCGTAGCCCCAGTGGTAGTAGCCGTAGGAACTCGGGTAGCCATGGGAACCCACTCCCCAGGAACCGCCGTGGGTCCCCAGGTACGGCGCGGCGTACACACCGCCGACCGCAGCCAGGCCGGCACCGAGGACCATGTCATGGGCGAGACTGACCCCCGCCCCCGCGGCGCGGACGCCCGGGTCCTTGACGAGGCGGCCTCCCTTCACTCGACCGGGCTTACCGAGCGTGCGGACGGTGCCATCGATCCCTCCTCTGGAGTACCCGCGATCGGGCTTTCCTCGGGAGGGATCGATGGGACGCACCTGGGCGCTGCCTCGCCCAGGTGATCCCGACACGCTCTTCTCTCCAACGGGCCGTGTTCGGGTCGGCGAGTCCAGGCGGGAACGCGGACCGCTGGAATAGCGGACGGTGGAAGGCGACGCGCCCACCGTGTTCCTGCCCCCCGCGGACGGCTTCGGGGATCCGTGTCCGGGGGCCTCATTTGCCGTGACGGAGCGCGGCGTGGCGTTCACGTCTCGATCGCTCCCGGTGTTCCTGGTTCCCGGGCGCGCCGTCGTGTCGTGACCCCTTCCGCCACTCTTCGTCGAATGGCTTCCGGTGGCACCGTCGTACCTGGTCCTGGCTGGGCGGCCCGAAGCCGGGCGGTCCAGTGAGGTTCCACGGTCCCCGAGGGTCGGTCTGACGGGCTGGGTGGAACTGCGATAGCGGTCGATGGATCGGGATGGGATCGTCCCCGGCGGTGTGGTCCGCGTTCGAGTACGGGGACTCGTCCCCGAGCTGCTTCGATCGCCGGACCCGGCGGGCCGATAGGGCGCTGGGAATCGAACTCGCGCCGGGGTCCGTCCAGGGGCTGCATCGAAGATCGGATTCCCCGACGACCCGGTGGAGCCCGCCGTGCCGGACGAGGGGTGGGTCGGGGACGAGCCCGTGGAAGGACTCCCAGGGCGGGTGGAGGACCGCGAGGAGTCGGTGGAAGGGGATGCGGGGGATGTTCCCGAAGTGGCGCGGGGGGAGGTGGGGGAATGGGGAGTCGTCGCCGGGCTCGGGCGTCCGGACGTGGAGTTCGTCCGTCCCGTGTAGGCGGTGGAGCCGCTGTAGGAGGGACGCGTCGGGCTCGTTGTCGTCGGGTTGCCCGAGGACCGGGTGGGGTGCGTGGGAGTCGTGCGGGTCGGCGTGGGGCGACTGGTGGTCCGGGAGGGGGTGGGGCGCTGGTAGCTCGACCGTGAGGGGGTGGAGTGTGTGGAGGGCCTCGGGGTGGATCGTACGGTCGGCCTCGGAGTGGATCGCACCGTGGGCCTCGGGGCGGAGCGCACGGAGGGCGCGGGGCGACTTCCGGAGGAACGCACGGATCCGCGTCCGCGCTGCGCAGATGCGCCTTCCCCGAGGAACAGGAGGAGGGCCAGGCCGAGGACGAGGGAGTGGAGGAGCGTTCTCATGGCAGTGAATCCGGTTGCGTCTCTGGGCCCCCGTACGGAGCCCGCGCTCCCGGAGGTGCAATTGCCGTGCCTGACCCCGGGGCCCGCTCCAGGGGCCCCTCGGCCCGGGAGCGGGCCCAGGACGTCTCCCGGGGAGGACAGTCTCGGGATCTCTGGTGGGCAAGGGGCCGGGCTTCTCACCCCAACCGATCAGGGCTACCGAGACCCGTGGCCCCCGCCGGTCCCGCGCTCGGCCCGGGCCTGGATCGGAAGGTAGAGCTGGACCCCCGATGGGCCGGTTGGGACGATGACGCGGCAGTACGGCGTCCCGCCCTGGGATCCGGGCGGTAGGGCGCCCTGGAGGATCGCGAGGCTGCCCATGTCCAGATCATCCGTCGTGTCGAGCAGCATCACGACCCCCGGGCGGTCCCAGGTCGTGGACCACCCTTTCGGGGGATCGGCGATCGCTTCGCGCAGCCGAACGATGCAGCGCGTCGGCCGCCCGGCGCCATCGAGCTCGAAGGAAGGGAACGGGTCGATCTTCTCGGAGCCGGAAAGCTCTTCAGCGGCCTCCCGGATCCACTCCGTCGCGTGGGCGAGAGCAGTCTCCCAGTCCGTAGCCGCGTCGAGCTCGTGGGTGCGAAAGGTGATCGGCTGCAGGTCCACGGAATGGATGACGTGGCCCCCCCCGAGCACGGTCCCCTTCCGCCTGTCCGCCGGGAGGAAGTAGCGATCGATGTAGCGGATGTCGGTCGCGATCGACTCCACGGTCTCGTGCCAGACCACCTCGTCTCCCTGGCGCAGGATCAGGCGCCGCGGCCAGGTTCGACCGCGCTGGGAAAACCGCTCGGTCACCTCCAGCGACTCCACCTCGTCGCCGTCCGCGTCGAGGGCGCGCATCGAGACCAGGACCTTGTCGCGGACCGTGGCCTCGAGCGTGCCGATCGACGGTCCGTCCACGTCTTCGCGCCGCCCGACCGTGGTCACGCTGATCCCCTGAGCCGGGTTCGACCACGTCGCCCCGTCGGGCCAGAAGAAGACGAGGCGGCGCAGCTCCATCTGCAGGAGGGTTCGATCTCGCTCATCCCCCTCGAAAGCCGTCGAGGGCTTCGAGCCGGGGCCGACATGGAAGGACTCGGCGCCGAAGCGGTAGTAGAGGCTTCGGGCGGCTGCCTGGCCGGTGCGGTTGTTGATCCGCCAACGGGCACGGTCCGGGAAGACGTAGCTCGCGAGTAGTTCGTGGGGTGCGTCGGGAAGTCCCTCGAACACGATCGTCGAGTCGATCTCGAATCCGGCGAGCCCGGCGACTCCGTGCTGCGCCGGGGCATCGTGTGCAGCGGCGGACGAGTCCTGCCCGGATCCCGCGGAGAGGGACGTGGACGCCGCGAGGGCGACCAGGAAAGCAAACGATGCGAGGAGACGTGTGGGCATGGATTCGGGGAGCCGGGCGAGGGGTGCTCTTCGAAGCCTGCGCGGGGCGGATGGCCCGTTGCGGCTCCGGGGCCGCGCTCTCTCGACCCACTCTACCAGGTGAAGCGATCTCCGTTGCTTCCGGGGGTCACGGCATCCGGTAGGCCCACTCCCGCCATTGCGAGGCCTGGTCGCCCAGATTCCGCCCGGCCAGGCGGGAGAGCTCGAGGAGCAGCGAGGGACGGCGCTTCGAATCGACGCGGTCGAGGGCATCCACGAGGAGTCGAGCGACTTCTCCCTTGGTCTCGAGGTGCTCCTCGCCGATCCGTGCCAGCGCGGCCGCGGCGGCACCCGCCACCAGGTTCGCATCGTCGGTCAGGAGGCCGCCGAGGTCCTGCACGGCCTTCGGGTCGGCGAGGAGTCCGAGGATGCTGGCGCACTGGGCGCGGACCCCCGGTTCGTCGTCGAAAAGTCCGGTCCGGGCGGTCACGGCGACCTGGGGGTCTCCGCCACCCGCGGAGAGCACCCTCTGGATCGTGTAGGCGGCGTTGTTTCGGGTCCACGGCTCCGGGGATCGGTCGAGGAGGAAGAGGATCTCGCTCAGCGGGGTCGCGGGGTCGGCGAGGATTCCGAGTCCGAGGAGTGCTTTCTGGACGACCGCGGGGCGCGGGTCCGAGAGCGAGGAGAGCAGCGGAGAGAGCACCGCGGGGTCCTCGGTGAAACCGAGCGCGACCGCGGCCACCTCACGGTTGGCCGGGGCGCCGTTCTCGAGGACGTCGATGAGCTCGCGTTCGCGTCGCTTGGCGCGATCGCGCAGCGAGGACTCGAGCGCCCTCAGTTCACGCTGTTCCCGAGGGTTCGGCGCGGCGAGGGACAACTTGTTCCAGACCCGGAGGCTCTTGTCGTAGTTCGCGAGGAAGTAGCCGATCGCGTCTTCGTCCGGTGGCGCGACCGGGGTGTAGGGCTCGCTCGCGGGAGCAGGCGGCGAGCCGGCGCAGCCGAGGGTCGTGAGGAGCGCGAAGAGTAGGGCCCCTGAGGGCGCGGTCCGCGGGCGGTTTCGGGGCCGGCCCTGGCACGGAGGGATTCGCATGGGATTTCTGGGGGAGGGACGTTGTCCGTGGAAGCAAGCGAGGACGTGCCCTCGCTCCGTTTCTTCCTGGCTCGCTGGAATCGTGTCCTCGGGCCGGAGCCCGGGGGGATCATGGGGTAGCCTACGATGAGGACCTCCCCGGTCGAACGATGGCGGTACACGTCCTGGATGCGATGGCCCGCGAGGGCTTTGAAGAGCTGGTCGCCCTGCACGACCGGCGGTCGGGCCTCCGTGGCTTTCTCGGGATTCACGATACGAGCCGTGGTCCCGCCTTCGGGGGAATCCGGCGGTTTCCCTATCGCAACGAGAAGAGTGCCCTGATCGACTGCCTGCGCCTGTCCCGTGCGATGTCACGCAAGTGCGCGCTGGCCGACCTCCCGGGGGGCGGGGCCAAACTCGTGGTCCTCGACCATCCCGGGCTCGATCTGGCCGAGGCGTATCGGCACATCGGTCGCGTCGTCGAGCGCCAGGCCGGGCGGTACTTCGCGGGACCGGACGTCGGCACGGGCTGGCGAGAACTCAGCTACGTGGCCGAGGAGACGGATCGCGTGACGCGACCGGGAGATGAGGGGCCAGGGGATCTTGCGGGTGCGACGGCGGCCGGGGTCTTCGCGGCGATCGCCGCGGCCCTGCGCCACCTCCACGGCTCGGAGTCGTGGGAGGAGCGCACCTTCGTCGTGCAGGGGCTCGGGAGCGTCGGATGGAGATTGGCGGCTCGCCTGCGTGGACTGGGCGCGCGTGTCCTCGCGGCCGACCTCGAAGAGGAACCCTGCGAGCGAGCCCACGAGGAACTCGGGGTCGAAATCCTCGCATCGGGGACCGAACTCGATACGGCCTGCGACGTCTTCTGTCCGTGCGCGATGGGGGGGCTGCTCCACGATCTCTCGATCCAGCGACTCCAGGCCCGCATCGTCTGCGGAGCCGCGAACAATCCCCTCGCACGGACCCACCACGCGATGCAGCTCTTCGAGCGTGGGATCCTCTACGTCCCGGACTTCGTGGTGAGCGCAGGGGCGGTGATCCGTGGTGCTGAGTTCCACCTGACGGGACGGCCCACGCCGCTCGAAGAGATCGAGGCGCGAATCGGTGCGACGGTCCGCGACGTTCTCGAACGGGCGGCTGCGAAGGAACGCTCTCCCTACGTGATCGCCCAGCACGAAGCCGACCTCCGCATCCTTCGGTCGCGTGCTCGCGCGGACGCGACGTGAGGGATCGCAGTGACCCTCGTCCAGGGGCCGCGGCTACCGGACGCTTGCGCGGCCGAGTTCGCGGCCTTCGAGGGAGAGCACGAACGCCGTTCCGGGTTCCTGATGGCGGCGCTTCACATACGCGAGGAGAGCTCCGTTGTCGAGCTCGAACGAGTACGCCCAGGAAGTGACCAGGCCCAGTTCGCGGCGTTCCCCGTCGTCCGAGAGGAGGCGCGTGCCGCGGGGGATCGGATCATCGTGGTCCACGGCGAGCCGAAGGAGGCGCTTGTTCAGCCCTCCATAGGTGTCGATCTTCGCGACGACCTCCTGCCCGACGTAACAACCCTTCTCGAGGGAGAAGGCGTCGTCGAGTCCTGCTTCGGCGGGATAGACGTTCTCGTCCACGTCGACTCCGAACAGAGCGGATCCGGTTTCGACGCGCAGGATGTCGCGGACCACGACGCCTGCCGGGACGGCGCCGGCTTCCACGAGTCTTGCGTAGAGGGCGCCGATCGCGCTCGGGCCCGCATCGACTCGCCAGCCCGGGATGCCGGCGACCGCGAGGCGTTCCACGCGGACTCCGTCGGGGGCCGCGATCGATGCGTGATCGGGGAGGTCCTCCGGTAGCGCCAGGGATACGGCCTTCGAGAGGACGGCGCGGCTCTGGGGGCCGACGAGTTCCAGGGGCGCGTGCTCGTCTCCGGAGCCTTCGAGCTGGACGTCCTCGGAGAACAGGAACATGTCGATCGCGGAGAGGGCGCGCGCTTCCCATCCGGGAGGCAGCGAGAACTCGAACTCCTCTTCAAGGGAGGAGAGGTCGCCCAGGAGCGTGACCTTGCCTTTCGGGGTGAGCAGGAGGTTGCGGTTGCCGGAGCCGGGCTCGAGCCCGAGGACGTCGTTCGCGAGGATTCGATGGAGGAACGACGCGCGCTCGCTCCCCTTCACCGTGACCCGCGACCGGTCGGAGACATCGAACAGCGCCGCCCCGGTCCGCGCGGCCCGATACTCGGCGGGGACGTCCCCGAAGGTCAGGACGGCATCATGGTCGGGGGCCTCCGGGCGGGCACCGATACGGGCACCGGAGAGGGCGTGGGAATCGAGGAGGGGGGAGCGGTCCATGGGGGAGTGGCGGGCGCCGGGGCGCAGGATCCTATAGGGTGGGGTTGCCGCGTGGGAGCCCCCCCTGGCCGGCCCGGGCCCGTATCTTCGGCCCGACGGTCGTTTTCACACCCAGGCGGTCCGTGCATCCCCCTTCCGATGGACCCTTCCAGAGGTTTCCAGCCCGGGTTACTCATGAGCCTGCACCCCAGACTTCGCAATCGACCGCCTTCGGCGGTCTCTCGTCCCCTGACGGCACTTTGCGATTCCTGCCGTCCTCGTCGACCCGTCAAGGGTCGATTCCGGGGTCAGGAACCGCAAAGCACCATCAGGAAACGAGCTGCTGCGTCTGGTGCACAGGCTCATGAATAACCCGGGCTAGCCCGTGGATACCACCGACAGCGAGCTTGTCGCGCGGGTCCTCGGGGGGGAATCCGAGCGTTTTCATGATCTGGTCAATCGGCACACAGGACCGCTCTGGAGCACGATCCGGGGGTCCGTTTCGAACGTGGAGGATGCACGCGAGATCCTCCAGGAGACGTGGATGCGGGCTTTCGAGCGGCTGGACCGCCTGCGCGAGCCCGGGCGGCTCAGGTCCTGGCTTCTCTCGATCTCCCTCAACCTGGTCCGCCAGCGCCATCGTCGGCGGGGCGTCGTCGAGGCGGAGCCGAACGAGGGGCTGGATCGATTTCCCGACGAAGCGAGGGAGGGGGCGGCCGAGCGAGCGGAGCAGAAGGACGAGGTGGAGTCGATGCGGCGGCGTATCGCAGGACTTCCGCCCAGGCAGCGTCAGGTGCTCGATCTGCGTTTGAACCACGAACTCTCCCACGCGGAGATCGCGAGCGTGCTCGGGATCTCCGCGGAGAGTTCACGAGCGAACTACTACCAGGCCGTGCGCAAGCTGCGCTCGGCGGACGATTCCCCTACGACGGAGAAGCGATGATGAATAGGACGGGTTGCGAGCGTGTCGTCGGTCGGCTCGATCGATTCCTCGACGGTGACCTCACCGCGACGGAGCAGGCCCGGGATGCGGGACACCTGGAGGTCTGCGCGACCTGTGCGCGCGAGCTGGAGGCGCGGCAGAAGGAACTCGCGAGGGTTCGGGCTGCCCTGTCTGGAAGGCCGGAGGAGATCGAGATCGCGTTATCTCTTGTTCACGCAGCCCTCGAGGAGCGCCTGGAAGAACGAGCGGTGCCCCGCTATCGACTCCGGATCGTGGCGCGAAGAGCCCTCGTTCCACTGCTGACAGCTGCCGCGGCCCTTCTCGTTCTCTCCCTGATGCGGTGGACGCCTTTTGGAACGGATATCACGACCATCACATCCCTTGAGCTGCCGTCCTGGAATGTTTCCCTGCCGACGGGAACGAGCCTCCTGGGGGAATTGGAGGAGGCGAAATGAACCTTCTGAAGCGGGCTTTCGGCGCGACCTTGCGCTTTCTCGGCAGCATCAACCAGGCAGGGATGGCCGGCGCGTTCCTCTTCTTTGTCCTTCTGGTCCAGGAGAAGGGGCCTCGGGTCGGGCATCTGATCCTCGGTTGGTTCTACGGAATCGCGGTTCTCGGGCTCATTCGGCTGTTTCGTGTCCGTCCCTGGGCCTATGGCGTGATCGGCCTGCTCGCGGGGCCTGTCCCCGCGGCGGTCTTGTTCGGGAAGGACGTGGAGGGTGGAGAGTGGGCAGGGGTCTGGTTGATGGGCGCGGTGTTCGGACTCTTGGTCGGGCTCATCGAGTGTGCCCGGGTGCAGCGTCGGGCGACCGGGGAGGAACCGGGCGAATAGAGTTCGGAATCGAACGGCACGTTAGGGTTCGGCGCCGACTTCGGGGGTCGGGACTCCTTGACATGAATCAAGGGAGACGCACACTTCCGAGGAACCCCCGCCCGGACCTTCGACCCTCCACGCCCTGAAAGCGCCGGTCGGTCGAGATCGATTCCCCCTGCCGCGCTTCGTCGTCGGACCATCGGTCCGCGCCGTGCTCCGGTGGGGAGCGACGCTCCGGGTTCTCTTCCAAACCACGATGGAAACCCCGCGATGAGTCGGAATCGCTACCTGGCCCTGCTCGGTGCCTGGGTGTGTGGACTGTCGTCCGCATGTCACTTCGAGAGGGCCACCCCGGAGCTGCACTACTCACTCAACGAGAAGGCGCTCGCCGATGGCAGCTTGCTCGAGGACGATCCCGCCGGGCAGGTCCACTTGCTCGGGGCCCTCGAGCTCCTGTTCGGAACGCCGAGCCAGCCCAGCTACATGGTCCTTCCCGAGTGGCTCGATGACGACTTCGATCCGACCTACCTGGGGCAGGACTCGTTTTCGGATGAAGCCTGGGCCGAGCTCGTCGAACGGAACCGCGAGGTCTTCGCCGACCAGATCGCCGCGATCCAAGCCGGGGACCTGGAAGGGGTCACGAAGCCGCGCTACTGCGAGGACCTGTGGGAGCTTTGGCTGGGGCTTCTCGACGACATGCCCGAGGAAGGCCCGGACGGGACCTACTACGAGGATGACGACGGCAATCCGGTCACCTGGAAGGAGGAGGCTGTCGCCACCTTCGAGGGCTACTACCCGACCCTCGCCGCCTCTGCCGAACTGTACCGGCAACAGTGCTATCACTGCCACGGGGCTTCCGGAGGTGGCGATGGCTCGACCTCCCAGTACTTGAACCCACGCCCTCGGGACTATCGCTACGGGACCTTCAAGTTCACCGCCCTCAACAACAAGGCGCGTCCAAGGCACCAGGATCTGATGCGCGTTCTCGAGGAAGGCATCTATACGACCGCGATGCCTTCGTTCCGTCGTTTCAGCGACGCGCAGCTCTCCGGACTCGCCGACTACGTTCGCCTGCTCTCGATTCGGGGCGAGACGGAGATCTTGATGGAGGCCGACTATGACCCCGACGAGGGGATCCACTTCGACAACTTGCGTGAGAACTATGAGCTTGTCGTCGATCGATGGAGGCAAGCTCCCGAGGAGCTGATCGTCTACGAAGGCGAGGTCCCGCATGCGACGCCCGAGCGCATCGCCCGTGGTCGTGACCTGTACATGCGGGACAACGCCGCAAACTGCGTGAAGTGCCATGGCATGACCGGGCGCGGGGACGGAGAGTCCGTCAAGAACGACCCCGAGAGCTCCACGGACGATTGGGGCAACAAGATCGTGCCGCGCGATCTGACCACCGGTGTGTTCCGATTTGGACGCCGACCGATCGACCTGTATCGCCGCATCTATGCCGGGATCAACGGCACGCCGATGCCCGCGCACTACGGCATGCAAATCGTGGACGGGGAAGGCGTGACCCGATCGCTGAACGAAGACGATGTCTGGGACCTCGTCTTCTATGCGCGCTCGCTCTCCGTGAAGGAGAGGGAGGTGTCCCTGGCCCAGGCCCCGCACGGCGAGAGCCACGGAGAACACGAGGAGTAAACCATGGCTCAGCTCAAACACTTGCTCTTCCGTCTGATCGTGACCGCGCTCTTCCTCGCGGTGCCGATCCTCGGGGTTTGGACCTTCGTGAACGCTGACCAGATGCACGTCTGGTTCCCCGAGGCGGTCTCGTCCTTCGGCGGGGAGATCGATCATCTGTTTTCCCTGATCCTCTGGATGGTGGGGATCACCTTTGTCGCGACCGAGGTCCTGCTGGTCCTGATCATCCTGCGTTACAGCCGCCGGGATCCGAGCCGTTCCCACTACACCCACGGCAGCCACGTCCTCGAGATGGTGTGGACCGCGGTCCCCGCGTTGCTCCTGCTCTTCATCCTGTTCTCGCAGATGGGCGTGTGGTCCGAGGTCAAGATCGCTCCGCCCCACGAGCCGTCGGATCCGTACTCGCGCGAGAATCCGTTGATGCGGGTCTACGCGAGCCAGTTCGACTGGCGTGTCCGCTACCCGGACGAGGAGGGCAACTTCGAAGGCGAGAACGTCGTCGAGTCTGCCTACGACATCTATGTCCCGGTGGACACGAAGGTCTTCTTCGACCTCGTTTCTAGGGATGTCCTGCACAGCTTCTACGTCCCGAACTTCCGTCTGAAGCAAGACGCGATTCCCGGGATGAAGGTGCCCGTCTGGTTCGAAGCGCGGGAGGTCGGCGACTTCGATCTGATCTGCGCCGAGCTGTGCGGCTGGGGCCACTACAAGATGGCGGGACGCGTGCACGTGCTTCCGCAGGACGAGTACACCGCCTGGCTCGAAGGCCAGCGCGAAGCCCTCTACGACAACGGCTCGGAGGACTGATTCCAATGACAACCGCAGCAGGTACGCGTCCCCTCGGGATCGATCCCCCGGGGACGGTTCACGTCAGCCACGACCATCACGAGCTGGGCTTCCTTCGCAAGTACATCTTCTCGGTCGACCACAAGGTCATCGGCATCCAGTTCCTCTTCACGGGGCTCGTGATGCTCCTTTGGGGCGGGCTCATGGCGATGGCGATTCGCTGGCAGCTCGCGTTCCCCTGGACGCAGATGCCGATCCTGGGAAAGGTGCTCTTCCCCGAAACGGGAGGGGTCACGACGCCGGAGGGATACACCATGCTCTTCACGATGCATGGCACCCTGATGATCTTCTTCGTGATCATTCCCCTCCTGACCGGCACCTTCGGGAACTACCTGATTCCGTTGATGATCGGGGCCCCGGACATGGCATTCCCGCGCCTGAACATGCTCGGGTACTGGTTCTGGTGGCCGGGAATCCTGTGCATCATCATGGCGATGGGGGCCGAGGGGGGAGGTCCCGCGGCCGGGTGGACCGCGTACCCGCCGCTCTCGACGATCGAGGCCGCCGCTCCCGGGAGCATGTCCGGACAGACGTGGTGGCTGCTGGCGGTGACCTTCGTCGGGGTTTCCTCGATGATGGGAGCGGTCAACTATGTGACGACGATCGTGAAGATGCGTGCCCCCGGGATGACCCTGTTCCGGATGCCGCTCTCGATCTGGGGGCTCCTGATCGCGGCCCTGCTGCAACTCTTCGCACTGCCCGTCCTCACCGCGGCCGGCTTCATGCAGCTCTTCGACCGAGTTTTCGATGCCGGTCTCTTCACGCCGACGGACGTGGTGATCAACAACACCAACCCGGAGACCATGGGCCAGGCGGCGGGGGGCTCACCGCTCCTGTGGCAGCACCTCTTCTGGTTCTACAGCCACCCGGCCGTGTACATCATGGTCGTGCCCGCGATGGGATTCGTTTCCGACATCATCGCGACGCACGCGCGCAAGCCGATCTTCGGGTACAAGCCGATGGTCTACTCGATGAGTTCGATCGCCGGTCTGGGCTTCATCGTCTGGGGGCACCACATGTTCACCTCCGGGATGAACCCGAACGTCGGCCTCGTCTTCATGAGCGCGACGATCATGATTGCGCTGCCCTCGGCGATCAAAGTGTTCAACTGGCTCGGGACCCTGTTCCGCTCGCGGATCGAGCTCAACTCGGCGATGCTCTTCGCCCTCGCCTTCGTTTCGATGTTCATCATCGGGGGGTTGTCAGGGATCTGGATGGCGGCGACCCCGGTCGACATGTACATCCACGACACCTACATCATCGTCGCGCACTTCCACTACGTCGTGTTCGCAGGATCGGTGATGGCGATCTTCGGGTCTCTCCACCACTGGTTCCCGAAGATGTTCGGGCGGTTGATGAACGAGACGCTCGGGAAGATCCACTTCTTCGGGACCTTCATCTTCCTGAACGGGATCTTCTACATGATGCACCAGCTCGGACTGGCCGGGCTGATGAGGCGCACGGCGGACCCCTACGCCTACGAGACCTATGCGGCGCTCCAGCCGATGAACCAGTTCATCAGCATCTGCGCCTTCTGCTTGCTCGGCTGGCAGGTCTTCTTCGTCTTCAACTTCTTCCACAGCATGTTCTTCGGGAAGCGAGTGGGCCGTAATCCGTGGAAGTCCTGTAGCTTGGAGTGGCAGGCGCCATCCCCCCCCGGTCACGGCAACTTCGACCACCAGCTCGAGGTGCACCACGGACCCTATGAATACGCAGTCCCGGGAGCAGCCGAGGACTACGTTCCCCAGACCCAGCCCAGTCCACAGGTGGGCTGACCACGGCGGTTTTTCGAGTGACTTCCGTTTCCCGCCCCCTCTCTCCCTGGCCTCACCGCCTGGCCGTCGCCACGGTGGCCAGCGCGATTCCGCTCGTGATGTTCGGTGGGTCCGTCACCACGATCGGCGCCGGCATGGCGGTCGATGGTTGGTTGATCGCGGAGGGACACTTCATGGTGTTCTTCCCGATCGAATCGTGGCTCCGGGACACGGCGACCTTCGTCGAGCACACGCACAGGCTATTCGGCGTCCTGGTCGGCCTCTTCGCGATCGCGACCGTAGTTTCGACGTTCCTGAAAGACCCCCGTCGGCGGGCGCGCCTCTTCGCGACGCTCGGTCTCCTGGCGGTGTGCGTGCAGGGGACCGTGGGCGGGTTTCGAGTTCTCGAGAATAGTCCACGCCTCGCATTCCTCCACGGCGCCCTCGCCCAGGCGGTGTTCGCGATCCTCGTCTCCTCGGCGGTCTACCTGAGTCCGCGCTGGGGTGGTGAGCGTCAGTCCCGCGCGGGGGTCACTCGGGGCCTTAGGAGCCTGGCCGGGTGGACGGTGGTGGCGGTCTATGGACAGGTCGTCCTCGGGGCGTGGTACCGCCATGCCATTCGCCCCTCGACCACCCCCGAGGCGACGATGCGCTTCCTGCTGCACCTCTTCGGAGCCCTGGCGGTGACGACCCTGGTGTTCCTCCTCGCGCGCTCTCTCGGCCGGCTCGGTCGGGAGGGGAATCGGGCAGCGGCTCGCAAGGCGCACGCGCTCCTGATCCTGCTCGGCGTTCAGATCACGCTCGGGGTCGGGGCGCTCGTCGGGTACCGATCGGGCACCGTCGGTCCGATCGAGTGGGGGCTCGCGATCTGCCACGTTCTCGGTGGGGGGCTCCTCCTCGGCGAAGCCGCGGTCGTTCGGCTCTGGGCTGCGACGGGGGCGGCTGGTGTCGAGCCCGATCCGGCGGCCGGGGAACGTGGTGCGAGCGGTGGGCGCCCGTCCCACCTCGGAGGTACCGCATGAACTCAGACGCCCGCTGGATGGCACGCCTCGCCCCGGATCGCGAACGGCCCCTCGGGGCTCTGCTCGCGATGCCGCTGGCCTGGCTCGAACTCACGAAGCCGCGCATCGGGCTGTTCGTGGTCTTTGCTGCCTTTACGGGCGGATTGCTCGCGGCCGGACCGGACGCGGATCTCGGCCGGCTTCTGCTCGCGGCGCTGCTGGTCGGAGCGGTGGGCTCCTCCTCGAGCGTCTTCAACCAGATCCTCGAGCGAGACCTGGACCGACGGATGGAACGCACCTCCGCGCGTCCCCTCGTCGTGGGAACGATCACTCCGCGGGACGCGGTCCTGTTCGCGGCCTTGCTGGGGTTCGGCGGAACGATCGGCCTGGCCCTTTGGTTCAACGTTCTGTCGGCGCTCCTCGGACTCTCCACGCTCGTGGCCTACGCGCTCGTCTACACGCCGCTCAAGCGTGCCACCAGTCTCAACACCGTCGTCGGGGCGCTGCCCGGTGCGATGCCGCCGATCCTAGGGGCGGTCGCGATGGTCGGGCACCCCGGTCCGTGGGGCTGGATTCTGTTCGCGATCCTGTTCGCCTGGCAGTTCCCGCACTTCCTCGCGATCGCGTGGTTGTATCGCGAGGACTATGCACGGGCGGGCATGAAGATGCTCCCGGCGCTCCCGGGATCGGCCGGGATGGCTGGCCGCCAGGCGCTCTTGTACAGCCTCCTCCTGCTCCCGATCTCGGTCCTACCCGGCGCCCGGGGGGACGCGGGCATCGTCTTTACCGCCCTGGCTCTCGGGCTGGGCCTCGCCTACTGCGCCGCTTCGGCAGCGTTCGCGTGGCGCGAGTCCCGCAGCACGGCCCGACTCGTCCTGCTCGTGTCTCTGATCTACCTGCCACTGGTCCTGACCGGCGCACTCGTCGATCCGGTGGTCTCCTCCGTCCTCGGAAACTGACTCCCATGAGCGAACTCATTGCGGCGTACGACTCCAGCGTGGATGCGCCTCATCACCACCACCCCGTGTACGACTACGACAGCGGGCCCCCGGTGGAACGTGGCAAGTTCGCCATCTGGCTGTTCCTGGCCACCGAAGTGATGTTCTTCAGCGGGCTGATCGGCGCCTACATCGTCCTGCGGTCCGCCGCGGGCAATTGGCCGAACCCCGCTGAGCGACTCGCGGTGGACATCACGGCCGGGAACACCTTCGTCCTGATCGCTAGCTCCTGGTTCATGGTCCGCGCGCTGTTCGCGATGGAGAAGGACGACCGTGCCGGGGCTCTCAAGTGGCTTGGGCTCACGATCCTCGGCGGAAGCCTCTTCGTCAGCGTTCAAGCCTACGAGTACGTTCAGCTCTACCACGAAGGAGCGCTTCCGCACGGCGACATCTTCTGGTCGACCTTCTACATCATGACCGGCTTCCACGGAATGCACGTCGTGGTCGGTGTGATCTGGCTCATTTGTGCCTGGTTCCGGACGTTGAAGGGAGACTTCTCCTCGCAGAACTACCTCGGTCTCGAACTGGCAGGGCTCTACTGGCACTTCGTCGACCTG
>DRLC01000388.1 GCA_011053145.1 Planctomycetota bacterium | reverse complement strand
GGAGGACCCCGCACCGCTCTCCGACCGACTCTCCTCGGGGATCCGTCTCTCCCCCCTCGCGCGCGACCTCGAGCCCCTCATCCGCGATGCCCGCGCCCACGGATTCCAAGGACTCGCGGACTCCTGGGAAGGCCTCGACCGCGAGTAGCTCCGGCTACCCGGATTCCCGCGCGAGCTCGAGAAGGACTTCTTCGTCGAGGCGATGCCCGCCCTCGAAGCGCAGCAGCCGGTAGGCGGCTCCCGCCTCCCGAAGACGCATCTCTTCCGATTCGATTCGCTCGGGCCCGATGAAGTGGTCCCGCGTCCCCACCACGAACACGAGTTCCGGCAGCACATCCCCGGTCGCCAACTCGAGATCGGGCGGGAGTCCGCCCGCGAAGGAAATGATCCGTTCGACCGACCCCTCCCCGAGGAGACCCCAGCGACAGGCGGCCGCACCCCCTTGGGAAAACCCGAGCAGGGTCGTCGCCGCCTCCCAATCGTCTCCCGCGATCCCCCGCGCGCGCTGTTCCACCTCTCGCCGAACGAGATCGAGGTACGAGAGCGTATCGGCGATCTCCAGCTCGCGGTCCACGCGGGTCATCCACGAGGCTCCCACGGTTCCATCCGCGCCCTTCGTATAGAACCGCGAGAGCCCCTCGGGGGCCACGAGCCAGCGGTCCGGTCGACGAATGCACTCGAACCCGTCGAGGAACCCATCCGCGGTCTGACCGTAGCCGTGCAGCACGTACCAGATCTCGCGCGGACTCTCCCCGAGATCTCCCGCGAGAAAAAAGCGCGCGGTGCGCGGCACCGTGATGTGACAGAGGCGGGGGTCTTGCGCGGAAGAAGACTTCGGAGTCGAAGGGGCCATCGGCGCGGGAGCATACCAACCGCTCGGCGCCTGTGCGCGAGACCGCAATCCCATTCGAAGGGGTCGGGCAAGGGGGATCGGTTCGGTAGGCTTTTCCCATGAGCGAGCCCGTTCCGCACTCGATCACCGGGGATCTCGCGCGGGGGATCCGCGCGGGGCTCGCGCTCGCGCTCGCCGAGGCGCTGGCCACCGGACTCGACCGCATCCCGGCGACGCTCACTTCCCTTCTGCTCGTGTTCGGAGTGATCCTCGGGCTCGTCGCGGGTGCAGTGGCTGCGCTCGCTTCGCGTTCCTGTTCGCGTGCTCCCTCGCCCCTCGCCGTGACCCTCGCGATCGCGGCCTTCCTCGACGGAGGAGCGCGACTCTCGAACGGCCCCGGCCTGTCCACGTCTTGGCTCCTTCTCCTCGCCGCCCTCTCCCTCGCCACCCTGCGCGCCGCCGCGCCCCTGCGACCCGGCCTTCCGCTGGCATTCGCCCTCACCGCCACGATTCCGGGAGGGCCGCTCCTGGCTGTCTTCCTGCCCTCGACCACCGCGAACCAGCTCGTGCCCTGCGCGCTCCCGCTCGCCGCGGCGCTCCTCGCGCGAACCCTGGGCAGGGGGCGAGCGGAGAGGCTCGGGCACCTGGGACAGCTCGCCCTCGCCCTCCTCGTTGCAACGGCGCTCGCCGCTCCCGCTCGGATCCTGGATCCCGCGCCGCGGCGCCCCGACCGCCGTCCTCTGCCGGACGCGGCCCAGGCCCCACCCGATGCCCCCGACGTGGTCCTCGTTCTCGTCGATACGCTGCGGGTGGATGCCGCCGGCGATGCGGGGGCCCTCGCTCGTCTCGCGCGCGAAGGAGTCCGCTTCACGACCGCTATCTCGACCGCCCCGTGGACCCTGCCTTCCACCGGTTCCATCCTGACCGGACTCCTCCCGAGCGAGCACGGGGCGACGTCGATCACCCACCCGCTGCCGCGCGAGGTCGAGACCATCGCGGAACGCTTCGCGCGCGCCGGATACCGAACGGCTGCATTCACGGGCGGTGGGTTCGTGCGCCCCGAGTTCGGACTCGATGACGGCTTCGAACACTTCGACTCGAGCGTCGAACTCGGGTTCCGACCCTTCAGGATCCATATCCCGCTCCCTTGGCGGCTTCTGAAGAACCGCTACCTGACTTCGGATCGGCTCGTGAGTTGGGTCGGCGAGTACCTCGGGTCCGAGGGCCTTGCCCGGGCGGCCCTTGCCGACTGGCGAGAGCGCGATCCCGAGAGGCCGAGCTTCCTCCTGCTGCACACCTATGAGGTGCACGACTACTACCTGAGGCGACCGGAACTCGACGGCCCGGTGGGGCCGGTTCCGGCCGGACACTTCGCGGGGCGATTCTCGATCCACCCATCCGAACTCCAGGGGGCGAGCGCGGAGGAACTCCACCACTTCGAGCGGATCTATCGCCACCGCGCGCGACACACGGCGGACGTCCTCGACAAGCTGCTCGAAGACCTCGGTTCGGACTCTCGGCGGGGGATGATCGTGGCCCTGACCTCCGACCACGGGGAAGGATTCGACGCGGAACGCCACCGGGTTCACCACGGCGGTCGACTGCAGGAAGACCTCCTGCGCGTGCCGATGATCCTGAGGGCGCCGGGTCGACTGCCGGCCGGGGCCGAGATCTCGCAGGCCGTCAGCACGATCGATCTCGTGCCAACCCTTCTCGATCTCGCCGGTCTCGACACCGACGGAGACCTCCCCGGACGCTCCCTCGTGCCTCTCGCGCAGGGGGAACCCGCGGCGGACGAGGAGATCTGGAGCGAGGAGCGCGCCAACCGGCGTTCCCTCCTCGCGCTCCGGCGAGGCGAGTGGAAGGCACTCCGGGAAGGGGATCGGTACTGGGCGTTCCACATCGCCGCGGATCCGCTGGAGGACCATCCCCTGGAGGTCCCTGCGGAGCTGGCGGAGCGGCTGGCAGCCTTCTCGACCCTCTTTCCGGCCCGGACGGCGCCCTCGGTCCCGCTCGATTCCGGTGCCCTCGGCCACCTACGAAACCTCGGCTACGTCGAGTGAGAGAGCGCAGGAGGTCCCTTTCCTGACCCGCTGCCCATCTCTCCCGCCGGAAACGGAAAGAAACCCTGTATCGGTGGAAGAACCCGCGCAACATACAGAAGGAGAGAGCGTAGGAACGCTCGATGAGAACCAGGGCGCACCTTCCCCTTCCCTAGCGCGTGGGCTCGAGAGCCGCGCCCCTCGCTCCGCTGCCCCCGCTCGCTGTCCCTTGCCGACCCATGACCCACAATCCCCTCTCTCGCGTACGCAGGACCGCCCTCAGCACGGTTCTCCTGCTCGCGGCAACAGCCATCTTCCCGACCTCCGCCACCGCAACGCCCCCTCCCCAGGAACAGGGGGGAGCCGCGGAGAACCCCTACGAGCACCGCGCGGCCCGTTGGTTCCAGCGCAACGGGATCGAGACCGACCCCTTGCCCGATCTCGAGGACCTCTACGAGCTGGCCTTCGTGCGCGTGGACCTCGGCGCGTTCGAAGTCCTCGTGCCCGATCACGCTCTCACCGACAGGGACTGGATCGAGTCGATCCAGGAGGTCACCGGTGCACTCCTCGACGCCCAGGTGGAGTGGGCGTCGTGGCTGCCGCGGGATGCGGAACCCGGGGACGCTGACGGAAGCACGAGCGGGTTCGATGCGAGCCTCGTCAGCCGGAACGCCGCAACCCTCGCGAAGTGGATCCGAACCTGGAAGCAGAAGACGATGCGCAAGGCGCTCGCGCGGGTCGCCTCCTCTTCCGAGGAAGAGGGCCCGAAGCCCCTGCGCGAGATCCTCGACGCCCCCGAGCGGGTCCTCGTCGCCTCGGAGGAGCTGGCGAAGGCCCTGCGGAACGGAGCCTCGCTCGGAGGCCCGCTCGAAGCCTCCCCAAGAGCCTGCCGCCTGATTCTCCTTCCCACCCGCGAGGACTTCGTGGAGTTCCAAGCCGTCGTCGCCCTTCTCGAACCGCGCCACCGCCCCTACTTCTGGGTTGAGGGCGTCGAGTTCTGGACGGTGTTCGACTACGACGGAAACCGGGCGATCGCGCTTTCCTTCGCCACGGACGAAGCGCTGCGCCACTACGAACGCGCCATCGCGATGAATCGCAAGAATGCGAACGAGATGGCGGAAAACGTCGTCCAGCTCGCGATGCAGTCGCTCCTCGGCCATGTCTTCGGAGAACGCATGGACCCGATCCTGGCCGGGGGCATCGCCAACGACCTCGTGATCTCCCAGTTCGGCGAGGTGGACACACGAACCGATGGAGACCTGCGTTCGAAGAGCATCGCAGCCCGCTCCGTCTTCGTTCCCGGCGGCAACCCGGACGGCGGGACCCTGCCCCCCGTCGACGCACAGAGTCGCTGGCGCGCGCGTCGAGGCAAGGGCTACTTCGCGGACGCGCTGAGCGACGCACGGAAGGATGCCGCGAAGGAAGCCAAGGAGGCGTGGCAGAAACGAGCCGGCTTCCTCCTGAAGTCGGACGACGAGTCCTCTCACATCGTGGTGACCGCGCCGTTCCTCGGTCCCGCCGCAACGGCGCTCCCGCCCGAAGAGTTCCGCGGAGACCAAGCCGAGTTCCTGCGCGCGTACCGCGCCTGCTTCCTGCACTGGCTTCGTGAGAACGGCGCCGGTTCGAAGGCCGCATCGCGAGAGGCATACGGCATGCTCTTGCGGAAGCTGGCGACGAGCGAGCAGTCGTTCCCCGATCTCGTCACCTCGATCTACGGCGCACCGCTCTCCGCGCCCAGCGGCCCGGAGCTCTTCGAGGGCGGCGACGCGGAACCCCTCGAGGGGCGCTTCCTGCGCTGGTTGGGAAAGCACTGATCTCCCCGGGGTGATGCCCGGATTCGCACCCGGTCGCGGTACCCGGGTTGGCTCGACGAAGCCGGGGGCTGAAACCGGGCGCTGAAATCGGGCATCACCCTGGATCCATCCACGCTACAGTCCCGCCCATGGGATCCCATGTCAGCCACCTCGAAGCCGCGATCGACGGGACGCGGCTGCCCGCGCGCACCCTGTCCACGACCCACCGAGGGAGACCGCTTTGGGTGCGGTACGACCTCGAGAGCGTCGGCCGCGCGGTGAGCCGCGAGGATCTCGCGAACCGCCCCTCGACGCTCTGGAGGTACCGCGAACTCCTCCCCGTCGAGCACGACGAGAACATCGTCAGCCTCGGGGAGGGCTGCACGCCGCTGGTGCCCTGCCCTCGTCTCGGCGCCGCGCTCGGTGTGGAGAACCTATGGATCAAGGACGAATCCCAGCTCCCCACAGGATCGTTCAAGTCACGGGGCCTCGCGATGGCGGTCAGCATGGCGAAGGAGCTCGGCGTAAAGCGCCTCGCCATCCCGACGGCGGGCAACGCGGGCGGTGCGCTCGCCGCCTACGGGGCGCGGGCGGGACTCGAGACGTTCGTCTTCCTCCCGGCGGACACCCCGCTCGTGAACCGACGTGAAGCCGCCCTGTTCGGAGCGCGCGCGTTCCTCGTGGACGGGCTCATCACCGACTGCGGCGCGATCGTCCGCGAAGGGGCCGATCGCATGGGTTGGTTCGACGTGTCGACCCTCAAGGAGCCCTATCGAATCGAAGGCAAGAAGACGATGGGACTCGAGCTCGCCGAAGACTTCGAATGGTCTCTTCCCGAATGGGTGCTGTATCCGACCGGCGGCGGCACGGGACTGATCGGGATGTGGAAGGCGTTCGCGGAGCTCGGCCGGCTGGGCTGGCTCGAATCCGATGCTCTGCCGCGGATGGTCTCGTGTCAGTCCGACGGCTGTGCACCGATCGTGCGCGCGTTCGAGGCGGGAGAGCGCTTTGCGGAGGAGTTCGAGGACCCGGCCACCCTCGCCAGCGGCCTGCGCGTTCCCAAGGCCGTCGGCGACTTCATGATCCTCGATGCCGTTCGCTCCTCGGGCGGGTGCGCGCGCGCGGCCGCCGAAGGCCGCATCCCCGATGCCATGGCTCGCGCGGCAGCCCTCGAAGGAATCTCCCTCTGCCCCGAAGCGGCCGCCTGCCTCGTCGTGCTCGAGGACCTCGCGACCGAGGGAAGCATCTCCAGGACGGACCGCGTCGTCGTCTTCAACACGGGCGCCGCACAGAAGTACGTCGAGGTCCTCCCGGACGATCCGCCCGTGGTTCCCCGCCTCGCCTCGGGACAAGTCGACTTCGATCGCCTCCCCGAGGGGAGCTAGGCCGCGAGGGAGGCTACTTGTAGGCGACGATGTAGGTCACCCAGGCCTCGCAGTTCTCGCCGCGCTTCGACTTGCGGTAGATGCCGTTGCCGCTCTCGCCATCCGATGCGGTGCCCTCCCAGAAGGTCTCGACCTCCGCGAAGCCCGCGTCCTTGAGCGCGTCGATCATCTCGGTCAGTCCCCACAGGCGCCAGTCGTAGGTGAACGCACGCTTCATCTCCGTTCCGTCGGGGAACTCGAAGTGGATGTGCGCCTTGTATTCCCCGGTGGCCGGCCAGTAGGCGACCTGGTCCCATACATAGGTGAAGCCCTCCTCGATCTCGCGCTCTTCGCGCATCTCCATCATCGAGTCCGGCCCACCGTAGATATCGAGCACGAAGACACCGTCCTTCGCGAGGTCTTTGTAGGCCGATTTCAGGTACCCGAGCAACTCCGCACGTTCTTTGAAGACGAAGTACGAGAAGTTCTGGGCGGCACGCAGGTCGGGCTTCTTGTGGCTCTTCTCCCGCACATCCTTCATGTGCAGCCGCACCCGCTGGGCCGCATCGCCGATCGGATGGAAGTTGTGTTCGACGCCCCAGGCGATCGTGTCCCCACAGATGTCGAACCCCTCGGCCGTGAACTCCTCGCCGCGCTTCACCCAGTTTGCACACAAGAGCGCGGTACCGCAGAAGTCTTCGCGGAAGTGCAGCGGTTGCTTGCCGCGCTTGTTCCTGTAGACGCGGGAGAGGAAGCGGATGTCTTCTTCGGGGGACTGAACCGCCCATTGGTAGAGCAGATGCTTGTCCGCCTTACGCGCGGTGAGCTCGGGCTTCGGATCCGCCTTCTTCTTCGCCCGCCGCACAGGAGCCTTCCTCTTTCCAGAGTCCTTCGCCTTCTTGGGCGCGGCCTTCGGGGTCTTCGCGGTCTTCGGACGGGGTTTGGTCTGGGTCGCCATGGGTTTCGGGGGGACAGTCGTTGGACGGGCCGCGAATCCTAACGAGACTCGGCCCTGTGTTCACGCCGCGAGGCGCGACATCGATCCCCGAAGGCTCTCCCTGGGAGAACGCCCCAGACCTCACCGCGGACGCGCCCCCGGGTGAGGAGAGCGCCGCCCACGGGTCCGAATCGATCAGACGGCGGAGCTCTTCAGCTCCTTGAAGTAGCGCGTGCGCTCCTTCTTGGTCTGCAACTCGCGGATCGTCTGAAACAGAGTCTCGTTGTCCTTGGGATCCCCCACCGGGATCCGAACGGCCCCCGGAATGTGCCTCGGCACGTGGACGGTCCCGGGCTTGAGGCGCCGGTTCACCTTGCGAGCCAGGTCGGCGGGATCGTCGACCTTGACGAGGATCCAGGACCCGATGGACGGCATCGTCCGGATCCCAGGGATGGTTGCCAATCTGGAGAAGAAACGCTCTCGTTCCTCGGTCATCGGAATCCTCCTTTCCGGTGAGGGAGTGGAGCGAGGGAGCGCGAAGGCGGCCTACGTAACCGGCATGATCGCCCCTCGGCACCACTGTATCTAGCGTATAGGAATCCCACAAGCACCAAACACGGTAGCGATGAACGGATCTCAACTCCGGCGGGAGAGTCCCCCGGGCCTGTGGCGGCCCGAGCGGGGATCCCGGTAGCATCCCCCCATGGAGATCGCATCCGGCACGGCGGCCCTCCGGGTCCAGGTCCCCGCCTCCACCTCGAACCTCGGTCCCGGCTTCGACTTCCTGGGCCTCGCGCTCTCGCTGTACCTCTGCGCCGAAGTGCTGGAATCCAACGCGGGTGACGGTCTCGCTGCGACTCCACCGCGCCTCGAAGACGGCTCCCCCGACCTCGTGCGCATTGCGTTCGAGCGCGCCGCGGCGGAACTCGGACTCGCGGGAACGGTACGCCTTCGGGTGAAGAGCGAGATCCCGATCGGGCGCGGATTCGGCTCGAGCGGAGCCGCGGTCGCCGCGGGGCTCCTGCTCGCAAACGCGCGATCGGCGACTCCCCTGCCCCTCGAACGCCTGCTCACCCTCGGACTCGAACTCGAGGGACATCCCGACAACGTCACCGCGTCCCTCGTCGGAGGTTGCACCCTCTGCCACCCTTCCCCGAGCCCGGACGCCGCCCACCCCGTTCTGATCCGCCAGGAACTCCACCCCTCCATCGGCTTCGCACTCGCATGGCCCGCGGACCCCCTCGCCACCCGGCGCGCCCGCGAAGCACTGCCGTCCGAGGTTCCCTTCCCCGATGCAGCCGACAACCCGCGGCGCCTCGCTCTCCTGCTGGAAGGACTTCGAACCGGCTCCAGCGAGCTCCTCGGACTCGGGGGCGTGGAGCACCTCCACGAGCACGCGCGCCTGCCGTTGATCCCGGGAGCATCACGGGCTCTGGAGGCTGCGCGCGAGGCCGGTGCGTGGTTGGCAACGCTGAGCGGGGCCGGCTCGGGCACGGTGGCGCTCGGGCCGATCGCGTCGATGCAGCGGGTCGCCGATGCGATGGCGGACGGCTTCCGAGCAGAGAGTGGAGCGGGCTTCGCGCGGGTCGTCGAGGCGGTCCGCGACGCTCCCCGCGTGCTCACCCTCCATCAGGACTGAAGCGAGGATTTCAGCGACGCTGTCCGTGATGGTAGTCGGAAACGAGCGAGCGCGTTTCCTCCGCGCAGGAACTGCGCGACGCGGCTAGCGCCGCTTCCACGACGGTACGCGAGTCGATCGCGGCCAGGGAATCGAGGAAGCCGCGCAGGTCCGCGGGTGGAACGCAGAAGCGGCGCAGCCCGGCCCCGATCAGGAACGGCAGGTTCTCCGCGCGACGCGCCGCGACCCCGAACACCGAGAGCGGGCGGGCTTCGCGTTCCGCAACCTCGCTCGCCTTCTTGACGGCCCGCAGCACGAAGGGATGCACCGTCTCGAGCTGTTGTCCCTGCTCCGCGTCGTCGCGATCCATCGCCAGCAGGAACTGCTGGAGTGAGTCGAGGTTCAGGAGCAGGAAGTCGGACTCGGCGGCGAGGTCACCGATGCCGAGCATCGCGGCAGGCGTTTCGATGACGACCCCGACGTCGACGTCCGCGAGGTAGTCCTCACCCGACTTGCGCAATTCGAAGCGCTCCTCGAACAGGATCTCGCGCACCCGCCGCAGGCAACCGCAGTCGGTCACGAAGGGGACCGCGATCCGGAGGTTCGCGCCAACTCCAGCCACGAGCAAGGCCTGCAGCTGGCGCCGCAGGACCGCGGGGCGGGCGAGCAGGGCGCGGATTCCCGCGAGGCCGAGACTCGGGTTGCGTTCCTTCTCCGGATGCAGATACGGCAACCCCACGCTCGAGTCGACGTTGAGCAGCCGGAAGGTCACCGGAGCTCCCTTCGCCGCGCCGATCACGCTGGAGTAGTGCTGCACGAGGCTCTCCCGCGAGGGCGGTGCCTTGTCGATCAGGTAGAGGAGTTCCGTTCGGTACAGGCCGATCGCTTCGAGCCCGAACGCCCGTGCCTGCTCCACCTCCGGCAGGTTCCCGCAGCTGGCCGCAAGTTCGATCTCGAGGCCGTCCCGCGTCCGTGACGGGCGCAGCGCCCACTCGGGCACCGCGCTGTCGATGCCCACCGGCCCCTCCTCCACCGCGCATGTGTATTGGGCGCGCACGACCTCGTCGGGTTCCACGCGCAGCAGCCCTTCGGTGGCATCGAGGATCACGAAGTCGCCTTCGCTCACCGCGTCCAGGACCCCCTCCACCCCGATCAGGGTCGGAATGCTCATCGAGCGCGCGAAGATCGCCGCGTGGCTCGTCAGCGCTCCCTCCTCCGCGACGATGCCCCGCACCTGCTCGTTCGTGAGGTCGAACATGTCGACGATGGAAAGCTCCTTCGCAACGAGCACGACGTCCGATCCGAGACGGGGCTCGGCGTCCCCTCCCTCGTCGGGCCGCTCGAGGTTGCGCAGCACACGAATCCCCACGTCGCGCAGGTCCACGGCGCTCTGGCGGAGGGTCTCGCTCTCCACGAGTCGAAAGATCCGGTCGAAATCGCCGACCACCTTGGCGATCGCCGCGTCGAGGCGCATCTGCTCTCCGAGGATGAGCTCCTCCACGTCCGCAATGAAGACCGAATCCCGCAGGTACGCGATGTGCGTGTCGAGGATGCGCGCATCTTCCTCGGGCACGCGACCGGTGAGCCGCTCCTTCAGGTCCAGGAGCTGGCGACGGGAGTCATCGAGGGCGCTGCGGAAGCGGTTGAGTTCCTGGTCCACCTCGTCGCGCGCGACGCGCTCGGCACCGGTGCGGTTGAGGTCGTAGTCCTTCCTGTGAACGCGACCCAGGACGAGGCCGGGCGAGACGGTCGCACCGCGCAGGACGCGCCCTCCGGGCAGGGGCTGCTCCGGCACTGCGGTCGCGGCTGCCTGCTCGCTGGCTTCGGGGGTCTCGCTCTCCTCTTCGTGCGCCGGTGCGCCCCCGCCGGATCCTCGTTCCTCAGCCATCGCGGTATGGTAGCGAGCGGGACCTCGGTCCCGACAGCCCCTAGCGCCCGGAGAGGGCGATCAGCTCGACCTCCACCTCCCGGATCTCTCCCATGCCGTGACCCCCGGACACGACCGAGAGGGTCACGCGATCCCCGACCCCGTGCTCGGAAAGGAGCCGATAGAGGTCTTCCCTGCCGCCGACTTCCTGGCCTTCGAGACCGACGATCACGTCTCCGAGCCTCACTCCTCCCCGGCCGTCGGAGACCGCGGGCAAGAGTCCCGCCTCCGCGGCGGCACCTCCGTCGAGGACGCGCTCGATCACCGCCCCGCGCAGGCCCACCTGTCGAGCCCAGTCGTCGGGCCCGAGCAGCACCCCGAGACCGGCGCGCTCCGCATGCCCCTCCCGCAGGATCCTCGGCACGACGGCGTTCACCAGGTCCACGGGTACGGCAAAGCCGATCCCCGCGCTCGCTCCGCTCGGGCTCTGGATCGCGGTGTTCACGCCGATCAGTCGCCCCGCACTGTCGAGCAGAGGTCCCCCCGAGTTCCCGGGATTGATCGCCGCGTCGGTCTGGATCACACCCCGGATCGGGAACCCGGTGACCGAGCGGATCTCGCGGCCGAGCGCACTGATGACCCCGGTGCTGAGCGAGTGCTCGAGGCCGAAGGGATTGCCGATCGCAAACACCTTCTGGCCCACGCGCAGGTCGGCGGATGTCCCGATCGGGAGCGGGGTCAGCTCGCTGCGGGGCGCATCGATCGCGAGGACGGCGAGGTCGCGGTCCGGTGCCACTCCCACGAGACGGGCGGGGTAGCTCGCGCCCCCCTCGAGAATCACGTCCGCGGTGTCGGCGTGCTGAACGACGTGGTAGTTCGTGACGACATGCCCTCGGTCGTCCCACAGGAACCCGGATCCGACACCCTCGGGCACTTCGAGGGTGCGCGAGAAGAACAGGCGTCTCTCGCGGGTGAGCCTCGCGGTCTGGATGCCGACCACCGAAGGCGAGGCGCGCTCGAAGATCTCGATCGTGGTCTGCTCGTCCTGGGCGAGGTCCCCGCGCGGCGTCACCGTCCGCGCCTGCGCGTCAGGGTCCAGGTCCGCCGAACGAGCCGCGCTCCGCAGCACCGCCCAGAGGACACCGAGCGCGAGGAGCACGAGCAGCACGCGCCGAGAAAAGAGCCCGCTGAACGCGGGCCCTTCGGAAGCGGCCGGATCGGGATAGAGCGGGTCGTGGTACGCGGGCATGGGAACGGCCTGTCCTCGGGACGATCCGCTCGCCCCGGGAACGGCCCCTACCATGCATCGTGACGATCGGAAACGGAATGGAGCACCTCCGCCGAAGCGACGGGGTCGACCGTCGCGGGCCCCGAGGCGAGGCGCGGGAGAGCGCGGGCCCTGCGCCTGGAAGGGAACCGTTCGGCGACCCAGCCCGTCGCCTCGGCGCCCAGGGAGAGCGCTCGGTCCCAGGCCCGTTCCCCGAATCCGGCGGTGCCGCGTCCCCGGTCGTGGTCCAGCCGGTGGAGGAGATCCCCGGGCGTCGGCGCGGGTGCGCGGACGATGCGGTGGTCGGGGTAGGACTCCTCCGCCTGCCGCGCGGCGCGCTGAAGATGCGCTTCGATCTGCCCGCAACACCAGGCGAGGGCCCGCTCGCTCCGTGTCCCCCGAAGACGCGCCTCGATCGAGCACTGCTCCTCTCGCCGCGAACGACCGCGATCCACCCGCTCGGAAAACACCTCCATCCGCAGCGTCGTACGTCCGACGACCGGGACCAGGGGATCGGCGAAGCGGACTCGGTAGCCCACGCGGACCGTACGGCGCTCGAGGAACCTGCGGCGGACGACCCAGAGTCCCAGGGCCCCCGCAGCCGCGGCGGACGCGAGCGCAATCCACACCGTCCCCGGAAACACGAGCCGGGGCACGAGGGAGAGGGCGAAGAGCGACCAGGGGAAGAAGAAAAGCGCGCCGAGAATCCAGGGGCGGGCGCGGCGCCAAAGCGATCTGGGGGCCTTCCAGGGGAGATGCATCGGGATCATTGGGTAGGGATTGGTCTCCGGAGAATTGGGATTCGGGGCTCGAGCCTTCCACCGATCTCGCCGCGGGCCCTCAAGAAGGGGCTCGATCCCCTCCGAAGGATCCCCCGCGGGGCCTCTCTCCACCCCGCTCCCGATGAACCACGACGGTCCCCTGCAGGATGTGGTCGGCATGCTCGCCCGAGCGAGCCTGCGAAGCCCCGAAACCCAGCGCGTCCTCATCCACCGCCTCCTCGCCGAGCGCGACCGGCTCGAGCAATCGGACCGATCCTTCGCGGGATGCCTCCACGCGGCCGCTGTTCTCGCGAAGGTCGCTCCGGGCCTCGAGGACGCCGCCCTCACCGACCTCCAACGCATCCTCCGGGACCTGGTTCGCTTCGTCGACGCGGTCGCTCCGCGCGCGGACGATCCATCCGAGATCAAGAGCCTGAACGACGCCCACCTCGGGGAAGTCCTCGTCGAACTCGGCTTCGTCGAGGAAAGCGACGTGCGCGAGGCCCTATCCCGGGCCGGCGGACGCCGCCTCGGGGATGTGCTCGTGGAGTCGGGCAAGGTCACGCGCCGGGACGTCGAAGCCGCCGAGAACCTGCACCGCACGATGTCCGGAAAGCGAGACGAGAACGGAGACCCGAAGCGCCGGACTCCCTGATCGGCCGCGGGGTCCAGGCGACACCGCAGCGCCCGCCCCCTTCCGCCGGTGCTAGAGGATCGCGTGGGCCAGAACGCGGGCGGCGAAGACCGCGCCGAAACCCAGGCACAGGTTCGCGGCCACGGAGAGGATCGCGAGTCCCTCCTCGCCCATGTCCCAGAGCGAGACCGAGTCCAGGCCGAACGTGGAGAAGGTCGTCAGTCCCCCGAGCAGGCCGACCGTCGCGAAGAGGCGCCAGAGATCGGGGATCTCGGCGCGATGCTCTTCCACGGCGACCCAGAGGAAACCGATGCAAAAGCAACCGAGCACGTTGACGGTCAGCGTGCCGATCGGGAATGCCCCCTTGAAGCGCTCCTGCATCAGTCCCGCCAGGCCGTACCGCGCCATCGCGCCGACGGCCCCACCGAGCGCCACCACGAGGAAGCGGATCATGCCCGTCCTCCGGGCCCCTCGCCGGGAGGGAGGATCATGCCCTCGCAGCAGCAGCGCTCGCCGCGCGCCCGAACCTCCTCGAAGTTGCGGCACGTCTCGCATCCCCTCCAAAACGCCGGGTCCTGGGTGAGCTCGTCCAGGGGGACCACCCGAAAGCCGAAGGACTCGTTCAGGCGCTTCACCCGCGGCGAGGTCGTCAGGCTCATCATCGTCGCCTCCGGCAACTGGCGGCGGGTCGAGGCGAACAGGACCTCCTTCAGGCGCCGGCCGAGACCCCGCCCTCGGAAGTCCGGGTGGACGACGAGCCCCGAGTGGGACACGTACCGGTTGTCCTCCCACGCGGACCAGTATCCGAAGCCGACGAGTTCGCGCGTGTTCCCCCCGGCCGGAGGCTCCGCGAGGGCCAGCGCCGCCCGGCCCGCGGCGATCTTGCGCGCGAGCCAGGCCGGGGTCCGGCGCGCGATGTCGTTCTCGGAGGCCACGAGATCGATCAGCGCCGCGGCGGCACCGGCGAGGTGTTCGTCCTCGATCGTCGACTCGCGCACCAGGACCTCTCCCATCGCCTTCGCCCTACTTCGGCGCCAGCGCGTCGAACACGGCCGCGGCGGTCCAGAGCCGGTTCTCCGCCTCGTCCTTCACCGCCGAATGGCGTCCGTCGAGAACGCCGTCGGTGACGACGATGTTGCGGCGCACGGGCAGACAATGCAGGAAGATTCCGTCCCCGGTCTTCGCCATCTTTTCTTCGTCGACGATCCAGTCGTCCCGCAGCGGAGCCTTGTCGATCGCCTCCTGCTCGAAGCGTCCGTAGTAGTCGAGCGAACCCCAGGCCTTCGCGCAGACCACATCGGCGTCCTTGTAGGCGGCTTCCTGGTCGTCGGTTTCCTGGAGACTCCCGCCGAGTGCCTCGACCCGTTCACGGGCGAGCCGCATCACCTCCGGCTCGAGGCCGTACCCCTCGGGGCGCAGCACCGTGACGTCCATGCCGAGGTTCACCGCGCTCATCAGCTGGCTGTGGGGGGTCGCGACGGGCAGCGACTTGGGGTGCCAGGTCCAGGTCAGGACGTACTTCTTCTTCTCGGGCTTCCCGAGACGCTCCACGATCGTCGTCGAGTCGGCAAGGCTCTGCATCGGGTGCCAACGATTCGACTCGAGGTTCACGACGGGGACCTCGGCGAACTCCATGAAGCGGTGCAGGAACTCGTCCTTCGCAAGCTCGTCATAGCTCCCGGTGGCCGCTCCCTGGGCCGAGCCGACCGTGATCAGTTCGGACTTCCTGATCCCCACGAAATGGCACATGCGCGTGATGACCGGGGCCAGCTCGCGCACGTGCTCCTGGGTGTTGCCGTCCATGACGACGCCCTCGCCACACTCGAAGTTCCAGGTGTCCTTCCCCGGCTGGACCGCGATCGCGCTGCCGCCGTAGCGCGCCATCGCGGATTCGCAGGAGATGCGAGTGCGCACACTCGGATTGAAGAAGACCAGGGCGGCCACGCGCCCGGCGAGACGCGCTTCCTTCTCTCCAGCCTTCAGCGCTCGCGCCGAATCGATCAGACCGCGCACCTCCTCGGGGCTGAGGTCGAGGGTGGAGATGAGATTGCGTCCGGAGAGGTTCATGGGCTCGGGGGGTCGATCGGGGTTCGTTCGAGAGGCCGGCATCTTATCCGCCCGGCTCACCCGGGCGGGAGCCCGGGCGGCGGTTTCGTGCACGGCGCAGCGACGGATTTTCCCTTCGGTTCAGGTTCGCGCTCCGTTTTCGACGACGCCCTCCACGGGGGCGGCGCGTTAGGATGTGCGCGTCCCCTGGAGCGAGCATGAAGATCTGCATCACGAGACCCCCCGAGCGCTGGTGGCCCGAAGGCCTGCCCCGCTACGAGAACAACCGGGCCATGGAATTCGCCGCCGAACACGGCATCGTGCCCTGCTCCAGGGCGGTGTCCGAGGAATTCGACCGGCTCGAGCGGACCCTGTCGGACCTCTCCGAGGTGCATGTCTTCGAGTTTCCCGAGGCCCTGAATCAGGCCGACCCCCCACGGCACGACTTCGTGTTCTGCCGTGACTCCTTCGTCGCGGGCCGGGACAGGAGCGTGGTCCTCGCCCGCTTCCGAGAAGGCCGCCGCAACCGGGAGGCGGAGCACTACCGCGCCGCCCTCGCCGAGCTCGACTACGAGCTCGTCGATCCCCCCGAGGACGCCCACATCGAAGGCGGGGAGGTCTTCTACCTGCGCGAGGAGAACATCCTGATCTCGGGCCTGAATCGGGCGAACGAGGAAGGCGTGCGCTTC
>DRLC01000387.1 GCA_011053145.1 Planctomycetota bacterium | reverse complement strand
GCGCGCTGCACCGCTCGATCCAAGCCACGAAGATCAGCTCCCCGTCGACCGAGTGCATCGCACCGATCGGCGAGGAGTTGATTCTGAGGGGACTGAAGAAGGAGATCGAAGCCGACTTCTACGTCGCCGCGACGCGTCCCGCGGCCGTCTACCGGGGCAACCCCTTCCAGGTCGAGGTGGGAATCGCCTACGGCAAGCCCGGCGGCGTCGGACTCGAGGTGACCGACGAAGGCCGGATCAAGAAGCGCAAGCGCGCCGACAGCAAGACGGCCCACGAGGACCTCGTCGCGAATGCCGACGAACCTTGCCGGGTACTGCGCTTCGCGAACCGCGTGCCCCTGCTCTATCAGCAGTCCGCCTGCGCGGTCACCAAGGCGGTAATCCAAACGAACTGGCGCTCCTACGGACTCTCCCAGTCCCGAGGAGCCCTCCCCGTGGCGCCGATGGTCGTGCTCGTCCACATCGCGAGCGTCTGGGTTCCGTTCACCTCGGAGTCGAAGGAAGCCATCGCGAGCTATCCGGAGATCCTGAAGGAACTGAAACTCGGCCTCCAGGAGTGCGGACGCAAGCTGGGAACGCACATCCGCAAGGGCAAGAGACTGAAGCGCGAGTTCGAGAAGCGAAACTACATCGAGAAGTACATCCCCCACATCGGCATCGCCCTGCAGGAGATCCTCGACCTGACCGACCGCGATCGGAACAAGACCGTCGAGACCCTCGAGGACGTGCTCCACCGCTCGCGCAAGTTCTGAACAGTCCCATGGCCAAGAAAGCCAAGAAGAAGGCCGTCGCCAAGACAGGCACGCGGCGCCGGAAGCTCGACCCCCTCGACAAGAAAACCCTGGCGCTGATCGAGAACACGGCCGAACGCGTGCGCAAGAAGATCCACGCGCGCACCTTACCGGAACTGAAGTTCCCCGTGCGCTCCCTCTCCAACGTGAAGTACGACAAGAAAGTCGGCTACTTCCAGCTCGGCCGTGGCAACAAGGTCCGCGCACTGTCGGTCAACACCGTCCGAAACTTCGCTCAGACGCTGCGGCTCATGGCGATCTCGAAGGACATGGTGGAGAACGACGACTTCGCCACGAAGCGGGAGGCGTACTACGTCAGCAAGAACTGGGGCGACGCCAAGTTCAAGGACCAGCCCGAGTCGGACTCGGTCATGGACGATATCGAGGCACTCGCGTCCCTCGACGGGCTTTCCCGCGAGCAGCTCCGGTTCTATCCGGAGGAGCACGGCGGCTCGGTGGCCGGGAACCTGGTCGTCATCGACCGCGATCCCGAGACCCGTCGTCCAATCGAAATCGACTGCACGGGATTCGGCACGGGCTCTTACTCGATCCCACACTCGGTCGAGCACCTCGAGTTCCGCACGAAGGCCAAGTTCATCCTCGTGATCGAAACCGGCGGCATGTTCCAGCGCCTGAACAACCACAAATACTGGGACAGCGCCTCGTGCATCTTGATCGAAATGGGGGGCGTCCCGACCCGCGCCACGCGTCGGTTCGTGCGCCTGCTCTCCGAGCAGGCCAAGATTCCCGTCTACGCGTTCGTGGACTGCGATCCCTACGGCATTGCGAACATCTACCGGACCCTGAAGGTCGGCTCCGGCAATGCCGCCCACATCAACCGCTTCTTCTGCGTCCCCAAGGCCAAGTTCCTCGGGGTCACTCCCCAGGACATCAAGGATTTCAAGCTCGAGGACGCGACCCACCCGCTCCAGCCCGTCGACATCAAGCGGGCCAAGGACGCGCTCAAGAACGACCCCTTCTTCCGGAGCCACAAGGCCTGGGTCCAGGCGATCACTTCCCTGCTCAAGATGGGGGTCCGCGCCGAGCAGCAAGCGCTCGCGAAATGGGGTCTCAACTTCGTGATCGACGAGTACCTGCCCAGGAAGCTCGCGAACAAGAAGAGCTTTCTTCCCTGACGGGCCGGAGGCCCGAGGGTCCGCCACCGGGGCATCTACGCCCCCGCTACAGAGCGGGGCTCCGCGCGGTCGACAAGGCTCCCTGGCCGCCCCAACAGCCACCGAGACCCAGCGTAGACGCATGGGACCACGCCGCCCGTCCAGCACCTCCGCACCCCCGACACCGCGCCGGCCATGCTCCCCTCCGCCCTACTCCTCTCGATCGCCATCCCGGCCCTGGGGCCGTGTCTCCAGGACTCGCAGTCCGACAGCCTGGCCCCCTACCAACCCCCCGGCGAAGAGGTCACGGACGCGGTAGCGAAGCAGCTCGAGGGTCTCGATCCGTCGAAGACCGGCTGGCCGACCGAAGTCCTGCACAACCTTGCGAAGCCCCGCCTTGCGGAGTTCGTCGAGCTGATCGCGACAGGCCAGGCCCATGAGCTCGGTCGCCACCTCTCCCCGAGCTACCGGGGCCAGACCCATCTGCGGCCCACCGAACTCGTCACCGTCCTCGACCGCACGGGCCTCTTGGTCCGCCAGGCTGCGCGCTTCGAACACGAACTCTCACCACCGTCGGAACTTCGCTCCTTCGTGCGGGATCTGCTTGCTCCCTACGCTTCCGAGGATCTCGGCGGGCACGCCGATCTGCACCTGCACGCCAAGTCCAAGATCTTCACGACCGATCCTGATCCGAGCGACGAGCGCGTCTTCACGACGATGGCACTGGTGCGGTTCGACGGACCGACCCCACGGGGCCGGCTTCTCGAGACGAACATGGAGTGGCGCATCCAGTGGGAGCGCATGGAGGGTGCGGCGGTCGGGATTCGATCGATCCGCGTCGAACTCTTCGACGAGATCCGCTCTCCCGGCCCACTCTTCCAGGACGTCACGACCCAGGTGCTCTCGGAGATCCCTCGCTACGAAGAGGAGTTCCTACGGGGATCCAACGCCTACCACTTCCGCCTCGACCGGATGGACGGAAACGTCTATTCCGGCCAGTACGGCGTCTCCGTCGGCGACGTGAACGGCGACGGGCTCGACGACGTCTTCGTGCCGCAACATGGCGGCCTACCGAACCGCCTGCTGCTGCACCGTGCCGACGGTAGCGTCGAGGACATCACCGAGTCCTCGGGACTCGGCATCCTCGAGGAAACCCAAAGCGCGCTGATCCTCGATCTCGACAACGATGGAGACGAGGACATCGCGATGGCCTGCGGCCCTGCGGTGGTGCTGGCCTACAACGACGGCGAGGCACACTTCAGGCTCCGACGCCGCCCCCTCGCCGTCGGGGGCGACAAGATCGAATCCCTCGCGGCCGCGGACTGGGACGGGGACGGAGACCTCGACCTCTACGCCTGCATGTACAACAAGAAGGGCCCCCTCGGGACGGTGCCCACCCCCTACCAGGATGCGACCAACGGGCCCCGCAACATCGCCTGGCGCAATGACGGCCCGGATCCGCGTCCCGGACGGATCCAACGCTGGACCGATGTGACGACCCAGCTCGGATTCGACGAGAACAACAACAAGTTCAGCTATGCCGCACTCTTCGAGGACTTCGATGGGGACGGCGACCTCGACCTCTACGTGGTCAACGACTTCGGCCGCAACAACCTCTATCGGAACGACGACGGCCGCTTCCATGACGTCGCCACCGAAGTGGGGGCGGACGATATGGCCCCTGGAATGGGGGTGACCGTCGCGGATGTGGACAACGACGGCGACCTGGACATGTATGTCACGAACATGTGGTCGTCCGCCGGTCGCCGCATCGCCTCCCAGGAGAACCGCTTCATGGAGGGCGAGGACGAAGAGCTGCGCTCGGAGTACCTCCACCACGCACGCGGGAACACACTGCTTCTCAACGATGGAACGGGCCGCTTCCGCGACGTGACCGAATCCTCGGGTGCGATGAACGCCGGATGGTCCTGGGGCTCGATCTCGCTCGACCTCAACAACGACGGACTGGCCGACTTCTACGCCCCGAACGGATTCCTGACCGGACCCGACACCGAGGACTTGTGAAGCTTCTTCTGGCGAGAGGTCGTCTCGCAAGCACCGGTCGAAGAAGGCCAGGGGATCCCGGAAGACTACGAGAACGCGTGGGTCGCTACGCGCATCGCCACGGTCCAGGAGGGCAAATCCTGGAGCGGCCGCGAGCGCAACCACACGTTCCTCGGGATCGGGGGGGCGCGCTTCGTGGATGTTTCCAGGTTGACCACGGCGGACTCGATTGGCGACGGCCGGTCGAGTGCGGTCTGTGACTGGGACGGGGACGGGCGCGCGGACATCCTCCTGAAGAGCCGCACCGCGCCGCGCCTGCGCTTCTATCGCAATGCCCTCGAGGAGGCCGGAAACTTCCTCGAGGTCTCCTTGGTGGGGAATGGAACGACCTCGAACCGCGATGCGATCGGCGCGACGGTCCGGGTTCGGACCGCCGATGCGAACCTGCGCCAGGGCCTGCGTGCCGGGGAGGGTTTCCTCGCCCAGTCCTCGAAACGCCTACACTTCGGACTCGGTTCGTCGACGCGGGTCGAGGAGCTCCGCGTGCGCTGGCCGGATGGAACGGAGAGCGTGTTCGAGGACCTGGAAGCGAACCGATTCCTCGAGATCCGCCAGGGCGACTCCGGTGCCGTCTCGCGAATCCTCGATCTGAGCTCGCCTTCGATCAAGTGGCACGACCTTCCCGAGCCCGAGGCGCTCCCGGGTCGTGTGCGGCGGGTCGTGCTCGCCTCCGAACTCCCGATGGCTCCCCTTCCCATCCCCTCGTTCGAGAATCCGAACCGGCGTGTCCGCGATCTCCCCCCGGCCCCGGTTCTCCTGAACCTGTGGCGCGAAGACTGCGCCCCCTGCATCGGCGAACTCGGAGAGTTCGCCAAGTCTTCCGCTCGGATCGAGGCGATGGGCCTCGAGATCGTTCCCCTGACCCTGGATGGGGCCAGCGCGCGCGAGAGCGCCACGGCCATGCTCGAGCGCATCGGAGTCCCCACGGATGCGAGCGGGTACCTGGATGCGACGGCGACCCAGCTCCTGCTCGGGGGTATCTACACCGAGGTCCACCCACCCCGCAGCAACGTCCCCTTCGCCACGCCGACGAGCTTCCTCCTCGACGCGCGGGGCAACCTCGTCGTCATCTACCATGGTCCGGTCTCCCTCGATGTCCTCGAAGCGGATGTTGCCGCGCTGCGGAGCGACGATCCGCGCCCGGTGCTCGACCGGCTCCGCCACGGGGTCCGACTCGTGCATCACAAGCGGGACTTCGAGGCCATCGCGGAGGCATTTGAAACGATCGGAGAAAGCGCCGACGCCGAGGCCAGCCCGCTCGCCGAAGAGGCGGACCGAATCGCCGCGTACTACCGCCGCGTGGACTCCAAGACCGAGGGATATATCCTTCGGGACGGAGAGCGACGTGCGATCCCCGACCCGAAGAACTGAGATCCTCCTCCGAGAGATCCCATGCTAAGCCCCCTCTTCGCCGGCTCCGCGCTCCTCCTCCTCGCGGGCGCGACGACTCCCACGCTTCCGGCGCGCCCCGGTTTCGAGGCGCGGACGGACGGCCACGAGTCCGAGGATCCGTTCGAACTCGCTCGTCCCGAGCTCGAGGGTTTCATGCTCGCCCTGTCCGGCTCGCGGAGCGCGGACGACATCAACCGCTACCTCAGCCCGAACTTTGCCGGCGTGACCCCTTTGGTCCCCGCCCGGTTGGAGACCGTCCTCGAGGGCGACGGCCTGACGGTTCGTCACGCGCGCTCCCTGCCCACCGAGCGCAGCACCCGTGACCACCTGGAGGAATACCTCGCCGACCTCGTCGAACCGTTCGGCCCCCCGGATGCAGATCACCCCATCCACGCCGAAGCCAAGATCTACACGACGGAACGGGACGCGCGCCGCAGCTATCGCTTCACCACCAGCGCACTGGTCCATCTCGACGGCCCGGCCCAGGCCGGTGGGCACTTCCAGATCAACATGGTCTGGCGGCTGGGCTGGGAAATCCTGACCCCGGAAACCGGAACGATCGCCCGCATCCGCTCGATCGAACTCGAGCACTACGAGGACCTGCACGCCCGCCGAGCCTTCTTCGCCGACGTAACCCTCGACACCCTGGCGAGTTCGCCACGCTTCGCCGAGGACTTCGAACGGGGAGCGGGCCAGTCCCACTTTCGCACCGACACGCTGAACGGCAATGAGTTCGTCGGGCAGAGCGGAATCGCGATCGGCGATGCGAACGGGGATGGACTCGAAGACGTGTTCGTGCCTCAGCCCGGTGGACTCCCCAACCGCCTCCTCCTCCACCGTCCCGACGGTACCGTCGAGGATGCCTCTCAGTCCTCCGGTCTCGACATCCTCGATCCGACCCAGAGCGCACTGTTCCTGGATCTCGACAACGATGGTGACCAGGACCTCGCCATCGCCTCTGAAACGAGGCTGTGGATCGCTCGGAACGACGGGGCGAGCCACTTCTCGTTCGACGCGCCCGCGCTCCGCTTGCCCGACGCCGGGGGAATGATCCAGTCCCTCGCCGCCGCGGACTGGGACGGAGACGGGGACCTCGATCTCTACGCCTGCGTCTACGACGAAGACGGTCCCCTGGAGGCGATCCCCCGTCCGTACTTCGACGCGGTCAATGGTCCCCCCAACGCTGCCTGGCGCAACGACGGGGAAGAGGGGTTCAGCGAGGTCACGTCCGAGATCGGTCTCGACCAGGACAACCGACGCTTCTCCCATGCGGCCCTCTTCGAGGACTTCGACGCGGATGGGGATCCCGACCTCTATGTCGTGAACGACTTCGGCGCGAACAACCTGTACCGCAACGACGGCGGCCACTTCACCGAGATCGCCGAGGCGGCAGGCGCTGCCAACCTCGGGGCGGGGATGGGGGTCAGCGCGGGCGACGTCGACCGCGATGGGGACGTCGATCTGTTCGTGGCAAACACCTGGTCGTCGGCCGGGAACAGGATCATTTCCCAGCTCGGGGTGAGCGGACCTCGGGACGTGAAACGGCGCGAGGAGTATGCGCGCTACGCACAGGGGACCAGCCTGCTCCTCAATCGGGGGGACGGAACCTTCACCGAAGCCGACCTCCCGGAGGAGACGCGCGACGCGGGCTGGAACTTCGGCTCGATGCTCCTCGACATCAACAACGACGGCGCCCTCGACATCTATGCACCCAACGGGTTCCTGACCGGACCGGTCCGGGACGACTTGTGAAGCTTCTACTGGCGAGAGGTCGTCTCGCAAGCACCCGATGCCGAGGGCGAAGACATCCCGCCGGGCTACCTCGAGGCCTGGCGCATGACCCGCCGACTCACCGCGGAGGAGGGGCTCTCCTGGAGCGGCCACGAACGCAACCACACCTTCCTCGGGCTCGGCGATGGATCGTTTGCGGACGCGACGCACGTTTCCGGGGCGGACATCGAAAGCGACGGTCGCGCGCTGGCCGTCCTGGACTGGGACGGAGATGGTCGCCTCGACCTCCTCCTGCACAGCCGCGGGGGACCGCGGCTGCAGCTCTTCCACAATCGCTTCCCCGCAAACACCCACTGGCTTTCGATCGAACTCGAAGGGGACGGAGAGCGCGTGAATCGGGATGCCGTCGGTACGCGCGTCGAGCTGATCGCCGGAAAGGAGCGGTGGGTCTCCTCGGTCCGCGCAGGGGAAGGCTTCCTGGCCCAGTCCTCGCGCCGTATCCACTTCGGGCTCGGAGAACACGAGGCCGTCGACAGCGTGGTCGTCCACTGGCCCGACGGGACTCGCTCGGTGATCGAGGACGTCCAGGGAGATCGACGCTACAGGATCGTGTATGGCGAGCCGCGCGCCCAACCCGTCCAGCCGCCGAAGCCCTCCCCGGGTCTCCAGCACCTGACGGCCCGCAGCCCCGTTCGGCCCGAGGGCAAGGCACCTCGGATCGTGCTCGCCGAACCGCTGCCCCTCTCCTCGCTCGAACTCCCCTCCTATGATCCGGGAGTTCGCCGACTGGCAGCGTTCGCCGGAACACCGGTCCTGCTTACGATCTGGAGCAGAACCTGCCCGAACTGCATGAAGGAGTTCATCGCCCGACGCCGCTGGAAAGATCGACTCGACGCCCTCGACGTCCGCATCATCCCCCTCAACATCGACCGTCCGGTCGACCCGGATGCGTCGCGGCGCATGCTCGCACGCTACGACCAGGACGCATCGGAGGCCGGCCCGGTGGACGACGCCTTCTCGAGCCTTCTCGTCAACGTGCTCTTCCCCAACCTCCTCGGCCATGGGGCTGCACGAGAGATTCTCACGCCGACGAGCCTGCTCATCGACCGGCAGGGCCGGCTGGTCGCCCTCTACCTCGGAAGCGTGCCCTTCGAACGGCTC
>DRLC01000386.1 GCA_011053145.1 Planctomycetota bacterium | reverse complement strand
TTCGGCGCACGTCCCGACACCCGACCGAGCGGGGCCGGGTATCGGGACGTGCCCCCAGCTTGGTCTTACTGCAGACCGACGGTGAGATCGAGCGCGTTCAGGAGTTCGATCCCGCTCGGCTTGCCCATCGCGCCTTGGGTGTAGAGGCGCATGCCCGCGAGCGTCGGGTCGAAGGGCAGCGCGATGTGGTGCTCGGCCCACTGGCCGTTCGTGTAGGACAGGCTCGTGAAGATCGTCTGCCCACCGAAACCGTTCAATCCGACCAGGAGCTCCCCGTAGGGGGTCATCGTTCCCGGGACGAGCGGCTGGCTCGCGACGAAGATCCAGGTCGGGATCGGAGCTCCGAGGTAGCTACCGATCAGCGTCGACCAGGTCGTGCCGAGGATCGGCTCGCTGAGCGGTACGTAGCAGACTCCGCAGTTGACCCCGCTTCCGTTGCGGACCGTGGTCGACGCGGGGGGCGGGTTCCCGCCCATCAAGACGAGCATCACGCTCCGGTCCACGTCGTCGACCTTCCCGTCGTCGTTGAGGTCGAAGACATCGACCGCGCCCCGCGAGAGGAATCCCTGCACGCGGTAGGCATCGAATTGCGCGAGGTCGCCGGAATCGACCTGCCCGCTGTTGTCGTAGTCGCCGGGAAGGACACTGATGACCTTCGGGCACGGCACGGTCTTGATCGCCGCTCGCAGGACGTCCTGGACCCGCTTGTGGAAGCGCATCCCCACTCCACCGACGCCGTAGGTCAGGTGGCAGTAGCTCATGATCGTGCCCTTGTCCGGTCCGCTGCCGTCGTCGCACTGGATCGGGGGCGAGTAGTCGAACGTGTGTTCGGATCCGTAGATGTGCCCGTTCTCGTGGGAGAACACCTCCAGGTCCCAGTTCGAACTGCTCGTGTGCCGGATCGGATAGGGGAACGAGCCGTACACGCTGCTGATCGCGAAGCTCGTGGTCCGGTTACAGGTCAGGTTGATGCCCTGGGCGATCCCGCCGAACACGGGGTAGGTCAGGAGGTGGACGACCGAGCGTTGGAATTGATTGTTCGTGTTCTGCGGGCTGTTCCACCAGCTCTTGAAGTTCGTCAGATCGTTGAAGCCGTTCACGCTTCCCCAGGGAGGTGTGGTCGTGTACAGCTCGACGTACCCGTTCGGCAGGATCATCGTGACGCCGAGGTCGCGGCGATAGATCTCGCTCGTGGCGCCGACGAGCAGCACCGCGTAGTCGATCGCGGCCTGGTCGGAGCTGAAGCGGGAGCGGTAGTCGTTGTCGAGGACGATGTAGGGCTTGGTCTGGTAGAGCGTCGAACCGGTCGAGCCGCGCTGCTGGCTCGGCGGCGTCGGGGTTTTCTCGCGGGTGTCGCTCACGAGTCCGCAGAACTCCTCGAGGGGCGAGCCCCCGGTGAAGAGGTCCGAGTGCGAAACATGGGCTCGTCCGTCCCCGTTGGAGACGAAGTAGAGGTCGTCGCCGAGCTCGATGTAGCCGGCGAGGATTTCGTGGGACACGCCCAGGAAGACCTGGCTCCCCGTGCCCGGTACGTGGCCGGTGAAGAGTTCGACCGAGGGGGCGAGGCGGTGCGTCCCACGGGCGTCATGGACGAGCGCGCTCATGCCGGGCTCGACGACGGAGACGGGCTGTAGCCAAAGGTCGACCGAGAGGCCGCCGGGGAGCGAGAAGCCCTCGACGGTGACCGGCTTCTTCGCGTCGTGGAGCATCGTGAAGACGTCGGCCGTTGCGCGGTCGAAGGTGACTTCGAGCGTGCCGCGCGCTCCGGTGTCCTCGAGCGGGAGGAACGGCGAGGGAATCCGGTCCGCGACCACGGGAGCGGGGCCGACCGTACCCTGGGCCGAGGCGGGCAGGGCGAGGGAAGTGAGGAGGGGGAGGGCGGTGAGCAGCATGGTGTCCTTGGGAAGGGGCGAGCTGGTGGGGAAGGATGGAAAGGGGTCCCGAGACGGAACGCAAACGGCGAGGGGAGAAACCGCTCCCCTCGCCGTCGCGCGTCTCACGACAGGGTGGGCATCAGTAGGTCGAGACCTGGATCAGGATGCCGTTCAGGAGTTCGACGCCCGTGGGCTTGAACATCGCGGCCTGCGTGGCGACGACGATTCCCGCAAGGGTGGGGTCGAGGGGCAGCGCGATGTCGTGCTGCGCGAACTGACCGTTGGTCATCACGTTGCTCGTGAAGACGTTCGGGCCGCCGATCAGGAGTTCCCCGTAGGGGGTCGAGATGGGCGTCGCGAGCTGGGTCGTCTTGCCGAGAATCGTCGTCAGGATCGGGGCGCCGATGTAGCTGCCGACGAAGGTCGTCCAGGTCGTCCCGAGCACGGGCTGGGTGACCGGGGTGTAGCAGAGGGCGCAGTTGACGCCCGTGCCGTTGAAGGTCGTCGAGCTGGCTGCGGGCAGCGCCGCGGCGAGGAGCAGTTGGCGGTCGAAGGCGGTCAGCGTGCCGTCGCCGTCCATGTCGAAGACCTCCTCCGCCGCGCGGGAGACGAAGCCCTGGCCGAAGACCGCGTCGAACGCATCGGTGTC
>DRLC01000385.1 GCA_011053145.1 Planctomycetota bacterium | reverse complement strand
GGCCCAGCCGACCGCATTGCACCTCCCCGGTTCGAGGAGTGAGCGAAACGGCCCTGTGAAAGAGATGTAACGCTGCCATGCACGGGCCACTAGAGAGGAGTGCACCAACAAGCGGTGCGCTCGCCACCGTGGCGAGGGAAGCCGGCTCCCTTCCCCCCCCTTTGACCCCCAATCCCAAGGAGGAGTGCCATGCACGCATTCTCTCGATGGTCTCGCTCGCTGCTCGCAATCTGTTTCCTGTTCCCACACGCGAACAACCCCCTCGCCCAGGAGCCGACTTCCGCCGGCCTTTCCACCGTTGACCGGGAGGGCATTCTCTCGGCGCACGATGCCTGGGCGCGGAGCCTGCGCCCCCACGGCGACGGGTATCGCTCCACCATCCCCTCCCAAGACTGGTCCATCACCTTGGACGAGCGCGGATTCGAACTCGCGCCGGCCGACGAGGACTGGTCCTGGGGACTCGAGCTCGTCTCCTTCGGAACGGAGACGGCGCAGTCCACTCCCTCCCAAACCCCGGACCTTCGCGCGGACGGCACGACCCTGCAGCGCTCCTGGGGCAGTGGGGTCCTGGAGTGGTACGACAACCGGCCCGAGGGCTTCGAACACGGATTCGACATCGCGGAACGTCTCGCGACCACCGACACCTCGCCGCTCGCCCTGCAGTTGAAGATCCGCGGCAACCTGAGCCCGGAACTCAGCCCGGACGGACGCGACGTCTTCTTCCGGACCGAAGACGGCATCCAAGCCCTCGGCTATCGCCATCTCCTCGTCACCGACGCGACGGGCGAGGAGCTTCCCGCGCGCTTCGAAGTCCGTGGGGATGGCCTCCGGCTCCTGGTCGAGGATCGTGATGCCCAATACCCGATCCACGTGGATCCCATCGCGCAGGGCGCATACCTGAAGGCGTCGAACACGAATGCGAAGGCACGGTTCGGTTCTGCCATCGCGATCTCCGGCGACAGGGTCGCGATCGGTGCCCCCTCCGAAAGGAGCGATTCCACGGGCATCAATGGTGATCCCTTCAACAACCGCGCGGTCAACGCCGGCGCGGTCTACATCTTCCTGCGCACAGCATCCGGTTGGGTCCAGGAGGCCTACATCAAGGCATCCAACACGGATGCGGGAGATCGCTTCGGGACGAGCGTGGACTTCGACGGGGACCGACTCGTCGTCGGCGCCCCCGGCGAAGACAGCGCGTCGCCGCGCGTCAACGGCGCGCAGGCGAACAACCAGCGCGAATCGGCGGGAGCCGCCTACGTGTTCACGCGTGCGAGCGGATCCTGGCTCCAAGAGGCCTACCTCAAGCCGAGCGTGACCGGCCGCGGCGACGAGTTTGGTGAGAGCGTGGCGATCCGCGGTGCGACGATCGCTGTCGGCGCCCCCCGCGAGGACAGCAAGTCGGCCACCGCGGGCCCCCTGGACAACGGAGCCCCGGAATCCGGCGCCGCCTACGTCTTCGCTCGAAACGGCGGCCTCTGGTTCCAGCAGGCCTACCTCAAGGCATCGAATGCCGGCTTCAACGACGTTTTCGGTTCGGTCGTCGATCTCGATGCGGGACGCCTTCTCGTCGGCGCACCCGGTGAATCCAGCGACGGAACGAGCCCGCTCAACAACACGGCAACCCGCTCCGGCGCCGCGTACGTGTTCGACCGCTCCCTTTCGTCCTGGAGCGAGACCGCGTTCCTGAAGGCATCGAACACCGATCGAGGTGACCTGTTCGGGAGCGCCGTGGCGGTCCTCGGCGACACGCTGGTGGTCGGAGCCCCGGGCGAATCCGGCTCGGGGACCGGCACCAACGCCGACCCGCGCGACAACGGCGCAGCGGGCGCGGGCGCGGCTTACGTCTTCGACCGCTCCGGCGGCTTCTGGTCCGAGTCGGCCTACCTCAAGGCGACGAACACGGATCCGCTCGACTTCTTCGGACGGAGCGTCGCCCTCGGCACGGACGCTCTCCTGGTCGGTGCGCCCACGGAAGACGGGTCCGGGACCGGTTTGGATCCCCAGGACGACGACGCGAGTCTCGACTCCGGTGCGGCCTACCTCTTCCTGCGCGACCGCGGCAGCTGGATGTCCGCGGCCTACCTCAAGGCCTCGAACACCGGAACCGGGGACGCCTTCGGCGACGCCCTCGCCCTCTCCGATTCGCTCGCCGTGATCGGCGCCCCCCTCGAAGCATCGTCGGCCCGGGGTGTGGGTGGAAACGAAGAGGATGACCGCGCTCCGGAGGCCGGAGCGGGCTACGTGTTCGACCTCCCCCCGTTCCTGTTCGCCCAGACGCAATCCAGGCACGGCGTTCCCCGTAACCCGGATGTGTTCCAGGCCCTCTCTCGCCCGGTCATCGGCCAGGACTTCCGGTCCGCCGTCGACCACTCGAGCTTCGCTCCCTCCGGCACGATGGACATCCTGCTCGCGACCCTGGGCCTGCCGGTGAACCTCCCCGGCCCCCACGGCACGGTGCTCGTCGACCTCACGGCTCCCTACCGCCTGCTGTTCGCCCCCGCGGGCGGAGTCTTCTCCGTCCACATCCCGGACGACTGCTCGCTGATCGGCCTCGTGCTCCGAGCCCAGGTGGCTTCGATCACACCTGGCAGCAGGTACCTCTTGACGAACGCGCTCGACATCACGATCGGTAGCTTCTGATCGTCGTATTCCGGAAACGGAACTCCAGCCACGGAAGATCCCCGGGCACCGCAAGTGTTCGGGGATCTTCATTCCGGGCCTTCAGGACTTCGCGTGGGTCCGGATCTCGCCGGGAGACGGATTCAGGCCGCCGAAGCGGGAGCAGATCGCATTCTGGAAGCACCGCTCGAAGTCCGGACACTCCACGACACTGTCGGGAATCGCAACGAGGGCCAGCAAGCCGAGATCGGTCAGAGGGACGGCCAGCGGTCACCTGTATCGTGGAGAGCCGTTCGTCCTGGAAGCCAGGCGGAACCCGGTCCCGACCCCCTCGCCGTACCGCACCTACAACGGAACCCTGGTGCGCCGGATGCGCGCGGTCCCATTCGGCAGGTAATCGATCTCGACACGTTCGACGGTCGGTTTGAAGCGAAGCGCATCCTCCCAAGCCGCTTGCTGTGCAGCAGATTCAGCAGCGGCCGCATCCGATGTAGCCTTCTCGGCTTCGATCCTCAGGTAGATGTCCTCGAGCGCGACCAGAGTCTCTTCATCGACGCCCATGTCGCGCGCGTGCTGCAACTCATAGGAATCGCGGCAGCCGAAGCGCCGGTAGTAGCTCGCCCAGGCTCCTCGCTCTCCGGCACCAAGATCCCAGTCCACGAGGATCTGTCGGGCAGCATGGGCCCGCCCTGCGGCGATGTATTCATGGACTTCGCGAAGGCGCTCGCCGTTCGCACGTGCAAGCCGCGCCGCCTCGGCTTCGCGCTCGGCTCTCTCGGCCTCCAGGTCGCGGTTCCACCGTTCGGTGGCTCGAACGGCTCCGGTCACGTCGTAGACATCGAATGCCAGCATCTTGAGCGAACTCAGGTACTCGCTCTCGAGTGGGTCCGACCAGGCCAGGTTGTCGCCATAGGACTCGAGCCCGTAGGGCGCCATCGTCTCGATGTCGAGCGCCTCCCACACGCCGTCGCTCGCTCGCCTCGCGAAGATGCGCGCCGGCTGCCACGAGCCGTCGAACTCGTAGTGAAAGCTATTCGCCTGCTCCCACGCATCGTAACGCAGCAGCCCTGGGGCAGCGGCCAACACGTCCGCCACATGCCCGAGTGCAAACCCGAACTGACGCTGCCCCGAGCCCGTGCCAAACAGGACGGCCCACCCACTGTGGTACTCGTCCTCCTTCGGGGCACCGCTTCCGTTTCGAGTCCAGCGCCCCTCGCGACGATCGGGAACGTGGGAGACGAGCCGCATCAATCCCACAACACCGGAGGGGAGCGGGGCCAGAGCACCGCTCTTGTCGAGCGGCGCATAAATCGAAGGGTCGAGGAACGCAATGCGCTCACCGCGATACCCCCCCACGCCAGGGCGGCGCGGGCCTCGACCGTTGTAATCGCCGTCCGGGTCAGGCCGGTTGTCCAGCTCGCCGATCCGGCTGACGACCTCCATATCCCAGGTCGCGACGTTGAAGCCCGGGTGCCCCCTCGTGTCGGCAAGCGCAAACTCCTCGATCCCAGGCAGCGGTCCCGAGAGCCGCTTGCCGTCCTTGGTGTAGGTCCAACATCGCTCGGCGCCGGCCTCGTCGGAGTCGTACAACACGACGAAGTCCTCGAACAGATCGAAGGCGCCGTCGCGTTCCGGGAGCGGCCTCAGGCCCCGGGCGACCGCGTGGGGAGAGCCGTCCGCTTCCAGCACCATGACATCCCTGGCTCCCTCTTCGTTCGAGGTCAGCTCGATCCACAGACGATTGTGAACGTAGTCATCGCCATCCTCACTCCACCGCCAGGCGAGACTGCGAAACCGAAGCCAGTTCTGCTCGACACCGAGAAACCCATCCGGAGCGGGGATCGCCTTCTCGACCCCAGTTGCGAGATGCAGGAGCTGGAGTCGATCCACACCGTCGCTGGTGTAGCGCACGACCGCATTCTCGTCCGAGAGGGGGAGCAGAGACCTGTACCGAGCTGGTACGAGCACTTCGGGCTTCGGGGGCGGCGCCCCCTCGAGACGGCGGACGATGCCCCTGGCGACCTCCCCCGTCTCCCGGTCGGTCATTTCCGAGATGAACAGATCGTCCACTGCGTGGTCTCCCGAAACCGAGCCGGCCTCGTACGGTTCCCAACTCGAGGACCACTCGAAGCCGCTTCCATCCGCCGACTTGCCGGACGAAGCGCAGGATCCGACACCGAGAAGCAGAAAGAGCGCGAGAAGCTGGTGTGGGTGCATAGTCGTTTGGGTTGCTTGCGGAGGAACGTACGCTCGAGGTCATCCCCCGCGAGGCGAACGCGAATCGGGCGGGGATGGGGACTGGTCTGGTCGCAGCCGAGCTCGCGGGCGCCGAAGGAACCAGCACCCTCCTGGAACCGAAGATCGCAAACTCGTCGGTCCGTCCCTCGTGCAATGCTGACCGCTCGATGACCTCGCCGGCCGCGATCCGGTTGACGAAACTCCGGAACGAAGTCGGAAGGCGGGTTCGGTTCTCGGGGGAGGACTCCATGCCCTGCTCCTACCCTACACGATCCCGTCCCTCCCCACCCGTGGTACCGGCGCCCTGTCCCTCCGGGGTGAACCGTCCTTCCCCGAACACCATTCGGGCGGATCGCCCCCACCCCGGGGTACGGGGTCAGCCAAACAGCAGGCAAGCGATGTGCATCGCGTTCGTCGCCGCGCCGCGCCGGAGGTTGTCGGAGACCTCGAAGAACTGGAGGGCGGTGGAGCCGGGGGCTCTGCGGAGGCGCCCGACCAGGACCTCGTCCCGTCCGGCGACTTGGCGAGGGGTGGGTTGGTCCACCAGGCGGATCCAGGGGGTGGCTTCCAGTGCAGCACGGGCTTCTTCCACCGAGAGCGGCGCCTCGGTCCACAGGCTGACGGCGGCTCCGT
>DRLC01000384.1 GCA_011053145.1 Planctomycetota bacterium | reverse complement strand
TCGAGGATCCGGACGCACGCGTGAATCTCGTCGCCGAGGAGGTCGACTACCACATCTTCAAGGACCAGGGCTACCAGAAGCTGCCCGCGTCCATGCAGGACGAGTTCCAGCAGTACGAGGCCTTTCGCTGGGCCGAGGGGTATTTCATCTACCACCTCATGCATCTGTATGGGATCGGGATGCCGAAGGCTCCACTGCCGCCCCGCGTGAGCGCCGGGCTCGAGCGCTTCGGGGAGAAGTACGGCCGGGAGGAGGAGAAGAACCGTCGCAAGCAGATGACGGCCGTGTTCACGGGGCGGGAGAAGCTGAATGAAATCGGTGCCTTCATCCATGACCATGAGGACGAACTCTGGCGCGCCTTCCAGGTGGCGACGGTTCTCGATCTGAACCGGACCTACAAGTCCTCGTGGTTCGCGACGCTCCTCGGGCTGCTCGGGGTTTCGGTGTTCCTGAGCGCCTACCGGGGCTGGCGGTTCGAGACGAGGCGGAGCGCCCGCGCGCTGGTCTGGGCGGTCTGGGTTGTCGTGTTCCTGTTGTGCCTGCGGGGATTCGGGGCACTCTCCCTGCCCTGGGCGCCCGACATGCTCGGGTTGATGGCCGCGTTCTTCGTCGGGACGTGGATCCTGGGCTCCGGGGTTCCGAAGAAGCGGGTGTCTTTGCAGAAGGCGGGTTTCTTCATCGTGCACAACGGCCTGCTCGTCCTCTTGATCGGTGGGGCGACCAGCAAGTTCACGACGGAGCGAGGGATCTTGAACCTCGACTCGCGGGACCCGACGCCGAAGGACGTCTACTATCGCTTCTTCGACGTGCACAAGAAGGCGCGGTTGCCCTTCGGGGTCAGTCTGGACCGGTTCGGCCGCAAGGATTGGCTCGCGCTGCAAGTGGACTTCCCGAACGAAGAGTTCACCTCGCGCCCGCCGCGGTACACGCTCTGGCCGGGGCGCACGATCGAGCTCGACCAGGTTCGTGACGAGTCCGGGGCAGAGCGAGCGGACCTGCGGATCGAGGTCCTCGAAGTGTACGACCACGCGGAAGTCGGGCTCGTGAAGGTGCACGAGTCGAGCGATCCGGATGCGGAGCCCCTGGCGCTCGCCGAGTTGCTCCTCGACCGAGGAGGGCAGCGCTCCAGGTTCCTGCTGCTTCCGATGGAGGGGGATCGGGCGCGGTTGCAGGCGGAGGTCCTGCGTGATCCGGGGAACGCCTGGCGCCTCGCCGCGGCGAACGGATCCGACCCCGAATCCCACTTCCCGAAGGCCCGCCCGGGCCGGGAGCGCATCGGAACGATCGAGTGGAGCATCGTGGGGGTGGGCGATGGCCAACCCACCGCGATTCCGGTGGTTCTCGGAGAGACGGTCGAGCTCGGAGGCGGATACAGCCTGACCTTCCGGCAGGCGACCACGGACTTTCGCACGGGGAAGGACGATGACAAGGAGAGCCACCATCCGCTTCCGCTGGAAAAACAACCCCTCGGATTCGCGGCTCTCTGGGTGGACGTGCAGGGACCGGATGGTGCGGAGCCCGAGCGCCGTGTTCTGTTCGAGACGATCGACGACGTGCAGTTCGGGCGGCAGAGGGGGTTTTTCTATTCCGATGTGGTTCTGCGATTCGCGTACGACTACTGGAGCGCACCCGGCCCTCCGCGCTACGTCTTGCACTGGGAGGAACACGGCAAGGGCGAGCTGGTCATGCCCGATGGGTCCCGCGTGCCGACCAGCGACGGCCAGGTCCTTCCTCTGCCCGGGGACGCTGAGGTGACGGTGAGCCAGCTCCTCGAGCGGGCTGACTTCGAGAGCAATCTGAGCTTTCACAACTCCGAGCCCGACGAGAACGGTTGGAATCGAGCCTTCTACGAGCCCGCCCACCGCGGTGTCGTGCTGCGGGTCACCCGCCATCCGGGTACGCCTGAGGAGGAGAGCCAGCGGGTGGAGCTCGCGACCTCCCAGGCCGGGAATGCGAACCTATGGTTCTCGCCGGACCGTGAGGTCGTCCTGCAGTTCGTCGAGAACAGCGAGATGATGCCGTTCGAGTGGCGGAGCGTTCTGACCCTATGGGACCGGGATGGGGCCGGCGGTTGGAAGAAGGTGGCTCTGGGCTCGGAGCGAGAGCGTGAGATCCGGGTCAATGACTACCTGTACTTCCGCGGCTATCGCTTCTTCCAGACGAACGCGGACCCCCAGGTCCCCACGTACTCGGGAATCGGGGTGGTCTACGACCCCGGGATTCCGATCGTCCTGATCGGGATGTATGCGATTATCCTCGGGGGGGCGATCGCCTTCCTGGTGCGACCGGCGGTCAAGGGATGGGGGACCCCCCCCAAGGGAGCTTCGGCATGAATGCATTCATCGATTCGATCCATCCGTTCCAGAACGGCCTCTCCTCCTCGGGGATGTGGCTGCGCTGGGTCGACCTGATCTGCCTCGTGGGCGCCCTTCTCGGGACGGGCATGATGCTCCTGCGCTGGTCCCAGATCGCCGCCGTTCGGGAGGGGCGCGCGGTGAAGGCGAACCCCCTCGAGTGGCCCTCGACGCTTGCGCTGCTGGCGGCGGTCGTCGTCGGGTCCGTGCAGGTCTGGATGCGCTACAGGGAGGTGAACCACTTCCCGAGCCAGACCATGAGCGAAGTCATCGTGATGTCTTCGTTCTCCCTGCTCGTCTCGATGCTGATCCTCCACTTCGCGCTGCAGCTCAAGAGCATCGGATACGGTTGGGCGATCATGGGGGATGCCCTCCTCGTCCTCGTCCTGCTCGGGGTGATCGGGATCAACTGCTACACGCTGACCCTATCCAGCGCGGAACGTGACCTGCCGCCGGCCCTGCAGTCCTACTGGTTCCCGCCCCACCTCGCCGCGCTGATCTTCAGCTATGCGACGTTGACGATCGCTGGACTCGTGACGGTGATCTACTTCTGCTTGCGGTTCTGGATGGGGGTGTTCCGCGGCGGATACTCCAAGGGGTCCCAGCTCTTGCTGCTCGCGTGTCTGCTGCTCATCCCCTTCGCTCAGGTGGCGACGATTCCGATCTTCGTGCTGATGGGAGCGGTGCTCTTCCTGTTGAAGCTGCGCGGCCACCTCCCGGGCCGAGAGTTCATGGCGCCCGTGGAAGGCACGATGGAAGAGGTCAGCTACCGCGCCTTCTCCGTCGGGATCCCGTTCCTGACCGCCGGCCTCTTCATGGGGGCCTTCTGGGCCCAGGAGGCTTGGGCGAACTACTGGGGTTGGGACAGCAAAGAGAATTCGGCGCTCATCACCTGGCTCGTATACATCGCCTACATCCACCTGCGGATGCTCGGCGGGTATCGGGGGGAGAAAGCGATGGCCGTCCTGGCCGCCGGGGCGATGAGCGTTTTCATCACGTTCCAGGTGTTCGGGTTCCTCCCGGACAGCCAGAAGAGCCTGCACCGCTACACGGACGACGGCGTCGTGCCGACCGAAGGGATGCAGGGCAAGACCAGCGACGAGACCCAGGCGAGGCTGGAAGTGCAGCGATGACGATCGAAGGAATGGAAACGAAGATCATCGACGGGAAGCGGATCGCGGCCGAGGTGCGCGAAGAGGTCCGCCTGCGCGTCGAGAAGCTCCGTGCGAAGGGCGTCGAGCCGGGGCTCTGCGTGATCCTCGTCGGGGACGACCCCGCCTCGCAGGTCTACGTCCGCAACAAGGATCGAGCGGCGACCAAGGCAGGCTTCCAGGTGGAGACGGTTCGCCTCCCCGCGGACGTGGGGCAGGAGGAACTCGAACAGGTGATCTTCGAGCGCAATGCGAACCCCTCTGTTCACGGGATCCTGGTCCAGCTGCCATTGCCCCCCGGGCTCGATCCCGAGCCCCTTCTGCGGGCGCTCGATCCCCGCAAGGACGTCGACGGACTCGGCCCCGCAAACGTAGCAGCGCTCTGGCGCGGCCAGGATGGGATGCAGCCCTGCACGCCCGCAGGCTGCATCGAGCTTCTCGAGCGCAGTGGTGTCACGATCGAGGGCCGGCGTGCCGTGATCGTCGGTCGTTCGCCGCTCGTGGGAAAACCCCTCGCCGCCTTGCTCCTGAACCGCAACGCCACCGTCACGATCTGCCACTCGCGGACCCAGGATCTGGCCCGCGTCACCCGCGAGGCCGACATCCTGGTCGCGGCCGTGGGGCGTGCGGAAATGGTACGCGGGAGCTGGATCAAGCCCGGCGCATGCGTGTTGGATGTCGGCATCAACCGCGGTGAGGACGGGCGATTGAGGGGGGACGTTGCCTTCGCCGAGGCGCGCGAGATTGCGTCCAAGATCACTCCGGTTCCGGGGGGGGTCGGGCCGATGACGATAGCGATGCTGTTGTCCAACACCGCGCGAGCCGCGGCGAACCTCGGCGGACTCGACCCCGATTCGCTGGACTGATTCCCCGACAGCACGATCCACTCCATGGCGACCGGATGGCAGGACCCCCCTGAGTACCGTGGTGGGGGAGGAGGCGTACAGCTCGCCATGCCCCCCCTCACGCCCGGCGTACGCGCTGTGATCTGGGCGAATGCGGCGGTGTTCCTCGGGTTGTTCCTGCTGTATGTGCTGCCCGCCACGCGAGGCTTCGCCTTTGGCGTGCAAGAGTGGCTCGGGATCTCGCCGGAACTCTGGTTGCGCGGTATTCCTCCCGTTTGGCAACTGGTGACCTGGGGCTTCCTGCACAGCTTCACGGATCCGACGCACATCCTCTTCAACATGCTGTTCCTGTATTTCCTCGGGACGATGTTGGAGGGGATCATCGGGACTCGCCGTTTCCTCGCGGTCTACTTGAGTGGCGTCCTCGTGAGCGGGATCGCCACCCTCGGGGTCGGGATGAGCGCGGCGTTGCTTTCCTCGGGCGGAGCGGCTCCCACGACGATCGGAGCCTCGGGGGCGGTCTTCTGCATCGTCGTGGCGATGGCCGCGCTGCGTCCCAAGACCCGGGTGATCTTCATCTTGTTCCCGATCACCCTGCGGACCCTCGCGATCCTGTACGTCGGACTGAACGTGTTCGACCTCTTGCTGCAGTTCTCCGGTGGGGCCGGCTCGAACGTGGCCTACCTCGCACACGTCACCGGAGCGGGGTGGGGATGGATCCTCGTGAAGACCGGCTGGATTTGGAGGGACCCGGTCGCAGGTCTGGAGGAGCGCCGTCGGCGCGTGGAGGAACGTCGCGGGGCCCAGGAGGACCTGCAGGTGGATGAGCTTCTCGCCAAGATCAGCCGGGAGGGAATCCACTCCCTCACCGCGCGGGAACGTTCCTTCCTCAAGCGGGTCTCCAAGCGTCGTTGAGCCCTTCCGCCGGGGTATCCCGGAGCCAGGAACCGGGAGGCCGGACGGGGAAGGACGAGGGCCTGGGGCCTGTCCCTGCCCCCCCGCGCATGGATACACTGGCAGGAACTCCTCGTCGTCGCGCCGTCGGCCCTCTTCCGCCTCCGGAGCGTCGCGATCGCCGCCCCCCCTCTCCGCAGCTCACCTGAGAACCATGGTCTCCATTCGGTCCCGCGTTCTTGTTCTCCTGACCCCGGTCCTGGCCCTCTTGCTCTCGGCCGGACCCCTCCACGCGCAGCGTGACAGCGCCTTCATGAAGAGCTTCCGCTCGGCGATGAAGCTCCACGACACCGATGCGATGGCGAAGGAGGTCAAGGGCCACCAGCTCGAGGCGATCAAGGCGGTCATGGAGACCTGCGGCCTGATCAGCGAGGGCTCGAGCGATGAGCTCGAGGAGGAGATCGACGCGCTGGGGCGGGCCTGGAAGAAGGCCTTCGGGTCGGACTTCGTTTCCGGCCAGTACGTCTTCTTCTCGCTCATGGACCAGCGCACGAAGGTGGCGCGCCGGAAACTGCTCGAGCGCTATCGGATCCTCTACCCCGAATACGAGAAGGCGGTCTCCAAGAAGGACAAGGCCGTGTTGCCCCAACTAGGGTACGAATTCGAAGGTTTGGCGAAGGCGTTCGCGGAGCTCGGCGATGGTTACATGGCTTCGAGCTGCGCGTGGCACATGGCAACATGCTTCGAGGAAGAGGCCCTCGGGAAGGAAGCCGACCTGCGCAAGGCTTGCGAGGCGTATGCACTCGCGGTCCGGGAGCGCGAGCGCATCGACCTGAAGGACTCGACCCTGGCATCCCTGAAGGCCCGCTTCCAGGAGCTCGAGTACGCCGGATACGGGGACCCTTCGAAGGGGCCCGAAGCGCGGGCGGCCGAGAAGGCCAAGGAGAACCCCGCCTATGCTCCTCACGCGTTCGGGGGGGTCTTCGAAGTGGCTCCTGACTGCGGCAAGCGCCCGCGCCTGATCTACGAGGGGGACCCGATCTACCAGGTCTGGTTCACGATCAATCTCGGGCGGGGCCCCTCGAAGGGACAGCCCGGATCGACGGGGACCTTCCCGAGCGTGGCGGACTCCCCGAAGGTGATCCGCGAGGGGTATGCAAAGGTCGGCATCGACACGGACGGGGACGGCAAGGGAGATGTGGACTTGCCCGTGACGGGGAAGGAGGCGCTCGTTCAGTTCAATCTCCCGGACGGGCGCCCCTGGGCTTTCCGCGCGACGGTCGGGTTGGAGCGTGATACCTACCAGGGCCTGCAGCCGTTCAACATCGCACCGAGCGACGATCAGATGGTGATCTACATCTCTCCCGCGGCTTCGATCGTCGGGATGATCGAGGGCGTGCGCGTGCAGATCTTCGACGACAGCATGGATGGAAGGTACGGAGGGGAGCCCCTGTCCTGGGGCGCACTCGGAACGCGCGAAGGGGACTATGAGTACGTGCTGGACTCCGTTTTGATCGGTGACTCGAAGACTCTCGCTCCCTTCTCGGCCATTCAGAAGATCGGGGATGCCTGGTATCGCTTCGAGACCAACAAGGACGGCGCGGACGTCACGATTCGACGGACCGACATCACGAGCGGCAAGGTTAAGCTCGAGATGAAGGGGGCCTCCTGCGACTACTTGATCCTCAAGGGAACGGGGAACCTCGAAGGTGTTTATGTGAACATCGCTTCGAAGGGAGGGGTCGAGGTCCCCGAGGGAACCTACGAGTTGCTCACGGGTCGCATCAGCAAGGGTAAGCGAGATTCGATGCGCAAGGCCCTGATCTGTAACTCCAAGGCGACGAAGCTCATCCCGGTGCGGGCGGGTCAGACGACAAAGGTCGAGCTGGGGGCGCCCTTCGGCTTCGACTTCCAGTTCAGCGAAGATGAGGGCTCCGTCACCGTGCGTGGAGAGACGGTCGTCGTTACGGGGCGTGGCGGCGAGGTCTACGAGCGCTTTTGGAACTGCATCCCGCACTGCGAGGCGAGTGTGAGGGCTCAGGGAGCGAAGAAGGGCGGAAAGGCGATCAAGATGGTGCCCGCGGGAAGTCAGGAGGAGATGGCGGAGAAGGGTTGGAAGTCGGTCTGGTTTCCGCTCGACGTCACGATCCCGAAGGCAAAGAAGGGAAAAGGCGCCGAGGTTCAGTTGACCGAGAAGAAGAACAAGCTGTTCGGGAAGATCGTCTCCGAGTGGAAGGGGGTCTGAGTGCTCGATCCGAAGTTCATCCGCGAGAACGCGGAGCTCGTGAAGGCGGGCGCGACCAAGAAGCACATCGAGTGCGACGTGGATGCGTTCCTCGCGTTCGACGCGGAGCGCAGGCGGCTGACGCCGCGGATCGATGAGCTACGCGCCGCCCAGAAGGCGGCGGGCAAGGCGATCGCGAGCGCGGCGCCCGAGGAGCGCGCTGCGCTGGTCGCCGAGCAGAAGGCCCACAAGGAGGCGCTGAAGGCCTTGGAGCAAGAGCTCGCGACGGCCGAGGAGGGGATGGATCGGGAGCTGCTGCGTATCCCGAACGTCCCCGCCGCCGAGGTCCCCGACGGCAAGAGCGACGAGGAGAATGTCGAGGTTCGGCGCGTCGGGGAGTTGCCCGAGTTCGGCCATGACGTGCGGGACCACATCGACATCGCGACGGCCCAGGGGTGGCTCGATGTCGAGGCGGGGGCCAAGCTCGCGGGGAGCCGAAACTATGTCCTCAAGGGAGACCTCGCGCTTCTCGAGGAAGCTGTTCTCCAGTTCGCGCTGCGCCACATGGTGCAAAAAGGGTTCACGCAGCTTTCGGTCCCGATGCTCGTGCGCGAGGAAGTCATGGTGGGGACCGGCTATTTCCCGGGTGGCGAGGAGCAGACCTACCGCACCGACGAGCGGGACAACCTCTACCTCGCCGGCACCTCCGAAGTGCCCGTCACCGGCCTCCACTCCGGGGAGATCCTGCGCGAGGCGGATCTGCCGAAGCTCTATGTGGCTCGCACGACCTGTTATCGCCGGGAGGCGGGTACCTACGGCAAGGACACGCGCGGCATCTATCGCGTTCACCAGTTCCAGAAGGTCGAACAGGTCGTGCTCGACATCGCCGATGAGCAGCGTTCCCTCGAGCACCACCGCGCGATCCTCCAGAATTCCGAGGAGGTCTGCCAGGCCCTCGAGCTTCCCTACCGGGTGGTCAACGTCTGCGGCGGCGACCTCGGCGGACCCCATGTGCAGAAGTTCGACATCGAGACCTGGATGCCCGGGCGGAATGGCTTCGGCGAGACCCACTCCGCCTCCCGCTTCCACGACTACCAGGCGCGTCGGCTCGGTCTGCGCTACCGGGACGGAGACGGGAAGGTGCGCTTCTGCCACACCCTGAACAACACCGTCGCCGCGAGCACGCGCATGCTGATTGCGCTCCTCGAGAACCACCAGCTCGAGGACGGTCGGGTCGCCGTGCCGGAGGCTCTGCGCGGCTTCCTGGACGGACGTGCCGTTCTCGGCGAGTCCCTCCGCTAGCCCGGGTGATTCATGACCCTGCACGCCAGACTTCGCAATCGACCGCCTTCGGCGGTCTCTCGTCCCCTGACGGCACTTTGCGATTCCTGCCGTCCTCGTCGACCCGTCAGGGGGGATCCCCTTTCAAGGGATCCACTGGATCCCTTGAATCCGCTTCGCGGACCGGGGC
>DRLC01000383.1 GCA_011053145.1 Planctomycetota bacterium | reverse complement strand
GAACCACGAGGAGGTGGGTCGGAGCCTTGGGGTCGATGTCTCGGAACACGATGAGGTGGTCGGTCTCGTGGACGCGGTCCGAGGGGATCGTGCCCGCGACGATCTGGCAGAAGATGCAGTCCATGGGGGGAGGTTCCGGGCGGCGCACGCACGCGGCGGAACCGAGGGGCTGGGGGGCCGAAAGGAGACGGCGGAGAGGGCCGACGCGACGACCGAACGCCGTCGCGGATCCAGCGTAGGGAATCGAGGGTCCGGGACCCAGCAGCGGAACCCGAGAACTGGGACGCCACCGCGCCTCCTCGGTCCCCTCCCGGTTTGACCGGCCCCCGCGGGGTACCTATGATCTCCGGCCCTTTCCATCGATTCGACCCCGTCCCCGCCGAGCGCCCGGGGACGCCGAGAGCGACCCGACCGAGGGTCCCTCCATCCCTGCCCGACCGTTTCCGAACCACGCGAGCCTCCGCCCCGGCCGAGGCCGCTTCGACGACTTCCACCCACGACCGAAAAGGGACCGCCGCGACGGGGCACCCCTGCCCCCACCCGAAGGCGACCGCGGACGAGACGAACACGAGCCGAACCCCATTCCATTCGATGAGCTCCGACACACAAGCGAACCTTTCCAGCTCCGAGGACCCCACGACGACTCCGCCCGAGGGCCAGGAGACGCAGGAAGCCCCCGAGTCTTCGGCGCCCGAGGCCGCGACCGATCCCGGCGAGGAGGCCGCGCCCCCCGCGCCGATGGATTCCTTCTCCTCCGAGGACCTGCTCGATGACGCCCAGGAAGAAGAAGAGGAAGAGGAAGTGGTCATCGAAGGACCCGTCTTCGACCTCGCGACGAGCGAGACCCTGAGCTTCACGGACCTCGAGCGCGGACGCTCGAACGTGTTCGACACCCCCGCGCACCGGGAACACTTCCGACGGATGGTCGAGGCGATGGCGACCGACGGCGACGAGGGACGCCGCCGCGGCTTCGGCCTGTGGATGCTCGCGGACTACGAGCGCTGCGCCGAGGTGCTCGAGCCCTATGCCGCCGAGGGCTCCTCCCCGGAGGCCCCCACCGCTGCCTATGCCCGCGCCCGCGCGCTGATGGCGCTGCACCGCTTCGAGGAGGCCAGCAAGATCTTCGAGCACCTGACGACGGCTCACCAGAACCACCCGCGTCCGCTCGCGGCCTGGATCGAGTCCGACCTCGAGGCCCGCCTCGCCCAACCCGACGCGGACCCCGAGGCGATCGCCGCGGAGTTCGCCGAGCGCGTGAAGAAGGCTCCCGGCGGGTTCGCGGACACCTCCGACGGACGCTACCTCCTCGGCCGTTTGGCCGAACTCTGCCGCGAGTGGGACGAAGCCCTCGCCCACTACGCCGCCGGGCGCGAGGCGGAGCCCGGCCACCGCTCGCTGCTCACCCGCTACGCGCGCCTCGCGGCCCAATGGGGCCTCGACGACCTCGCGATCGAGCTCTACGAGGAACTCGTCGAATTCGGCTCCGCCGACCGCAGCGTGCTCCTGAACCTGGGAGTCCTGTACGAGGACTGCGGGCGCGACGCCGACGCCGCGGCGTGCTACGACCTCGTCCTCAAGAACGACGGCGCCGACCGCCGCGCCGCGCTGTACCTGGCCGATGCCGTCGCAGGCATGGACATGTACTACGACGAGGACCTCGAGAAGAAGGAGGATCGGCTCAACCAGATCCTCCGGATCCCGATCACCGACTTCGAGCTCTCGGTGCGGGCGCGCAACTGCCTCAACAAGATGCAGATCACGACCCTCGGGGACCTCGTGCAGCGCACGGAGCAGGAGCTGCTCTCCTACAAGAACTTCGGCGAGACCTCCCTCACCGAGATCAAGGAGATCCTGCACTCGAAGGGCCTGCGCCTCGGGATGCCGCGCGAGGAGGCCGTCGCCAGTATCGAGGCCCACGCGAGCCGCGTCGGGTCGGGCGATCGCTCGAACGTGATGAACAAGCCGATCCTCGAGCTGCAGCTTTCGATTCGCGCGCGCCGCACGGTCGAGACGCTCGGGTGCTTGACCGTCGGCGACATCTCGAAGCACTCCGCCGAGGAGCTGCTCGGGATGCCGAACTTCGGCCAGACCTCGCTGCAGGAGCTGCGCAACAAGCTCCAGGAACTCGGGGTGCGCCTGAAGGGCGACTGAGCCCGCCCCCCCGTGTACGAATACCTGATCGGTCGCGTCGCCCACCGGGCCGCCACGCGCCTCGTGCTCGAAGTGGGCGGCGTGGGGTACGACATCGTCGTTCCCGTCGGGGTCGACTTTCGACCCGATGCCGAGGATCGCCTGCGGGTGTTCACCCACTTCGTCGTGCGCGAGGACTCCCAGCAGCTCTTCGGGTTCCCCGACGCCGGGATGCGCGAGATCTTTCGGCTGCTCCTCCGCGTGCGCGGGGTCGGCCCGAACCTCGCCCAGGGGATCCTCTCCAGCCTCTCGGAATCTGAGCTCCTGGAGGCGATCGCGGCCGAGGACACCACCCCCCTGACCCGCATCAAGGGGGTGGGCAAGAAGACGGCCCAGCAGATCCTCCTCGACCTGAAGGACCGGGCGCCGGCCCCGACCGGCGCCGATCGCTCGGTGCTCGTGCCCCGCTCTCCCGGGGGAGGTTCCGAGGCCTCCGTGCTCTCCGACGCCGTCGGGGCGCTGCTCTCGATCGGGTACACCGAGAAGCAGGCCCGCGCCAGTGTCGACCGAGCCCGCGAAAAGGTCGGCGCCGACGACCTCGAGACCCTGGTGCGCGCAGCGCTCCGGGAGTAGAAGCCGGTTCTCGCGCGCGCCACCGAACCGAATCCGCGCCCCACCCAGCCGCTTCCGTGACACCCACCACCGATCCGAACGTCCTGATCGCCGACCACCTCGCCCCGGCCGCGATCGAAACCTTCCGCCGTCGCGGCATCGAGCCCGTCGTCTCCACCGGCCTGCAGGGCGACGCGCTGCTCGAGGCGGTGCGCGAGGCCGATGCGATCGTCGTGCGCTCGGCCACGAAGGTGACGCGCGAGGTCCTCGACGCCGCTCCGCGTCTCTCGGTCGTCGGCCGCGCGGGAATCGGGGTCGACAACATCGACGTCGAGGCGGCCACCGAACGCGGGGTCGTCGTGATGAACACCCCGCTCGGCAACGCGACGACCACCGCGGAGCTCGCGATCACGCTGCTGCTCGCCCTCGCGCGCCATATCCCGCGCGCCGACCGCATGGTCCGCTCGGGGGTCTGGAAGAAGAGCCAGCTCGTCGGAACGGAGATCACCGGCAAGACCCTCGGCGTGATCGGCCTCGGGCGAATCGGGCGCATCGTCGCCGAACGCGCGCGCGGTCTCGGGATGCGGGTCATCGCCCATGATCCCTACCTCGGAACCCCGAAGGACGGGGAGTCGCCGGTCCCCGGGGTCGAACTCCTCGATCTCGCGGCCCTGCTCGCCGAGGTGGACTTCCTGACGATCCACGTGCCGCTGACGCCCGGCACGCGCGGGCTGATCTCCTGGCGCGAGTTCCAGGCGATCAAGCCCGGCGCCCGCCTGATCCAGGCGTCGCGCGGTGGCATCGTCGACGAGGAGGCCGCGCTCGACGCGCTGCGCTCCGGCACCCTGTCCGGCGCCGCCTTCGACGTCTTCAGCGAAGAACCGCCGCCCAAGGATCACCCGCTCCTCGCGCGCGAAGATGTCATCCTGACCCCGCACCTCGGCGCCTCCTCGGCGGAAGCCCAACTGCGGGTCGCGGTCGACATCGCCGAACAGATCTCGGACTTCCTCCTCGAGGGAGACACGCGCTACGCCGTCAATGCGCCGACCCTGCCCCCCGATCAGCGCGGAGAACTCGGTCCCTACCTCGACCTCGCGCGCCGCATCGGCTGCTTCCTCGCCCAACGCATCGCCGGTCCGATCCGCAAGGTCGAGCTCACCGTGGCCGGAGAGATCGCGCGCTTCGACCTGGAGCACCTGCGACTCGCGTTCCTCGTCGGCGTCCTGCAACAGTCCATGGAAGCCGTGGTGAACACGGTCAACGCCCCGAGCCTCGCGCGCGAGCGCGGGATCCTGGTCCTCGAGGGGACGACGGAAGAGGCGCGCTTCCGCGCGGGAGAGCTGCGGGTGCGCGCGGTCGCGCCGGACGGCGGCCGTTCGGTCGCCGTCGCCGGAGCGGTCTTCGGCAGGGACCCGCGATTGACCGAGGTGGACGGGATCCGGCTCGACCTCGCCCTGCAGGGCTCGTTGCTCGTCACCCGCCACCGCAACGTCCCCGGCGTCGTCGGGAACATCGGAACGCTGCTCGGCAGCCACGGGGTGAACATCCGCCGCGTCGAACTCGCGCCCTCCGGATCCCATGACGGGCGTTCGATGGGGTTCTTGACCCTCGAGGGTTCCGGTGTCGACGAGCGCCTGGTCGCCGAGGTGAACGAACTCGACGGAATCGAAGAGGCGAGCCTGCTCCATCTCTAGGAACCCGGCATGGCCGTTTCCGACACCCCCCCGCCCTACGGAACGATCGTCTTCGACTGCGACTCGACCCTCTCCGCGATGGAGGGGATCGAGGAACTCGTCGGCGAGAACGAAGAGGTGCGCCGCCTCACGGCCCTCGCGATGGACGGGACGATCCCGCTCGAGGAGGTCTACGGCAGGCGGCTCGAGCTCGTGCGTCCGACGCGATCCGACATGGAGCGCATCGCGCGGCTCTACCGGGAGCGCCGCCTTCCCCACGCCGCCGAGCTCGTCGCGGCGCTGCGGGCCGCCGGCAAGCGCGTCGCCGTCGTCTCCGGCGGACTCCTGCCCGCGGTCGAGCCCTTCGCGCGCGGCCTCGGGATCGAGGAAGTGCACGCGGTGGACGTGCGGTTCGGACCGGACGGCACCTATGCGGGGTTCGACGAGGACTCCCCCCTGGCGCGCTCGGGCGGAAAGCTCGAGGTCCTCGGGCGGATCGCATCCGCGCCCGGGGCCGGGCCGATCGTGCTCGTCGGCGACGGGGCGACCGACCTCGAGGCCGCTCCGGTCCTGGACCGATTCATCGCCTTCGGCGGCGTCGAACGGCGCGACCTGGTCTTCGATGCCGCCCGTGTCTCCTGCACCTCGCCCGACCTGTTCGAACTCGCCCCCCTGCTCCTCACCGGCGGGGAACGCGACGAGCTCCGTTCCGACCCGACCTTCCGAGCACTGCCATGAACACCGCTCCCCCGACCACCGATCCGATGCTCTGGATTCCCGGGCCCACGAAGGTGCGCCCCGAGATCCTCTCGGAACTCACCCGCCCGATGATCGGGCACCGCTCGCGCGCGATGGTCGAGCTGATCGAGAGCCTCGACCCCGGCCTCTCCCTCGCCTTCGGGCTCGCTCCTGACTCCGGATCGCGCGTCGCGGTCGGCACCCACAGCGCGACCGCGATGATGGAAGGGAGCCTCTACGGCGTCGGCCCGCGCGTCCTCGCGATCGTGAACGGCGCCTTCTCGAAGCGCTGGGCCGGGATCGCCCGCACGCTCGGAAAGGACGTCACGGTGCTCGAACTCCCCTGGGGTGAAGCCGCGGACGAGACCTCGCTCACGTCCGCCCTCGGCGCCTCCGAGCCCTTCGACGCGGTCACGCTCGTCGTGAACGAGACCTCCACCGGCGTGTGGACCCCGCTCGCCCCGATCGCGCGCGCGATGGCGACGAGTCCGGACACGATGCTGCTCTGCGACGTCGTGAGCGCGATCGCGGGCGGTCCGATCGACTTCGACGCCCACCGCATCGACTTCGCGCTCGCCGGGGTGAACAAGGCCCTCGCCTTGCCCCCCGGCATCACCGTCCTCGCCGCGTCCGAGCGCTACCTCGCCGCCGCGCGCGAGCGCGAGCGCCGGACGCACTACCTCGACCCCGTGCTGCTCTTCGACGGCCACGCCGCGCGCAAGACGCCCACGACCCCGAACATCGGCCTGTTCCGCGCGCTCTCGCGTCAACTCGCCGACATCGCCGCCGGCGCCAACCTCCCCGCGGGAAGCGCGCCCGTCTCCCCCGAGGACGGCTGGGCCAAACGCTTCGAAACCCATGCGCGCATGCGCGAACGAACCCTGCGCTGGGCCGCCGAGCGCGGCCTCGCACCGTTCCCCGCCCCCGCGCTCTCCTCCCCGACCGTGAGCTGCCTCGCGGCCGACCCCCAGACGATCGACGACCTCCTCGCGCGCTGGAAAGCCGCCGGCCACGAGGTCGGCGGCGGCTACGGCCCCCTCAAGGGCAAGACCTTCCGCATCGGCCACATGGGGGATCACACCGAAGCCGAGCTGGACGCGCTCTTCGCCGCGCTGGACTAGGAGCTCCTAGCGGAACGTGGTCCTGACTACGGCCCACGTCGCGAGGGCTCCCGTCAGTAGCCCATGCGCCTCGCGACCGCGGTCGCGGCGCTCCGCAGGGTGGCGGGGTCGAGGCGGTGCAGCTGGTGGATCAGGTAGCGCTCGGGGTCGAGGTCCGCGTCCCCGCGCGCTCGCATCGACTCGAGCTCCTCGAGCAGGTCGGCGAGGAGTTCTCGGTATGCGGCCGAATGCTCGGTGACGCCGTTCTCCTCTTCCACCCCATCGAGGATGTCCGCCAGCGCGAGGCGTGGATCGGGGAGGGAGATGAGGCTCAGGAGCTCGGCGTCGTACTCCAGGCGTCGCGCAAGGGCCAGGGGGCGGAAGCCGACGCTGAGGAGCAGCTCCAGGCCGGCCCCGAGGTGCTGCGAGAGGGGGAGATAGCGATCGCGGTCCACGAGATGTCCCGCCTCGTGGGCGGCTGTCACCTCGAGCAGCTCTTCGAAGCGGATTCCGGGGTTTCCCGCGGCGCGGCGTTCGGCGAGGAGCGCGAGGCGCACGCGGTCGGCCTCGCCGAGGGGCGCGTAGATGCGAGCGCGTTCCGCGGCCGCGCGCGAGCCCTGCACCCCGAGGAGCGGCCCTTCGGCTTCGAGCGCGCGCAATCCGCGCGTGCCTTCGCCGGCGAGGAAACGCTGCTCGAGCGAGGCGTAGTGATCGACCTCCCCACGGACGCCCTCGATGTCGATCCAGAAGCCCTCGTGCAGCGCCGCCCCGACGATCTCGGCCCCGTGCCGCGCGGGCCTGCTCGGCACGTCGACGCCCTGGCACCACGCGACCGTGCCGTGGTAGGGATGGCCCAAAACCTCGCCGGAACGCTCTTCGAAGGAGAGCGCCTTCAGGATCGTGCCGTCCGGCCCGTCTCCCCCGACCACCGTTCCAAAGACGCCGAAGCGTCCGATCGAAGCGAGGGCTTCGGCGAGGCCGCCCACCGGCTCGCCGACGGGACCGCGTCCGGCCCGGCCGTCGAGTTCGGAAAAGCGCGGCCCGGGGTGGATCACCGTGGCGAAGGGTCCCGTCCGGAGTCGGGGAGAAGCGGAGAGGTCGAACTGTCCCTCGCCGAAACGATCGAACAGGAACTGGAGGGCGTCGAGGAGCGCGTCCAAGTCCCGGCCTCCGCTCGTCGTCCGCCAGGGTGCGAAGTCGGCTCCCTCGTCGACGCGATCGAGCAGCGCGTGGATGCCGTCGAGGAGGGCGATCCCGCGCGTCGCACGCCGGTCGATGTCGGCTGCCGCTTCGGGATCGGCCGACGCGAGGTGCTTCGCGAGCGCGCGCGCCTCGGTGAACCACCCCGCCGCGAGGAGCGCCCGCCCCAGCTCCCCCTGGTCCCCGCCACGCGCCGCCTCGACGAGATGCGCGAGCGGCGGAGAGAGCGGCAGGCCGTCGTCGCCGAGGACGAAGCGCGGCAACTTCGAGAGCCAATCCTCGACCGGCTCATCCCCGCGACCCTGTTCGAAGAGGAGGCGGTACGGCAGACCCTTCCCGGCGGAATCCAGGAGGTATAGGGCGAGCGCTCCCGCCCCGCGCTTCCGGAGCAAGCGGGCTCGCGCCGGATTGCGGGAGAGCTCATAGCGCGCGGTGAGGGCCGCGTCGAGGGCCTCGGGGCCGCCACGGTAGCGGTGGCTCACCTCCTCGAGCGCCGCAACCGCCTGGTCCGCGACGCTCTCGTCCACGGGGCTCGTGCGGAGCAGTTCGAGGGCCGACCAGAACCCCCGTTCGACGACCTCCCGGTCGGAGGAATCGAGCTCCGCTCGAAGGGTCGAGATCAAGAGCTGCGTCCGCTCTTCGGGCGGGAGCGCGGCGGCCTCGGCGAGCGCCTCGTGGCCGAGACGAGCGGCGGCATCGGGTTCCTTGCCCGCGAGGAGGTAGCGAACCTGCGCGGTCGCGAAGGTCAGGCGATCGAAGGGATCGCGCGCGAGGCGGCGCGCGGCACGCGCCGCCCGCAGAGCACGCGCATCGGGTCCGTGCCCGAGAAAGAGCATCCATCCGATGCCGTGGTGCGCCCAGGCGAAGTCCGGGTCGAGCGCGAGTGCGCGCGAAAAGCGGGCGGTCCCGGCCTTGCCCTCCAAGCGGCCGACGAGGTAGAGCTCCACCGCCCGACGTCGGCGATCGGCCGGGTCGGTCGGCACCGGCTCCTGCAACTTCGCGAGCCGCTCGGCGAGCCGTGCGTGCGCGGTGAGGTTCTCGCGGGCGAGGTCATCGAGGAAGCGTCCCGGGGCCGCCCAATCGGGCTCCAGACGTGCCGCCGCGAGCGCGGCGAGGCGGGCGCGCTCCTCCCAGCCCTCGCCCCGCTCCCGTTGGAAACGACGGGCCTCGGCCAGGGCCCTTGACGCGCTCTCTTCGACCGGCGGGACCGAAGGGACTGCGCTGCGGCACGCGCTCGGAGCCAGCCCCAACAGAACCAGGCACAGCGTTCCGGCGCAGAGCCCCACTCTCACTCCCCCTTTCCCCATGCTCCTCACGTTCGGACGAAGGCCTCGAGCAGCGAGTCGCTGCCCACTTCCTCACGGCAGACTCCTTCCAGACGCTCGGGGGCCAGGAACTCCGCCAGGGTGGGACCCCGCCCTCCATTGACATCTCCGGTGTAGACCGCGAGCTGATCGATGAACTCCGCGCGCAGGAAGGCCTCGAGGAGTCGCGGCCCCGCCTCGACGAGGATTCGACGCGCGCCTTCTTCGTGGAGCCAGGAGAGGACCTCGCGCAGGAGCGGCCGCCCGTCTTCCCCGGGACGCACCGCATGGATCGTCGCCCCCGCGTCGGCGAGAGCTCGATGGCGCGCGCCGTCCGCGCCCGGCCGGCAGAAGATGTGGACGGGGCCGCCGTGCTCGCCGGTCTCCGCGTCCGCGGTGCCGAGCATGCGCGCCGTCGCTTCCATCCGCAACTCGGTGTCGAGCACGATCCGAAGGGGCGGGCGCTTCACGACGCCGGGAGGACGAACCGTGAGGCGCGGGTCGTCGGCGCGCACGGTGCCGACTCCCGTCACGATCGCATCGACGTGGGCGCGCAGGACTTGAACGCGACGCAGGGAAGGCTCGGAGGTGATCCAGCGCCCCTCGCCCACGCTCGCGGGCGGCGTCAGGTGTCCGCTGCGCGTCTGCGCCCATTTCGCGATCGCCCAGGGTCGCGCTCGGCGGATGCGATCGGGTCGCACCCAGCGCAGGAAGTGCGGCGCGACCTCCCGCAGCGGAACGACGCCGGGAAGGTGCACGACATCGACCCCCGCCTCGTGCAGCATCGCCAGTCCGGCGCCGCGATGGCGCGGGTCGGGATCGAGCTCTCCGACGACGACGCGCCGGATCCCGTGCGCGAGGATCGCTTCGACGCAGGGGGGGGTCTTGGCGTGGGTCGAGCAGGGCTCGAGGGTCACCACCAGGGTGTCCCACTCCTCGCGCGGGACGTCGCTCTTCGCGGCCTCCGCGAAGGCGCCGACTTCGGCGTGGGGTCCTCCCCATTCGCGATGGACCGCGCGCCCGATGACGCGGCCCGCGGACAGGACCGCCGCGCCGACGCAGGGGTTCGGCGCGACCCGGAAGCGCATCGGAGCGGCCTCCTCACCGAGCTCCGTCAGGAGGCTGCGCAGCCCCGCCGCCTCGTTCTCGTCGAGGGGAGCCTCGCGGGTCGCGGTGGTGGGATCCGTTCCAGGGTTCATGGGGAATACGCCCTCGGGGGTGCGCGGGAGCCAGGAGCCTCGCCCCGACGGGAGACCGATTCAACCCCCGACCTTACCGGAGAAGATCGGCGGGCGGGGCGCGATCCCTGAACGAACACGGACTATGGATTCCAAGATCCGAGGAAAGGTGCCCCGCGGGGGTGCCGCCACCGCGCCCGCTCGGCACACTGTGACCCCTTCCGTCCCCCCCCCCAACCATCCCAACCGACTGAAAGAAGAAGGCATCTTCCCATGAGCAAGTCTCCCATCCGCGTGGCCGTCACCGGTGCCGCCGGCCAGATCGGCTACGCCCTCACATTCCGCATCGCGAGCGGACAGATGTTCGGCCCGGACCAGCCGGTCATCCTGCAGATGATCGAGATCCCCGCCGAGAAGCCGATGGCCGCCCTGAAAGGGGTCGCGATGGAACTCGACGACTGCGCCTTTCCGCTCCTGCAGGGGATGGTCCTCACGAGCGACCCCGCCGAAGGATTTCGTGACGCGAACTGGTGCCTGCTCGTCGGCTCGAAACCCCGCGGCGCCGGCATGGAGCGCGGGGATCTGATCCGAGAGAACGGCCCGATCTTCACGGGGCAGGGCCGCGCGATCAACGATCATGCCGCCTCCGATGTCCACGTCGTCGTCGTCGGCAACCCGTGCAACACGAACTGCCTGATCGCGATGCACTCGGCGCCGGACATCCCGGACGAGCGGTTCAGCGCGATGACGCGCCTCGACCAGAACCGCGCCCAAGCCCAGCTCGCGAACAAGGCGGGCGTGCAGACCACCTCGGTCAAGAACACCTTGATCTGGGGGAACCACTCCGCAACCCAGGTGCCCGATTTCGTGCACGCGACGATCGACGGCAAGCCCGCGACCGAGGTGATCGACGACCGGGCGTGGCTCGAGGGCGAGTTCATCGAAACGGTGCAAAAGCGCGGTGCCGCGATCATTCAGGCCCGTGGGCTCTCCAGCGCCGCGTCCGCCGCGAACGCGCTGATCGACCACGTCCGCGACCTCCGCGGCGCGACTCCGGACGGCGAATGGCGCTCGGTCTGCGTCAAGAGCGACGGGTCCTACGGCGTGCCCGAGGGGCTCATCAGCTCCTTCCCGGTGCGCGCCGACGGCAAGGGCGGGCGCGAGATCGTCCAGGGCCTCGAACTCGACGATTTCCTGCAGGACCGCCTCGAGAAGACGATCGCCGAGCTCACCCACGAGAGGGAGCTGGTCTCGGACCTTCTCGGGTAGGCGAGGGGGATTCCCCTGGGTGGGGCCCTGTTTCCGTGCCCGGTATCCATGCCGGGGCCGGCTCGACGAAGCCGTAGGCGGAGACCGGGACCCCCCAGGGGAAGTCACCGCACCCGGTACACCCTCGCCAGCGGGTCGGGCTGCTTGCCGTACTTGCCCTCGAAGTACGGCAGGATCTCGCGATCGATGCGCCGTGCGGGGGAGAGCACGACCGTGTTGATCCCGTAGCGGTCGATCAGCTCTTCGAGCGGGCGCGTGTCGAGCTGATTCGTTTCGGGGTCGAGGTGGCGCTTCACGACGAACTCGAGCGCGAAGATCGGTCGCTCCATGAGCACCGCGTAGTGCCAGGCCCGGTACGAGCCGAGCACCGCATCCGGCTGGAGGCGCGCTTCGAAGCGGCGTGTGATCTCGCCCAGGCGCTCGGCCTGGAGTTCGATCTTGTCCCAGCCCTTGCGCGGGTTCGCGTCGAGGGCGAGGAGTCCGGCGAGCCCGAGCGCGGCGAACGCGCTCCCCCCGGTGCGGCCGAGAACGAGCGCAGCGAGGTCGCGCACCATCTCGACCGTCGCGACGAGTGCCAGCACGAGGATCGGGAGCAAGAGGCGCGGCGCGAAGCCGAAGTAGACCGAGATCAGTGCAAGGCTCCCGAGCGCGAACCACTCGGCCGCCTCACGCCGCTTCACGAGCGTCCACAGCAACCCGGCGAGGAACAACGCGGCCCAGGGCTCGTCGCCCGCCACGCCGCCGAGCCGCTCCTTGAGCCGGTTGCCGAGCACCCCGATGGCCTGACCTCCTCGCTTCGGAAATCGCGCCAGCACCTCCGCGACCGAAAGACGGCGGGAATCGGGATCGCCCATGTCCTCGTGCCAGAACCCGGTCGAGTAGGAATAGAGCAGCGTCTGGTCCGCGGGCGGCGGCGGCGCGACGGCCGCGTTGCGGAGGTTCCACGGAAGCTGGACCGCGAACGCGCCGACGCCCAGGGCGAGGGCCCCGAGGAGCGCCCGGCGCGCCCCCCCGTCCTCGCCCCGAAGGCGCCAGGCATCGAAGAGTCGCACCACACCGAACGCCGGAACGAGGAGCAGGTTCGAGGAACGCACGAGCGCGGTGGCGGAGATCAGGAGACCGAGCAGGAGGTCCTGGCGCCACGTGGGTCGGCCCCCGGAGCGCTCCCCCAAACGCCGCGCTAGCACCAGACACCCGAGCGCCATCGCGAGTCCCGGCACATCGGACATCGTCTGGTTCGAAAGCAACCGGAACCCGGGATTGAGCCACAGGTACGCCGTGAGCAACCATGCCAGCGGCCACCCCACGCGCGGGCGTGCGAAGCGGTACAGGAAAACGCACGCGGCGAGCCCGAACGCGCTCACGAAGAGATGGATCGCAAGGAAGTCCGTCCCGCGCCAGGCGAGCAGCGGGACGAGCATCGCGGAAAACCCGGGCGGACGGATCCGGAACGGAATCCCGAGCATGCTGTAGCCGTCCCCCGCCAGGAGCGAACGCCCGGTCAGGATGTACATCGCCCCGTCGTTCGTCGGGTCGTACCAGCCGTGGGTCCAGAACGGGATCGAGATCGCCATCCCGAAGACGAGCCCCCAGAACGCGATGCGTTCCCACCGCCCCGGGACGTCGGTCTCGCTCGGCCCCTCCAACGAAGCAGCGTGCCCCACCATCGGGCTCATCCTACCCGCCCGGCTCCGCCGAAGCCGCGCAAACCCGGGCGAGTGCGCCGGATCCGAAGCCCTGCAGACCTCGGATCCAGGAACTAGAAGCGCGCGTGGGTGATCGTCCCCGCAGTCGGCTCGAGCGTGTCGCGCGCGAGGACCCTCCCGCTCGCATCCAGAAGCAGCAGGGTGCGTGCCTCGCTCGGGAGTTCGAGCAGCGGGGCCCGGCCCCCCGCGAGGGAGACACGCGCGCGCCGCCCGGACGGAGCACCGAAGTCCACCGGCAGACCCGCCGCGTCCTCGGCGGCGACCGAAGCGGCGACCCCGGCCCAGTCCACGGCGTCGACGACGAGCGCGCCGGGGCGTGCCAAGACGACGCTCCCCCCTCGCCTCGGAGCCGGCACCGCCGGACTCCACCCCAGACTCGGGTCAAAGACGCGCAGGGAAAGGCCGAAGTCCACGGCCGGAAGCGCCGCCACGCCGCTCCCGTCCGTGACCGAAGAGGCGAGGAGCCCCGCGAAGCGCCCCCCGGTTCCCTCGCCGACGAGCTCCGCGGAGAACTCGCGCCCGGCGAGCGGCGCCCCATCCGAACCGAGGAGCGCGAGGCGTGCGTCGTCGTGCCGCTCGACGACGGCGAGCGAAACCCCCTGCTCCCCCGCGCGCACGGTCGCGACCCGGGTGAACGAGCCGCGCTCCGGATCGAAGGCCAGGACGCGCCAGGGTCGATCCGCGGCGACGAAGAGGCGGAAGGAGCCGTCCGCGCGCACCGGCTCTGCGACCGCGGTGTTCGCGACCGGAGCGGGAGGGGCCCCCGGCTCGCCGAGGCGACCGGAGCCTCCGAAGTCCGCGCCGGTCGACCCGTCCTCACCCTCCGCGGGGGTTGCGAACACGACCCAGCCGAGGAAGGCCGCACCACGCTCGCCCTCCACGTGCCCTTCGATCGTGTCCTGGGTCCCCGCGATCGCGAGCTCCACGTTCAACACGCGCGCTTCGCTCGGCGCGGAATCTCCGGCATAGGCGAGGTGCGATCCCGCGAAGCCGGGCTTGGAGGCCGTGAGTTCGTCGGGGTCCGCGTCACCCGCTCCCTCGAAGACGAATCGCCCGGCGCCGTCCGTCCACGTGCTCCGCTCCCCCAGCGAAACACGCGCGCCACCGACCGGCGCACCCCGGTCGTCCCGCACCCTTCCCGCGATCCGCGAACGCAGTTCGACCCCCTCGCCGAGGTCGATCCACATCGCCCCGTCCGAGAATGCGGGCACCGGGACCGCGCCGAGCAGCGTGCCACCGCGTGAGAACGTCAGCTCGATCCCCTCCGCACTCGGCACGCGATCGATCGTGAAGCTCCCGTCCGCACGGACCTCGCACGCCGGAAGACGCAACTCGTCGGCCCCGACGCGCCGCTCCAATCCCGCGAAGGCCTCGTCTCGCACGCGGACCGACACGCGGACGCCGGCCGGACTGCGTCCTCCATCCATCAGGACCCGGCCCGCGAGATCCACCGCGGGCGCGGCGAGCAACCAAGCATCGCTCGAACGCAGCCGAGGCGCGCGCAGGGTCGCCCACTCGGCCCGCGCGACGATCAGGGTCGTCTCGGGAGCCAGATCCCCGCGCCCGACGCGGAAACTCCCGCCAGCGTCACTCCAGGCGAGCGGAGTCCCGGGCGCGGACTCGGCTGCGACGGGCAGGCCGCCGAGGGGCGTCCCGTGGAGATCGAGGATGCGAGCGCGGAACGATCCGCCGGCTCGACTGCGTCCGGAACGGGAATGCCCGGTGGTCGAGAGCACGCCCATTTCGGGACCGCCGGAACGCTCGTTCCGCGTCGCATCCCCGCGGCGAGAGGAATCGGTGGAGGCAACGCGCGGGGAGAAGAGGACGGGCTCCCGCGGATCCGGAGCGGAGAGCCCCGCGGTGTGCACGCCCTCGGCCAAGCCCGCGCTCCCCGCGCGCGGCGCCTCGAGCGCGGCGGACTTCGAGACGCGGTGCCAGCCGAAGCCGACGCCCAGGCCGACGAGGACGACCGCCGCCAACTTCGGGGCGGTCGCGAGGGACGCGGTCGTCGCCGGGCGCAGCGCAGCCGGAGCACCGATCAGCGGAGCCAGCGCCTGGAACCAGGCCTGACGTTCTCCGTTGTGGCAACTGTCGAGGGTCCGCCGCAGGCGCCCCCGGGCTCGCCACAGTCGCTTGCGAACCGCGGTCTCACTCGTGCCCGTCTCGCGCGCGATCGCGGCGGTGGACCGTCCCTCGAAATAGTGCAGGCGCACGGCGGTGCGGTAGGGCTCGGGGAGCTCCGCCACCGCGTCCACCACCTTTTCGAGCACGCTCCCCCGGATCACACGGTCCGCGGTGGAGTCCGTGCGTTCCGCGCGGGCCACGCGCTCCTCCCGGGCCCGGCGGCGCATCGTGCGCCGGGTCGAGAGGTGGGCCAGGTTGAAGGCCACGCGCCCCAGCCAGGCCCTGAGGTGGCGCGCATCGGCGGCGTCCTTCGGCGGGCTCGCGAGGGCCGCGAGCAGGGTCTCCTGGGCGACGTCATCGGCCCCGACGGGATCCCGAACGAGGTTTCGGGCCAGGCTTCGAACCCATTCGGCCTGCTGGAGGAGGAGGGAGCGATCGAGGCGGACGGTGTCCTGACCCATGGGTGACGGAGGGGAGGCGGAGCGCGCTGGGGACGGGGCTGACGGGGGACCGGCAGCATACGCGGCGCGGTCCCGGGTTGGACGCGCGAGATCCCGTCCGGGTTCCGTCCCGGGCCCCTGCCGCCCAGGAGCGGGACAGGGCTCCGGAGGTTGCCTAGCATGGGGCATGCGCCGGGGATCGAAGCCCTTCCTCTTTCCTCAGCGTGCTCGCGGGTACACCGCCCACCCCGGGGCGAGAGGCCACGTTCCGGATCGGCGCGCGGGTAATCGAGGCCGTCCCCGGCGGCCCGGGCTCCTGGACGGTCCGCCCGATCGCCGGACGGTTCGTCAAGATGCGGGTGGAGACACCGGGAGGAGCGCCGAGCTTCGGCACGCCCCTCGAGCCTGGAGAGCCGACCGAGGTCGAGGTCCTCCTCCCCGCGGACCGCTGAGCCTTCGCCCTCAAGGGCCGTCGTCGGTGCGATCCGCGATCAGGTAGCGCGGCCTCCCCTTGACCTCGTCGTAGATGCGCGAGACGTAGAGACCGATCACCCCGAGCCCGATCATCGTCGCGCTTCCCGTGATGAGCACGAGCAGGATCACGGTCGTGAAACCGTCCTGGGCATGGTGCGTCAGGAAGTTGTAGAGCGTTTGGGCGCCGAGCCCGAGGGCGAAGAGCAGGAAGAGGAAGCCCGTCAGTGTGACGATGTGGATCGGGAGCGAGGAGAACGCGGTGATGCCCGTGATCGCGAGGCGCACGAGCGAGCGCAGATTCCAGCCCGAGGCACCGCCCGCGCGCGAGCGCACCTCGAACGGAATCTCCTTGCGCCGGAAACCGAGCCACGCGCTCATGCCGCGGAAGAAGAGGTTGCGCTCGGGAAGCCGCATCCACGCGTCGACGACCTTGCGGTCCATGAGCTTGTAGTCCGAGGCGCCGCGCAGGTCGTAGCCCGAGAGCCGGCGCAGGATCGAGTAGAAGAGCTTCGCCTCGAGGCGCGAGAGCACCGACTCGTCGCCGCGATCGCTCTTCCTCGCCTCCACGACCTCGAAGCCCTCGTCGCGCCAGGCGCGCACCATCTCCCCGAGCAACTCGGGGGGATGCTGGAGATCGGCGTCCATCACACAGACCGCGTCCCCGGTCGCGTTTTCGATCCCGGCGCAGAGGGCCTGCTCCTTGCCGAAGCGCCGCGAGAGGCGCAGGGCCCTCGTTCCCTCTAGATCGCGGGCGAGTTCCAGCAGCGCCTCCCAGGTGTCGTCCTCGGACCCGTCGTCCACGAGCACGAGCTCGGGCACGACCCCGGCATCCTCCAGGGCCCGCGCGACCTTGCGAGCGGACTCGCGGATGTGCGATGCCTCGTTGAGGCACGGGAGGACGACCGAGACCCTTCGTCGCGTTTCACTCATCGTCCATCCCCCGCGTGAGGTCGAACACCATCAGGTCGTCGTCCTCGTAGATCACCGGGCCCACGTCGCGGCGCATCAGTCCCTTCAGGAGGAAGAGGGTCCGGCCCTCGATCGGCTCGTCGAGATACTGCCCCATCTGCCGCATCCCCACCATCTTCTCACGCAGGAGGAAGAACGGCCGGAAGAAGAGCTTCGTGTGGACGGTCGGGTCGGCGATGCGCGCGACCGGCCAGGTCTTGTACATGATCATCCGATCGATGCCCTGCTTGCGCGACCACTTCGGAATGCCGTGTCCGATCCCGTTGATCCACTGCAAGTACGCGTTCACGACGAGGTCCATCTGGTCCTCCTGGGGCTTGCGCTTCGCGAGAGCGGTGCAGTAGCCGAGGGGGCCCTTCTTGTGGTGGACGGTCTGGAAGAAGATGAAGCGCGCGTTCATCACGTCGACGCTCATCGGCGGGAGCTCGATGACCGATTCCACGCTGTCGTCCTTCGCGAGTTCGTGCAGCCACGCCGGCGGCTCGTAGTCGTAGCGATGGAACGGGACACCGGTGAGCTCCAGCATCACCAAGGCCGTGACGGAAACGAACGTTCCGGCCCGCGCTCTCGGGCTCGAGAAGCGCCGGGCGAGCCCCCTCCAGGCCTCGGCGGCGAGGAGCGCGGTGACGAACATCACCATGAAGAATGCGCGGTCCGGTTTGCGCAGCATCTCGAGTCCCGGGACGCGGCGGAAGAGGCCATAGACGAGTGGGATCCCGGTGTCCTGCTGCGCCACCTTGAGCTTGTCGCCGAGGCCGAGAACGAAGAACAGCGCAGCGACGGCGATCCAAAACCCGTGTCGCTTCCAGATCCGGCGCGAGGAGAAGAGGATCAGCGCGAGGGTCGAGTAGCCGAGCATCGTCGGCCACGAGAGTGTCACCACCTCGGGACCACCGATCCAGTGGAAGCCGAGGAGGTCGTTCTGCCGGCGCTTCTGCATGTCGACCACGGTCGAAGCGGGCAGCTTGCTCTCGGGACCGAACGTTCCCCACAGGAGCGGCGCGGCGATGATCGCCACGAAGATCCCGGCGAGGGCGCCCGCTCCGAGCAGGCGCTTCGCACCGGTCCACCACGGGACGCCGGGCGAGTGCAGGGGCGCGAGGACGAACATCAATCCGCACACGATCACCGCATACATCACGAAGTACTCCGCGGAGCCCGCGAGGCATCCGGTGAAGAGTCCCGCGAGCACCATGTTCTTCCACCCGCCGTAGCGCCAGGTGCGCAGGAAGAAGAGCAGCACCAGCGGCATCCACTGGAAGCTGAAGACGTTGACCTGGCAGATGTAGAAGTAGTGGAACGGGTTGAAGCTGTAGATCAACCCGGCGAGCAGCGCGCCGGCGAGGCTGCCGGTCAACGAGCGCGCGAGCAGCGAGAAGGTCCAGGCCGACGCGGTGAAGGTCGCGAGGAGTAGGACGTTGAAGACCGCGTGGGACCCGAGAAAGAACGAGAGGACGACGCCGGGCAGCGCGTTCAGCGGGGAGAGGGTATGGCGCAGGAGCGAAATCCCGCCCGGGAAGTACATGTAGTCCGTGGAGTACGGCGAGTGCCCGTTCGAGAGCGACTCCTTGAGCCACCACACGTTCCAGATGTTGTTGAAGTAGTCGCCGCGCAGCCCGGTGGCCTGGTTCAGCGTGATCGCGATCGGCCAGGTCAGGACCACGGTCGCGAGCGCGAAGAAGCCGAGGATCAAGAGCTCTCCGCGCAGGCCCGGGAAGCGACCGAATCCGAACCGGAGCGCGTCGAACTCGGGGCGCCCGTCGAGAGCGTCCGGGGGGCTCGGGATGGGCGCTTGGGGTTGCATGGAAGGGGAAGGCGTGCCTCGGGAGGTCGATGCGGCTCGGGAAAGAGTTTCCGACGAGCCCCGAGGCGGCACGGGGACTACGGGGAGAGCGGTGCCGGGGTAGGAGAAAGTCTAGTCATCCGGACGCATGGTCCGTAGGGAACAGGAGCCTCTCCTGTCGGTCGATACCGGGTCGGCCCTGAACCGAGCCCGCCCCCGCGGCTTCGGCCGCGCTTGTCCGCCCGGAGTCGAGAGCCCAAGATGCCCGGCCCATGACCCGCCCCAGACTCGCTCTGCTGCTCCTGCTCTGCCTCACGGGTGCTTGCTCCCCGGGCGCGGAAGGACGCAAGGCTCCCGCGGGAGATGCGCCGAACATCGTCCTGGTGCTCGTGGACCAACTGCGCCGCGACTGGGCCGAGGAGTGGCTGGTCGAGGTGGGCGCGCTCGCGGACGAAGGCGTGCGCTTCGACGGCATGCGCTCGGCGGCGCCGTGGACCTATCCGTCGGTCATCAGCATGTTCTCGGGGCTCTACCCCCAACAGCACGGCGCGGACGGCGCGCCGGACGACGGGCGTCTGCTCTCCACGTTCTCCGAGGCGGTGCCGCTGTTCCCGAAGACCCTCGGCGAGATCTACGACACCTCCGCGTTCATCACCAACCCGTTCCTCCAGGACTGGAATCCGCTCCACCTCGCCTTCGATTCCTTCGACGCCGAGGACTTCATCGGGAACCAGGGGCCGACCCGCGGCAACCCGAAGGCGGTCTGGACGAGCCACATGTTCGCCGACTCGGTGAACCGGGCCGTGATGGCGCACTTCGACGCGAAGGAGCCGAGCTCCACCCCCGAGTTCACCTACGTCCATCTGATCGACGTCCACGGCCCGTGGGAGGGGGCGCCGTTCGAGACCGGAGGCGCGCTCGAAAAGAACACCTCCGAGGAGGCGCGGCACGCGGCGGCGCGCTTCCTCGACGGCAAGATCCTCGAACTCTACCGCTACTTCCTCGCGCGCTACGACGGCGACCTCGTGTTCCTCGTGACGAGCGACCACGGGATGGAACGCGGCGCGGAACTCTCCCTCGAACCCGCCGGCTACCGCCAGCGCAAGGCCACGGTCCACGACTTCAACACCCGGATCCCGTTCTGGATCCTCCCGAGCAAGCGGGTCTCGGGCCCGCGGGTCGTGCACGGAGCATGCTCGAACATCGACATCGCGCCGACGCTCCTCGAGTGGGCCGGGCTGCGCTCCCCCGCCCCGCTCCCCGGTCGCAGCCTGCTTCCCGCGATCTCCGGCGCGGCGCTCGAATCCCGCCCCGTCTACTCGTTGATGAGTGCCTTCGGCCGTCGCAACGACTGCGTGATCCTCGGCCACGAGAAGCTGATGCGGCACATCGACCCGACCGGAGCGGGCCCCGCGATCAAGCTCGTCTATGACCTCGAGCGCGACCCCGCCGAGACCTCCCCGATCGCCCACGCCTTCGGCGAACGCGGGCGCATCCTCGAGGAAGAAGCCGGCGACCACGGGCTCGCCTTCCCGAAGCGCTTCGAGCCGCCCGACGACGAAACCCTGCGCGGACTCCAGGCCCTCGGCTACCTCGGCGGCGAAGACGACGGGAAGTAGCCCTCGGCGCGGGCTTCCCTTCAGCGCCGGTGGGGCCTCTCCTTCTGGAGCGTCACGTTCGCCGCGAAGATCTCGCGCAGCAGCCGCTGCTTGTACTCGTACAGCGCCTCGTCCTCGTCGAGCCCCTGGACGACGCGGTAGATCGACGCCATGCCGTCGTCCCCTTCGCGCAGGCTCGCCAGGCGATCGAGGGCGTCTTCGGTGCGCTCCATCGAACGCTTCAGCTTGGCAATGCGCCGCTCGTAGCGATCGATGCGTTCGCGTGCGAGTTCGCGACGCGCCGCGGCGGCCCGCTCCCATTCCGCGCGCGCGATCCTTCGCGCCGCTTCCGAGAGTTCTCCGAGGATGCGCTTGCGCGCCATCGGCTCGACGGTCGAGCCCTCGAGGATGCGCAGGAAGGGGCGCTCGAACGCGGACTCGAAGGTGGGTGCGGAGCCGGCGTCCCCGCCCTCGGCCCCGACGATCCCGCGCAGGAACTCCATGCGCTCGCGCACCTCGTCGAGCTCCGACTTGGCCCGATCGCGCGCCGCGATGATCTGGTTGCGCGAGCGCTCGAGCTCGGCCAGGAACTCACTCTTGCCGACGCCCCGTACGGTGCGCCCGTTGTTCTTGAGGAGCAGCGCGAACTCGGTGCGCACGATGTCCTGGATCGCCGAGACACGCTCGGTCTCGTACACCGGCATCGTCCGCCTGAGCGCCCGCGAAACGGCCAGATCGAGCGCGGTCTCCAGGGGCTCGCGCCCGATCAGGCGCAGGCGCTTCCCGCGCGGCTTGCCCTGCTGCTCGTCCGGGGTCTTGCCGGGCCCTTTCGACGGAGAGTCCATGCTCGAACTCTACCCCGACCCGCGCGCGTTGGACCGGCTCGGAAAGGCTTTCCGCGTCGACTCAACGGCGCACGAGGTCTTCGACCGCGAGGAGGACGCCGCGCCCGCCGCGCACGCGCAGGATTCCCACCAGCATCCCGTCCTCCCGCGCGAGCACGGCCGCACCGTGCAGGTCGGACTCGAAGGAGATGCTCGGGTCGATCCGAAAGCTCCCGGGGAAGGCTTCGCGGGGGCTCAGGCGCGCCGCGGAGATCGCCAGCGCCGCGTGGGCGGGACCGCCGACCACGACGCAGTCCTCCGGTTCCCCCAGCGTGCGCACGCGCTCGCTCGGCCACGGGGTGAGATCCGAGAACCGGATCTCCCGCAGGGCCCCGCCGCCGGCCGCGCGCTCGGGCGCGTTCAGGATCGGATGGCGCTCGCCGTGGACCTCGAGGGCCGCCCCCTCGCTGTCCTCGGGCAGCTCGAGCAGGTCCATCGGGCCCAGGAGTCCCGGTTCGACTGCGAGGAGCCAGCCGGTGCGCTCGCGGTCCCGTCCGAAGAACCCCTCCTCGAAGGTGAGCCGCGCTCGCTGGAGCGGGACGGGGGGGGTTCCTGGCGCGACCAGGGCCGCCCCGAGCGGAATCGGAGGGGCCCAGCGCTGTGCGTCATCGGGGGCCGCCTCGGCGAGGGGGAATCGGGCCCCGGTGCGCGCGGGGGATCCATCGAGGTCCGGGGTCGCGAGCGCGATCCCCCCACCGAGGAGAGTTCGCAGGGAGTCCACGTCCAGCGAGAGCCCGTCGAGCAGCTCGAGCCCGAAGCGGAACCCACCCGACCGCCAGAACACCGTGTTCGTGCGGAGGAGCTCGCGGTACGGAGCATCGATCTGGCACCAGATCTCCACGCCGCGCGCATCGCTCGAGAGCGCCACCGATAGGACGCGTCCCACCTCGACCTCCCGGTAGGTGAGCGGAGCCCGGGGACCGATTCCCATGCGCCGCGGCGCCTCGAGCACGAACTCGATCCCGCCCTCCCCGCGCGCGGAGTCCACCGGAGGATCCGGGAGGCAGACGAACTCGCGTTGGATCGGCCCGTCGAGCGGCCCCGGCAGGACCGCGACGTACCGCGCTCCGAAGAGCGTCTCGAGCCCTTCGAGTCGGTCGAGCCCGATGCGCGGGCGCACGATCCAAAAGCGCGACCCCGCCCGGGCCAGGCTCTCCGAGGCCGGATCGAGGCGCACGCGAACCTCGACGCGTTCGAGGTCCTGGGCGAGGGCGACCCGCTCGACCGAGCCGACCCGGATCCCGCGGTAGCGCAGCGCGTCCCCGGGCCCCAGCCCCGCGCCCTCGGGCGCGAACAACACGAGCGACGGGCCGCGCTCACGCCAGGCCGACCAAGCGATGAACGCGGTCAGGAAGGCCCCGAGGCCCAAGAGGAACCAGCCCACCGGAAGCCGCCTGACCGGCCGGAGGTTCGCGACCTCGATCGGCTCGCCCTCAGGGGACATCGGAGGCCTCCGGGGGGAAGAGGGAGCGGGGGTCGAGGAGCGCGCTCGCGACGAGCCCGGTCAGGACGCACAGCGTGAAGGCCAGCGTCCCCGGACCGGGGGTGACGCGCATCAGGTCGCCGAACTCCAGCCACGCGACGAGCAGCGCGACGAGCAGGACATCGAGCATCCCCCAGCGCCCGGCCGTCTCCACGAGCCGCAGGGCCCTCCGCCGCCCGGCCGGACTCAGGCGCTCCCCGAAGAGCGGCAGACCGGCGAGCACGAGGAGCTTCGCGAGGGGCAATAGGATCGAACACAGGAAAACGACCCCCCCCACGAACCACTCCCCTCCCGCCAGGAGGCCCACCGCGCCGGACCAGACGCTCGCGCTCGTGCCCTGCCCCATGCGCTCCAGCGTGAACACCGGGAGGAGGATCGCGAAGGGGTACATCAGGAGCGCCGCCAGGGCGGCCGCGAGGGACGGAGCGGGTCCGGAGGGTCGCCGAAAGGGGTCCGCCAGGCGGTGGCCGCAGCGGGCGCACTCCGCCGCGAAGTCCGGCCCGTGGGCGGGAATCGCCTGGTGAAGGCCACAAAACGCGCAGGTTTCGTAAAGAAAAGGGGGCACGGCGGCCACCTTACGCCGATCCCGGCAACTGATTCCAGGTGGCGGCGGGTTCCTCGCGAACCCAGCCGCACAGCCTCCGTGGAACCATTAGGCTTCTAGTTGCGTCCTTCCTGGACTGGACCCCGGGCTCCCGGGACCTCCTGCCCTCCCTCATCCCTCTGCCCATCCCCCCTATGTTCTTCGCTTCTCTGGCCCTGACGGGCCTCTCTGCCCTCTCCGCCGGCCCCCAGGTCGCGACCCCCGCCCCGACCCCGGTCCTCCAGGACCTCGTGACCCGCTTGTCGGACACCGGCAACCGCGTCGGTTTCGCCACGGCCACCTTCGACGACACCACGTTCGAAGTCCTGCGCGACGCCCACCAGCTGCAGCGCGTCATGACGATCGGTGACTTCCCGTTGCCCGGCGGCACCTCCGTCGACCTGACCCTGCGTCCCGTGGACGTTTGGGAGGCGGGCGGCAAGGCACGCGTGATCCTCGAGGACGGCAGCGTCGAGTACCTCGCCCCGTCGATCCAGCTCTTCTCCACCCATGTCCAGGGGCTCGAGAGCACCGGCTTCCTCGGCGTCTCGCGGGAGATGATGCACGGTTACCTTTCGATCGGCGGCGACACCTTCATCCTGTCCACGGGCGCCGACGACGGGACCCGCAAGCCCCTCGCAATCTCCCACAGCGATGTCTTCGGACGCCAGGGCAACGAGTTCTGCAACGTGATGACGGACGCGCCGAGCGGAGTGTCCGTGCAGCCGCAGCAGTCGCGCGCGGGCCTCGAGATCTGGGAGACCAAGGTCTTCATCGAGTGTGACAACAAGTTCCGGGGTCGCTTCAGCAGCAACCAGGCGACGATCGACTACGCGACGCTCCTCGTCGGCGCATCGAGTGAGATCTACCGCCGTGATCTCGGCGCGACGATGATCATCCCGAACGGGAACGTACAGGTCTGGAACTCCACACCGCCCTGGGGAAAGATCACGACCTTCGGCGACATCAGCGCGGTGCGCAGTTGGTGGAACTCCTCCTCGAACCCGAACAAGAGCGTCGCGCGCGCCCAGGTGCACGTGCTCAGCTACCCGGTCTTCGGCGGCGTCGCCTGGGGCATCGGGATCCTCTGCCAGAAGACGAACTCCTACGCGATCAGTAGCTGCTACGGGTCCTTCCCGTACCCGATCAAGCACACCAGCGGCAGCAACTGGGACCTGTACGTGTTCAGCCACGAATCCGGCCACCTCTACGGATCTCAGCACACCTTCGACTACGTGCCCCCGATCAACTGCAACGACGGCAGCGGTCCGGACAAGGGCACGATCATGAGCTACTGCCACCAGACCTATGGGGTCGGCGGAGTCGGAATGCGCTTCCACAAGCGCGTCCAGGACAACATGCGAGGCACGATCCCGGGCGCGGCATGCGTCAAGAAGATCCCGATCCGTCTCGGCGACTACAACGGCGACGACATCATCGACCAGATCGACACCGATGCGTTCGACG
>DRLC01000382.1 GCA_011053145.1 Planctomycetota bacterium | reverse complement strand
GGAGGAATCCCATCGGCGCGTGTGCTCGCGCTGGTCGTCCTCTGCGCGGTGGCGGCGCGCACCGCCGCGATGGCGTTCAACCGTTGGCTCGACCGCGACCTCGACCGCGCGAACCCGCGCACGCGGGGGCGCGAGCTTCCGAGCGGGGTCCTGCGGCCGGACCATGTCCTCGCGCTGGTCGTCGCCTCCTCGCTGGTCTTCATCGTCGGCGCCTTCGCGCTGAACACGCTCTCGGGCTGGCTCTCCTTTCCCGTGCTCGGTGTGCTGCTCTCCTACAGCGCGGTCAAGCGCTTCCACTGGCTCGCCCACGGCGTGCTCGGCCTCTCGCTGGCCCTCGCTCCCCTCGGAGCCTGGTTGGCGGTGACCGGGAGCCTCGAAGGGGACCTGCGCGTTCCGCTCGCCCTCGCCGCCGCGGTGCTGCTCTGGGTCGCGGGCTTCGATCTGATCTACTCCTGCCAGGATGCGGAGCACGACCGCAAGAGCCGGCTGCATTCGATCCCCGCGCGCTTCGGCGTCGCACGCGCCCTCCAGCTCTCGTCGCTCCTGCACCTTTTCACCGTGCTGCTCCTGGTCCTGGTCGCGCGCAGCGCGCACCTTTCGTGGATCTTCTACGCGGTCGTCGCCGTCGCGTCGGTCTTGCTCGTCGTGCAGCATCGCATCGTGCGGCCGGGCGACCTCAGCCGCGTCAACGTCGCGTTCTTCACCCTCAACGGCTGGGTTTCCGTCGTGCTCTTCCTCGGGACCGCGCTCGACCTCGCCGTCCACTCTCCGGGAGGGCCGCTCTGATGGCGCAGCGCAGGAAGGCGAAGGCGGATCCGGTCGATCTCCTGCGGGAGGTGGAGGCGCGCTTCTCGAACGGGGCGCTACCGCGCGGAATCATCCTGCGCGGGGACGAACGCTACTTCCGCGAGCGTGCGCGGGACATCCTCGTGAAGCGTGCGAACGAGCTCGGCTACGAGGTCTGCATGCACCATGCGGAACGGGGCAACCCGGACTTCCAGCTCTCCCACCTCACCGGCGACCTCTCCGGGGGGGGACTCTTCGCGGGCCAGCGCCTGGTCGTCGTCCATGACGGCGCCGAGTACCTCGCCAAGGTGGGGGGCAAGCCGAGTCAGCTCACCCAGGCGATCGAGGCCTTCCTCGCCGCGCCCGACGATCCGGGCACGCTCGTGCTCTCGATCCCGAGCCTGCGGGCGGATCACGCGGTCTCGAAGGCGGTGGTCGCCTCCGGCGGCCCGATCCTCGACCTGCGCAAGCTCTACGACTCGCCCTCGCCCTGGAACCCCGACCCGCGTCAGGTCGAGCTCGTGCGCTGGCTCCTCGGACGCGCGCGCGAACTGGGGGTGAAGCTGCGTCCCGACCAGGCCGTCTACGTCTGCGCGGCCACGGGCAACGACCTCTTCGCGCTCGAGGACCAGCTCACGCGCTTGCGCGGGGCCGCACCGGACGAACTCGCGCGCATCGTCGGCTGGAACGCGTCGATCCAGCCCTGGACCGTGGCCGAATCCCTCGTCGCGGGCGACGCCCGCAAGGCCCTCGCGGGGATCGAGACCCTCTTCCGCGGGGGCTTTCAGGACAAGAGCGGGCGGCGCGTCGTGGACACCACAGCGCTCTCGACGATGCTCGTCGCCTCGGTCGCGCGGGGCGTGCGACGATCCCTCGCGATCGCCGAGGAGATCGCCCGGGGGACCGACGAGGTCGAGGCCGCGCGGGTCGCGGGGGCGGCCGGGCGCGCCGCGGGGGAAGCGATCGCGCGCGCCAAGTCGCGACCGCCCCGGCGCTGGCAGGCGATGCTCGACGAGGCCGCGGAGCTCGAACGACGCGCGAAGTCGAGCGTTGGGCTCGGTCCGGACGATTTCGCTCTGCTCTCGGTGCGCTGGGCGCGTCCGCCGAGCGGCGCCGCCACCTCCCGAGCCAACGGCCGTCGCCGCTAGCTCCCATCCCGCCATGTCGAATCCCGAGACCCGACACCCCACACGCATCGCGGAGCTCTCCGAGCGTGTTCGCAACCAGATCGCGGCCGGAGAGGTCGTGGAACGCCCCGCATCGGTCGTGAAGGAACTCGTCGAGAACGCGCTCGACGCGGGAGCGAGCCACGTTCAGGTGGATCTCGAAGAGGGAGGGATTCGACTGGTGCGGGTCGTGGACGATGGGGAGGGGATGGGAGAGGGCGACCTCGCCCTCGCCTTCACGCCCCATGCGACGAGCAAGCTGCGCGACACCGAGGACCTGGAGCACATCGCGAGCCTCGGCTTCCGGGGGGAGGCGCTGGCCTCGATCGGCGCGGTCTCGGCCGCATCGATCCTCTCGCGCCCGCGGGACGCGCCCACGGGCCACCGCATCGAGGACCTGTGGGGCGCCGTGGGGGAGGTGCGTGAGGCGGGCGGCCCCAAGGGCACCACCGTCGAGGTGAAGGACCTCTTCGCTCGGCTGCCCGCCCGGCGACGCTTCTTGAAACGACCTTCCACCGAACTCGCCCGCTGCCTCGACATCCTCCAACGACTCGTCGTCGCGCACGTCGGCGTCGGCTTCACGGTGACGCACGGAGGGAAGCGGGTGCTCGACGTCGAGGCCTCGATGGATCGGCGCGAGCGCGTGCGCAGGCTCTTCGGGGCCGACCTCGCCGACGCGTTGCAGCCGGTCGACGCAGAGGATGGCGGAACACGGCTCACCGGGCTCCTCGCGCCGCCGCGCTTCGGTCGATCGGACACGACACGCCAGATGTGGTTCCTGAACGGGAGGCCGCTGCGCGACAGGGTTCTCTTGCGCGCCTTGAAGGAAGGGTATCGCGGACTTTCGGTCGAGAACCGCCAGCCGGTCGCCTTCCTCGAACTCTCGATGGATCCTTCGCGCGTCGATGTCAACGTTTCGCCCACCAAGAGCGACGTTCGCTTCCACGAGGGCCGGCGCATGTTCGGGTTCCTCGTGTCCTCGATCCGGGCGGCGCTCGCCGAGGCCGACCTCGCAACGCCCGGGGAGACGATGCTTCGAGGTCTCGAGCGGCGCGGGGCATGGAGCGCCCCGGAGCAGGGCGTCCGGCAGCCGTACCTCCCGAATCCGGGAGCACGCCGCATCGACTCCGCCCGTCCGGGCGGGGACGAGCTTCGGGTCGAGGAGGTTCGGGGGGCCCCCTTCGTCCCCGAGAACCTCGCGCCGATCATCGCGGACGGGGAACCGGTGACCTGGGAGCGAAGCGACGACCTTTCCGGTCCCTACCTGCGCGTCGACCGGACCTACATCCTGCGCGCGCTCCCCGATGGCTTCGAGATCATCGACCAGCACGCGCTGCACGAGCGCGTGACCTTCGAGGAGTGGAAGGCGCAGCTCGCGGCGGGTCGGATCGAGATTCAGCGCCTGCTCGTGCCGGAGATCGTCGAGCTCGCGCGCTCGGAGGTCGAGGCCCTCGCCGAGCACATGGACGGGCTCGGCGAGATCGGCGTGCTCCTCGAGTCCTTCGGGCGGAACTCGGTCGCGCTGCACGGGGTTCCTGCGCTGCTGCGGCACCTCGATCCCCCCGGCCTGGTGCGAGACCTCGTGCACCTGGCTTCGAGCCATGGCAAGCCCCCCACGGCGGCGGACCTCCTGGGCGAGGTCCTGCACTCGATGTCGTGTCGCTCGTCCTTCATGGCGGGGGACGAGCTCAGCGACGCGGACATCGAAGCCCTGCTCGTCCGCGCACGCGAGGTCGGTGGCGCCAAGACCTGTCCCCACGGCCGACCGACCCGTGTGCGCTTCACCGGGATGGATCTCGAGAAGGCCTTCCACCGCCGCTGAAGGCTTTACGCCAGAGGAAAACGGGCGGGGGATACCGAAACGTTGCTCCCAGGCGGTCGATTCCGAGGGACGGGCCCGAGGGGCTTCCAGGTCTCGAGGAGGCCGTTTCCAGGGGCCTTCACCCGCGAGAGGACGGGGTGGCCCGGCATTTGCCCCGGGGGCGAAGGTCCGGCGGCACGCTGCCCCGGAGCTCGTAGAACTCTCCAAGGAGGTTTCCCGATGCGTCCCCTGCACTTGTATGGACCCCTGACCCTGCTCTTGCTCTCAGGGATCTCAGCACCCGCCCTTGCCGCGGGTGCGTCACGACAGGAATCGGTTCCCCAGGGCCTCGCGCGCGCCGTCGATGCGGCGCGGCGTGAGGTCCGCTCAGAGGGGAATGGATTCTTCGCTCACCATCCCGGCCAACGCCTCGTCGCGAACTTCGATGGGACGGGATGGAATCTCTGGCCCGAGGGAGGGGCATGGAACTGGGGACTCGAACTGCGGGCCTTTGGACGCGTGGGCAGGATGACGTCGCTCGAGAAGCCGCGCGGCGTCCAGGCCGCGGGGACCCGGGTGCGCTACGACTGGAGCCCGAACCTGCACGAATGGTTCGACAACCAGGCCGCGGGAATCGAGCACGGGCTCGATCTCGCACGGCGCCCAGGCGGACGCCGACCGACCGGTGACCCGCTGCGTTTCGTCTGGGAGATCGAAGGCGGCCTCGCCGCTCGGGTCGATCCCGCCGGTCGCGCGGTGTCGTTCGTCGACGAGCACGGGCAGAGCCGCCTCGAGTACAGGAAGCTCCTCGTCACGGATGCGGACGGGATCGAGCTCGAGGCGTCCTACACCGCTCGGAACGGACAACTCGTCCTCTCGATCCTCGACGAGGACGCGCGCTATCCGATCCACGTCGACCCGATCGCCCAGCAGGCGTATCTCAAGGCATCGAACGCCGAATCTTCGGACTTCTTCGGCTTCTCCGTCGCGATCGATGGCAACACCGCGGTCGTCGGTGCGATCGGCGAGGCCAGCGCGGTCGGGGGCGTTGGAGGAGATCCGACGAACAACACGCGTGGATTCGCGGGTGCGGCCTACGTCTTCGTCCGAAGCGGGTCGACCTGGGTGGAGGAGGCCTACCTCAAGGCCTCGTCTCCCGATGCCAGTGACTTTTTCGGGAACGCCGTCGCGATCGACGGGGACCTCATCGTGGTCGGAGCACCCGGAGAGGACGGATCTTCCTCGGGGGTCGGGGGAGATCCCACGACGAACGGATCGACGGACTCGGGTGCCGCCTACGTCTTCGCTCGGAGCGGAGGGACCTGGCACGAGGAGGTTTACCTCAAGCCGGCGGCGACCTCGCCGGGAGACTCCTTCGGGACCGCGGTTGCGGTGTCCGGCGCTACGGTCGTCGTCGGCGCGCCGGGAGAAGACAGCGGCGCCCGGGGAGTGAACGGAGACCCATCGGATGACTCCTCACTCGAATCCGGCGCCGCATTCGTCTTCGTGCGCAATGGGTCGGTCTGGCTCCAGCAGGCCTTCCTGAAGTCCTCGAACTCGGACAGAGACGATCGATTCGGACAGTCCGTCGCGATCGAGGGGGACACGGTCTTGGTGGGAGCTCCCGGAGAAGACAGCTCGGCTTCCGGTGTCGGCGGCCAGCGCTTCGACGAGAGCGCCCCGGGCTCCGGCGCGGCCTATGTCTTCCAGCGGGGAGCGGGTGTTTGGAGCGAACAGACCTACCTCAAGGCCACCAACACCGGGGCCCAGGATCACTTCGGCTCGCCGCTCGCGCTCTCTCGCGACCGTGCGGTGATCGCGGCGGTGGGGGAGGACAGCGTCTTCGGAGGATCCCAGCCGGACCCGAGTGACGACAGTGGAGTCAGTGCCGGGGCGGTGTATGTGTACGTCCGCAGCGGCTCGGCGTGGAGCCCGGAGGCCTACCTCAAGGCTTCGAACCCCGATTCGCGAGATGAGTTCGGCACGTCCGTGGCGATCGAGGGAGATCGTCTCCTCGTCGGGACGCCCTACGAGGCGAGCGCGGCGACCGGGATCGGCGGGGACGAGGCGGACAACAGCGCACTCCACGCGGGTGCCGCCTACCTATTCGAGCGGACGGCGACGGGATGGTTCCAGCGGGCCTACATCAAGGCCTCGAACACCGATCCCTTGGATGGTTTCGGTTCTGGCGTGGGGCTGACGGACGAGGTGTTCCTGGTGGGGGCGCTCGGGGAGCGGGGCGGGTCCCGCGGTATCGGGGGAGATCCCTCGGACAACTCCGCGCCGGGAGCCGGCGCCGCCTACGCCTTCACCCTTCCGCCGTTCGCCCTCTCGAGCGAGGTCGTACGCCTCGGGACGCCCGCGAACCCCGCAGCGTTGCTCCCCGGCCAGACCTCGGGTCCGGTCCTCGGAGCCACGTGGGATCCCCGCGTGGACCACACGGCCTTCGCGCCCGGGGCGAGCCTCGACGTCCTCGTGATCGACGCCCGCGGTCCGATCAACGTGCCGACCCGTGCCGGCACGCTGCTCTGCCGCATCCCCGGCGCCCGTCAGATCTTCGCGGTCGCGTCGGGCAACTCGTTCCAGGTCGCGATCCCGAACGACTGCTCGCTGATCGGTCGCCGCGCCTGCGCCCAGGCCGCCGCTGTGGGCGGAGCTGGTGGAGTCGAACTCACCAACGCCCTCGACCTCGTCGTCGGAAGCATGTGAGAGCCTGGGGGGGCTCTCATCGGGCCGGTTGCGACCAGAGCGCAACCGGCCCGACCCTTTGCACCGTCCCCGTGGAGTCTCGAACCCCAGGGCCATGGGGGGAGCGGTCAGTGCCCCTCGGCCTCGAGTTCGGGATCGAAGTCGGCCACCGTCAGATCCGGGGAGAGGCTCGCCTCGAGGATGTAGACCTCCTGGATCGGGAGTTCCGAGAACACGGCGCCGACGTCGGACTCCTCGAGGGCATACGCGAGAATCGTCGTCGGGAAGGGGATCGAGTCGGATTCGATGTAGTCCTTCAGCGCGACGAGGAGAGGAGGAGCCGGTGGGCGGCCTTCGCTCGGGAGCTCGCGGATGACGGCATAGCGCGGCAGGTCGCGATCGGGCTCCTGGTCACCGAGCGCGATGTCGACTCGGTAGAGGGGATGCCCTCGCTCCTCGGCGGCGTCGCGGAGGAAGAGCGCGAAGTCCGGGCTCGTGATCGAAATCCAGGTCAGTCGTCGCGTCTGGCGCCGCAGCTTGGGCCAGAGCTCCGGCGGAGGCGCGTCGAGCAGGGAGAGGCTTTGGATGCGTAGCGCGTTCGGACTCGCGAGCGACGTGAAGTTGCGCGCCAGCGTGTGCATCTGCTCGACGAGCCGTCGATCTTGGGCGAAGTCGCGCCCGACCAGACGGGTGACGCCGTTCTTCGCGAGCTTCCAGTAGTCCCGTTGCCTGCGTCCGCGCCGCCCCGTTTCGTTTCCGTCGGGGAGCGCGAAGCGAATGCAGTCGGGTGCGAGGTAGGAGTAGTCGAACTTCGTTTCGTTCGTCTGAACCCCGTCGCGCCGCAATCCCTCGGCGTGGAGTCGGAAGGACTGGATCGGTTCGGTCCCCCCGTCGGGTCGTGCGGCGTGGACGAAGCGGGCCCAGGCCTCGCGCGCGGCGGGAGAAGCGGCTTCGAGCGCCGTTCGGGTTTCGGGCTGCGCTGCGGAATCCTGGGCGGTGGGGGCGACCAGGAAGAGGAGGAGGAGGGAGAGGAGCATGGTAGGAGAGGGTACCGCGCTCCGACCCCCTCTGTCTGATCGTGGGCTGCACCGCGGTCGGAAAGACCGCGCTCTCCCTGGAACTCGCGGAGCGGCACGGCTGCGAGATCCTTTCGCTCGATTCCATGCTCGTATACCGGGGCATGGACATCGGGACGGCGAAGCCTTCCGTCGCCGAGCGCGAGCGCGTCCCGCACCACCTGATCGACCTCGTGGAGCCCAGCGAGCGCTACGACCTGCGCCGCTACCTCACCGACTTCGAGGCGGCCGAGGCCGAGGTGCGCGCGCGCGGTCGGATTCCGCTCGTGGTCGGCGGGACGGGGCTCTACCTGCAGGCGGTGCTCGAAGGACTCTTCGAGGGCCCGGCGCCGGACCTCGAGCTGCGGGCGCGGCTGGAGGGGCGCTTCGCCGAGGAAGGCGGAGAGGTCCTCCACGGGGAGCTGGCGCGGCTCGATCCGCCGTCCGCCGACCGGATCCATCCGAACGATCGCAAGCGGCTGGTGCGCGCCCTCGAAGTCGTCCTGCAGACCGGCCGAGCACTCTCCGAGTGGCAGAGAGAGTGGACCTCCTTCGGCGCACAGAAGGGGAGTCGTCCTCGTCGGATCGTGGGCTTGACCCTCGAGCCCCAGCTCCTCGAGGAGCGCATCCGAACGCGCACGCGAGCGATGCTCGATGCGGGTTGGGCCGAAGAGGCCGAGCGGGTGCGCCGCAACGGAGGTTTCGGTCCGACGGCCATGCAGGCCCTCGGGTACCGCGAGGTGCTCCGGATGGTGGATGGAGAGGCGAGTCGTGGGGAAACCGAGGAACGCATCGCGCTCGCGACACGCCGCTTCGCGCGCCGCCAGCGCACCTGGCTCCGCCGCTTCGAGGACCTGAAACGCGTCGACCCCGGCGACGCGGACGCCGCCGAGGTCGTGGGTCGTTTCCTGTTCGGCTGATCCGCCGCGCTGGGCGGACCCGCGGGACCGGGGTCAACGGTGCTTGACGCGGAAGCTCGAAACGCTCGGGGGACGGTTCGTGATCGGTTCCCAGTCGCCGGTCATCGAGTCGTAGAACTCGCCCGTGCCGCCTTCCGAGAACAGGGCGAGGACCGAATCGAGCGGGATCGGGACGAAGGTTCCGGACCAACCGGAAGCGATCGCACCCATGAAGATCGACTCGACGTTGAACCAGTGGACCGGGTCCGGGAGGGGACCGTACGGAGAGCGGGCCTCGTAGCGATCGGGGTCGTCCACCTCGAACGGGTTGTCCGGGTTGTCGTTCAGGAAGTGGCGCCGGAGGGTTTTCCCGATGTCGCGCTTCTTCTGGTCTTGGTACTCGAGGTAGCTCCCGTCCATCGGACCCCGGTAGCCCGTGAAGTGCTTCACGATGCGGTTGTCGACCGAGTCGATGTTCCAGTGGCTCGAGGGATCTCCGGCGCCGGAGCGGCAACCGGAAAGGAGGCCGGCGAGGAGCAGGCCGGCACCGAGCGTGAAGCGGAGGGATTTCGTCATGGATGGGAGGGGAGGTGGGCGGTTCCGGGAGTGGGAGGCGGGGCCTCGACCGGAAACCGACAGGGGGACCTTGGGGCGGAAAGTCTAGGGCCGGGGCCCTGGGGGGTCAACGCGGTTCGACCCCGCCCCGGGACCTCTACCCGGGATCGACCGGGGGTAACCGGAGGAGGGGAGCGAGGTCGTCCGGGCGGCCGTGCCGGGGGATCGGACGACGATCGGATGGGGATCGGACGGCCGGGATTGCGCGGGCTCTCCCGCCGCGGTAGGTAATCCTGCCCGGGAGCCGCCGCGCGGCCCCACCGACGGCCAAGGAGTGCCCCCCCAGTGTCCAAGAACCAGCGAACCTACCGCGCCCCGCGGGGCATCCGAGACCTGCTTCCCGAGGACGTCGCCCTCGCCGAGCGGATGGAGCGCATCGCCGCATCCCTCGCGACCCGGCGCGGTTTCCGCGAGATCCGCCCCGCCCTGCTCGAGGAGACCGCTCTGTTCAAGCGCTCGGTCGGGGAGGTGACGGACATCGTCGAGAAGGAGATGTTCTCGTTCGAGCGGGGCAAGACCCATCTATCGCTGCGACCCGAGGGCACCGCTGGGATCGTGCGCGCCTACATCGAGGCGGGATACCCGCGCAATCGCCCGATCCAGCGCTTCTTCCACATCGGTCCGATGTTCCGTTACGAGCGGCCGCAGAAGGGACGTGAGCGGATGTTCACGCAGTTCGACGTGGAAGCGCTCGGCAGCATGGATCCCCGCCTCGACGCCGAAGTCATTCAGCTCGCCGCCCTCTTCTTCGAGAGCCTCGGGATCGACGAGATCGAAGTGCGCATCAACTCGATGGGGGACGGAGACGACCGCGATCGCTACCGCGACGCGGTTCGCGCGTTCCTCGCGCCGAGCATGGAAGCACACTGCGATCTGTGCCGCTCGCGCTTCGAGCGCAATGTCCTGCGCGTGCTCGACTGCAAGAACCCCTCCTGCCGAGAGCTGCACGCCGGCGCGCCCGCGATCGTCGACTTTCTCTCGCCGGAGAACGAGGCGCACTTCGCCGCCGTGCGGAGTTCGCTCGAGCGATTGGGCCGCAAGACCGTGCTGGACTCCGGGCTCGTGCGCGGCCTCGATTACTACACGCGCACGGTCTTCGAATTGCACCATCCGCCCCTCGGAGTGCGCAGCGCTCTGTGCGGTGGGGGACGCTACGACCACCTCGTGCGTGACCTCGGCGGTCCCGACCTCGGGGCAGTGGGCTTCGCGATCGGGTTCACCCCCACGCTGCTGGCCCTCGAGGAACTGGGAATCCTCGATCGCCCGGCGATTCGCCCGGCCGCGGACTGCTTCCTCGTCGCGGCTGGCGAAGGGCTCGACGAGGAGGTCTTCGTGCTCGCCGAGGAGCTCCGCTCGCGGGGCGTGAGCGTCGTGTTCGACGTGGAGGGCAAGAGCCTGAAGTCGCAGATGAAGACCGCGAACGCGGGCGGTTTCCGGTTCGCGTTGGTGCTCGGCGAAAGCGAGCTGGAGAGGGGAGTCGTGCAGCTCAAGGACCTCCCGGCCCGGGAACAGCACGAGATCGCCCGCGAGGAACTCGCCGATCGAATCCTGGAGGCTCTTGCCGTCCCGTCGTGAGTCCCGAAGTGAATCCCCCAGAGCTCGTTCCCGAAGCGCGCGTCGCGCGCCGCCTCGGGATCCTCGGCGGTTCCTTCGATCCGCCCCACGGCGGCCACCTCCACATGGCGCGTGTCGCTCGCGCGGCGAGGGACCTCGATCATGTCCTCTTCGTTCCCGCCGCGCGTCCGCCCCACAAGCCGGACCGCCGTCTCGCATCGGGCGCCGAGCGAGTCCACATGCTCGAGCTCCTGCTCGCGGATCAATCCCATGTCTCGATCTGGACGAACGAACTCGAGCGCGCCGGTCCGAGCTACACGATCGACACGGTCGAGGCCCTGCGGGAAGAACTCGGCCCTCGGCCGATCTTCTTCCTCATCCTCGGCAGCGACAACCTCGCCGGCCTCCCGCGCTGGCACCGTGTCGAGGATCTCCTCGCGCTCGTCGAGCCGATCGTGATCCCGCGCCGCGGCGCTCCCGTCGATCCGCCGGAGCTCGATGGACTCGCTCCGGCGCTGCGCGAGCGTGTACGCGCCGGGGTC
>DRLC01000381.1 GCA_011053145.1 Planctomycetota bacterium | reverse complement strand
CACCCTGGAACGCGCGTCTCGGTGAAAGTGGAACGACACGGGACCACACGCCAGGTCGAGGTCGAAGTCGGGCAGCGACCCTGATCCGCTCTCCCCGCGACGCTCGCGCCCGCGGTCTCCACCCCCCGGCGTGCAGCGCGCTGCGGAGGTCACGCGACGCCCCGCCCCGCTGCTACGTTTCCGCTTCGGTCAGGATCGAAGCCAGCAGGGTCGCATCGATGCTACCTCCGGTCACGATCGCGACGCTCGTACCACGCCGCTCCGGCGCGATCCCGCGCGCGGCCGCGCAGGCGAGCGCCCCCGCCCCTTCCACGACGAGGTGATGGCGGAGCGCGAGGTCGCGAATCGCGCGCCGGACCTCGGCTTCGGACACGAGCACGACCTCGTCCACGAGCTCGTCCTGGAGCGCGAAAACCTCCTCGGTCACATACGGGACCGCGACCCCGTCGCAGATCGTGCTCGAGGTGATCTCCACCGGCCGCCCCGCTTCCCGAGCGCGGTACAGCGACGGACAGCCCTCCGGCTCGACCGCCACGATGCGAACCTCGGGGCGCAGGGCCCGGAGCGCGGAAGCGACGCCGACGAGCAGCCCACCCCCACCGACCGGGACGAAGACGCTATCGAGTCGTTCCAGGCCCTCACAGAGCTCCAGTCCCAGGGTCCCGTGGCCCACCCAAACCTCGCGGTCGATCCACGGGTGGATGAAGGCGTAGGGGTCGCCCTCCCAAAGTCGCTCGCGGAGGAAACGGAAGACCTCCTCGCGAGGGACGAGCACCGGGATTCCGCCGAGCGCCTCGACCGCCTCGATCTTCGTGCGGGGCGCGGTATCCGGCATCACGCTACGCGCCTCGACCCCGAAGTGGCGACCGCACCATGCCAGCGCCTGTGCGGTGTTCCCGGCACTCACGGTCTCGAGTCCGGCTGCGCGATCCCCACGGCGCGCCACCGCGTGGTAGACACCCCGGATCTTGAAGGAGCCCCCCGGGTGATGGAGCTCGGGCTTCAGCAGGAGGGGCCGGTCCGAGTCGACCCACGGGCCGAAGTCCTCGTCGGCTCCCCCGAGGAACGGGAGCAAGTCGGAGGGACCGAGAATGGGAGCGAGCAGCTCGGCGGCCGAGCGCAGCTCGGCCTCGGTGGGTAGCGGGATCGTTGCCAAGGGAATCGCCGTGGGGAAAGCGTGGGGAGGAGATCGCTAGTGTAGGGATTCGACGAGCGTCCCATGGGATCGAGACCCAAGACCGCCGGGGCGCTGCCCCCAGGGCGCTGTCCTTCCTACACTTTCCTCCCCGATGTCCACGACCGTCGAACTGTTCGCGGTCGAGCCCGCGCCGGAGGGTGCACGACTCGTCCCGATCCCCCACGCCGTCGAAGGCCCAAGGCCCCAGACGGCGATCGAATCCTTGGGGCTCGCTCCGGGCATCTACACGGGGCTGCGCACGTTCGGCGGAGACCGCTTCCTCTGCCTGCGCGAGCACCTCGACCGGATGGAGCGCAGCATGCACCTGGCCGGCTGGGGGGAGGCTCGACTGGACCGCAAGGTCCTACGACGCGCCCTCGCCGAGGTGGTCCGCGACAGACCGAACGGCGGCGAGGACTGGAACCTGCGCGTCGATGTCTTTCCCCCCGGGTCCTCCCTCCCGGGGAGCAACAGCCGTCTCCTCATCGCGCGCTGGCCGCACCACGAACTCCCCGCCGCGTTCCGGCGCGACGGGGTCCGGCTCGGAGTCGCCGAACGGCTGCACCGGTTCCAACCGCGCGTGAAGGCCGCGGAGTTCGCCGCCCGCCGAGCCCCCTTCCCGCTGGTCACCCGCGAAGCCTTCGACCACGTGATGCTCGACGAGGCGGGGCGCATCCTCGAGGCCACGAGCGCGAACGTCTACCTGGTCCGTTCACGGACACTCCACACGGCTGGGTCCGGTGTCCTCGAAGGGATCACGCGCCGAATCGTCCTCGAGCTCGCCGAAGCGGCCGGGCTCGAAATCCGGCTCGAAGCGCCGGCGCTCGACGAGGTCGGTTCCTTCGACGAAGGATTCCTCTCGAGCTCCACGCGCGGGATCGTCCCCGTGATCGGGATCGGAGAGCACACCTTCGCGAGCGCGACCCCGGGGCCGGTCACGCGCAGCCTCGCCGCGGCCCTGGAGCGAGCGACCCTGGAACGCGCGCGCCCCGCCTGGCCGCCGCCGGCGGAGGAATCAGGGAGCTCCGCCTGACCCGGAGGGTTTCGCGCCGAGCTTCTTCTCGAGCTTCGCCCACGAGTCGCGCAGAGCGACCGCGCGGTGGAACACCGGACTCCCGGGGCTCGAGTCCACCGTATCGAGGCAGAAGTAGCCGTGGCGTTCGAACTGCACGAGGGTCCCCGGTGCGAGTTCGCGTAGGGCGGGCTCGAGCTTCGCGTTCTCGAGGACCTCCAGGGAAGCCGGATTGAGGTGGTCCAGGAGGTCCCCACCTTCGGGAACATCCATCGGGTTCGGCACGGAGAAGAGATGGTCGTAGAGGCGGACGGGAGCCGTGAACGCGTGACGCGCACTGACCCAGTGGATCGTGCCGCGCACTTTGCGTCCGTCCGCGGAATCCCCTCCCCGCGTCTCAGGATCGTAGGTGCAGCGCACGCGGACCACTTCGCCCGTCTCGGGATCCGTGTCGAACCCCGTGCAGGTCACGTAGTAGGCGTAGCGCAGGCGCACTTCCTTCCCCGGCGCGAGCCGGTGGTACTTGCGCGGCGCGCTCTCGCGGAAATCACTGCGTTCGATGAAGAGCGTTCGGGAGAAGGGAACTTCACGCGTGCCCGCCCCTTCGTCCTCGGGGTTGTTGTGGGCTTCGAGGAACTCCTCGCCGTCTTCGGGGTAGTTCTCGATCACGAGCTCGATCGGTCGCAGGACCGCCATGCGCCGCTCGGCGAGACGGTTCTGCTCTTCGCGCAGCGCGTTCTCGAGCACGACCATGTCCACGGTGCTGTTGAACTTCGCGACGCCGACCCCCTCGAGGAAGGTCCGCACCGCGGTCGGCGTGTAGCCGCGACGGCGCAGCCCGCGGATCGTCGGCATGCGCGGGTCGTCCCAGCCCGAAACGTGTCCCTCCTCGACGAGCCGCCGGAGCTGGCGCTTCGCGAGGACGGTGTAGGTCAGGTTGAGGCGCGCGAATTCGGTCTGGCGCGGACGAGGCGCTCCGGGCTCCAGGTCGATGTGGTCGAGGAACCAGTCGTAGAGCGGGCGGTGGTTCTCGAACTCGAGCGAACACAGGGAATGCGTGACGCCTTCGATCGCATCCGACTGCCCGTGAGCCCAGTCGTACATCGGATAGATGCACCACGCATCCCCGGTCCGGTGGTGGCGCGCTCGCAGGATGCGGTAGAGGACGGGGTCGCGCAGGTTCAGGTTCGGCGACGCCATGTCGATCTTCGCGCGCAGCGTGCAGGCACCATCCTCGAACTCCCCGGCGCGCATGCGACGAAAGAGCTCGAGGTTCTCCTCCGGAGTGCGGTCGCGGTAGGGGCTGTTCTGGCCGGGGCTCGTGATCGTCCCGCGCATCTGACGGGTTTCCTCCGGGGAGAGGTCGCAGACGTAGGCGACGCCCTTCCGGATCAGGCCCTCCGCCCAGCGGTACAGGGTCTCGAAGTACGACGACGTGAAGCGCACCTCCCCATCCCAGCGGTAGCCGAGCCAGCGAATGTCCTCCTGGATCGCCTCGACGAACTCATCCTCCTCCGCGGCGGGATTCGTGTCGTCGAAGCGCAGGTTGCAGCGGCCGCCGTACTCCCGCGCGATGGCGAAGTTCAGGGCGATCGCCTTCCCGTGGCCGATGTGGAGGTAGCCGTTGGGCTCGGGAGGGAAGCGCGTCTGCACAACGCCCCCGTTCCGGCCCGCGGCCAGGTCCTCTTCGATCATCGAGCGGATGAAGTCGCGGCGAGCGGGGCGCTCGCCATCGGCGTCCGTGGTGTCTTGTCTGTCGTTCATGGCATCCGAGGACGCGCACTCTAGCAGGGCGCCGAACACCGCCCATGGGACTTTGCGCGATTCGAAGGGGCGTCACCCCCCCCTTCGAGTCCCGGCTCGCCCCGGGGCTACCCTCTCCCCCACGCGCCCTGGCCTTCCCCGGCCCCGTTCGACAAACTCCGCTCCATGGCCCTGAACCGACGCACCCTTCTCCTCCTCGCGGCCCTCGGCGTGGCGACCTCCTGCGTGAGCCCCTCCGAGCGGCGCTGGGCCGAGGTGCGCCGAACCACCTGGAGCCTGGTCTCGATCGAAGGAGAGCCCCCGATTCCCGGGGGCGTGGTCGAACTCCACCTCGAGGGGGGCCGGCGGCTCTTCGGCAACGGGGGCGTGAACGAGTTCTTCGGCAGCTACCTGCACGACGGCGAGGCCTTCACCTCGACGAAGATCGCGACGACCCGGCGCGTCGGTCCGCCGGACCTCCTCGCCCAGGAGCGTCGCATCGTGTCCCTGATCGAAGCGGCGGATCGTGTCGAGGCCTCCTCGAACCGCCTCCGCCTGCTCGCGGGCGAGCGCCTCCTCTTGGAATTCGTGCCCGCGAAGGGCACGAAGATCCGCTGACGAGTCGCCTCAGCCCAGCCGTGGCGCGAGCCGCAGCGGCGCTCCGCCGGCCTCTCCGGTCGGCGCCCCGTCCCGGAAGGCGATCGCGCCCCGTCGCACGACGACCTCGGGAAACCCCGCGAGCTCCATCCCCTCGTAGGCCGACCAGCGCGAGCGCGAGGGCAACTCGGTCCCGACGACGCCGCGCACCGCGGTGGGATCGAAGAGCACCAGGTCTCCGTCGTACCCGGGCGCGAGCCGTCCCTTTCCGAGGATCCCGAGGGACTCGGCGGCTCGCCAGCTCACGCTCGCAAGGGCGGTCTCGGCATCGAGGAGGTTGCGCCGGACCAGTTCGAAGGTCAGGGGCCAGAGGAGGTCCACCGACGGCATCCCCGAGGGGGCGTGTTTGTACGGGCGCTCCTTCTCCTCCAGCGGGTGCGGCGCGTGGTCCGTGCCGATCGCCTCGACCGTCCCGTCGAGCAGGCCGGCCAGGATCCCGGCCGAGTCCTCGCGGGTCTTGATCGAAGGGTTCACGCGCATCCGATTGCCGAGGCGCGGCGCATCCTCGGCCGAGAGCAGGAGATAGTGGGGCGCGGTGCTCGAGCCGACGGCGACGCCGCGCGCGCGGGCCTCGCGGACCTGTTCGACGCCCCGGGCCGTTGAGATGTGGAAGACGTGCAGCGCGGCGCCGGTTTCCTCCGCGAGCGCGATCGCCGTCTCGATCGAGCGCACCTCGGCCTCCTCGCTGCGTACGAGGTGGTGCTCCGCCGCGGTCGCATCGGGGTAACGCCGCTTTCCCTCGCGCAGGAGATCCTCGTCCTCGCAATGCCCGACGACGGGCCGGCCCGCGCGGCGAGCCGCCGCGAAGAGCGTTCGAAGGGTGTCTCGATCGGTCTGTCCACCGAGCCCGGTGGAACCGCCCAGGAACAGCTTGAACGCGGGCGTCAACGGCGCCATCGCCTCCACCTCGGGCAGGGAATCGGGGAGCAGATTCGCGAGGCACGCGAAGTCGACCCGGCTGCGCGCGCGCACGTGTTCGATGCGCGCCTCGAGCGCTTCCCGCGAGACGGAGAGCGGAGGATTGTTCTGGACCTCGATGACGCCGGTCACCCCGCCGTGGAGGGCACCCGCCGAACCGTGTTCCCAGCCCTCCTTGCGGGCGAGCCCGGGATCTCGGAAGTGCACATGAACGTCGAGGAGGCCCGGGATCACGGTGAGCCCATCGGCTTCGAGGACTTCGGCACCGTCGGGGTCGAGGCCGTCGCCGAGCGCCTGGATGCGGCCCCCTCGGATCAGGACATCGACGGGCTTCGAGCCATCGCCGGGGGGGTAGCTCCGGGCGCCGCGGACGAGGAGCGACGGTCCGATCGGTTCCTGCTTCGCCATGTCCCTCTTCAACCCTCGGCCTTGCGCCGGGCCACCACGATCGTCATGTCGTCTTCGCGGGCGCCGGCGCTCATGCGCAGGGCCTCGCCGACGATGCACTTCAGGATCCCCTCGGCTCCCTCCTCCTCGGCGGCCGCGGCCGCGAGGGCGCGTCGGATGCCGTCCTCCCCGAACAGCTCTTCGGGCCGGTCCGGGTCCCGCGCTTCGGAGATCCCGTCGGTGTAGATCACGAGCACGTCTCCGGGATCGAGGTGCATCGGCTCATGGGCCACATAGACCTCGTCGCTCACCATCCCGAGCGCGGGGCCGCCTCGACCGATCGTCTCCACGTCGCCGGTCGCCGCGCGCCAAACGAAGGGCAGCGCGTGCCCGGCATTGATCCCGTGCAGGGTTCCGTCCTCCCCGAGCACCGCGAGGAAGAGGGTGAGGAAACGGCCGTCCTCGACGCGCTCGGTCAGGTCTTGGTTCACGAGCGTCACGACCTCCCCGGGATCCGCGATCACGCGCAGGAGCGAGCGCAGGCTGCCCTGGGTCGTCGCCGTGATCAGCGCCGGACCGATCCCGTGTCCGGTGGCGTCGCCGACGACGATCGCGAGACGACCGTCGCGGGTCCGCACGAAGTCGTAGAAGTCGCCGGCGGCCTCGTCCGCGGGGCGGTACCAACCATGCACGTCCCAGGTGGAGAGGTCCGTCGGGACGGCGGGCATCAGATCGCGCTGGATCGCGCTCGCGAGTTCGAGGGACTGCTCGAGGCGCACCTTCTCGATGCTGTCGAGGTGCAGGCGCGCGTTGTCCATCGCGATCGAGATCTGCTGGGCGAGGGCCGCGAAAAGGGCCAGGTCGGCCTGGGTGAAGTTGCGACTCGCGGCGCGCGAATCGACGTAGAGCACCCCGCGCGGAGCTCCCTTCTCCTCCTCGGAGAGCGACAACGGCACGCACATCACCGCGCGCAGCTTCAGGTCATAGACCGACTTGCCGAGCTCCAGGGCCTCCGACTCCGAGTGCACCGTGGCCCGCACCGGTTGGCCTTCCTCGAGGACCTTGCGAGCGACGGAGGTGGAGAACCGCACGTCGGTCGGAATCGTGTTGCCATCGCGATCCCGTCCGGTGCGCACTTCGAGCTCGTCGTCCGGACCCCGCAGGATCAAGAGTCCGCGCTCGGCTCCGGCGATCCGGATCGAGGAATCCACGACGTACGCGAAGAGGCTCTCGAGATCCCGGGAGCGCGACACACGTGCGATCGTTTCCAGCAGGACTTGGACGGTGCGACGGTCCTTGCCCGCTTCCCCGGTCAGGAACTGGGTGGTCGCGGAACCGGGCCCCCCGCCGGACTCGAGCGGAGCGTGGGGCGCCGGGGCGGGCGTCGTGGGTGATCCGGGGGCTTCGCCGTGCCTGGGCGCCTCTCCCGGAGCCTCCTTCTTCTTGCGGCGGAAGAACATCGAGACCGAGTGTAGCCGCAAGCCCCAGCGCCCTTCCCCGCGGGACGGAAATTCCTTGGCCGCCCCGGCCCCTCCCAGCATGATGCCGGGGAGGGTCGGCTCCCCGGAAGGTCGGCTCTTCCTCCACGATCCAGCCCGAGAGACTCCCATGCAGATCACCGCGGAACCTCGCGAGAACTTCACCGTCCTTCACCTGAGAGGCGAATTCGACACCTTCTACTGCCCGGCCCTGCAGTCGGAGATCGAAGCCCTCCAGGCTGCCGGGGTCCAACGCATCGCGCTGAACCTTCGCCTCGTGAAGTTCATCAACTCGACGGCGTTGGGCGCGATCATCAAGGCATCGAAGAACCTCGCGAAGGCCGGTGGGAAGCTCGTGATCTCGCGCCCTTCGAAGTTCTGCCGCGACATCATCGAAAAGGTAGGACTCGATCGAGTCGTTCCGATCTACGACACGGACGAGGCCGCCGGCGCGGCCCTGCTCGACGAGCTCACCCCCGCTCCCCGTACGCATGCGGCTTCCGACGAAGACATCCTCGAGGACGAAACCGCGATCCTGTTCGCTCCCACCGATCCGGCGAAGATCGAGCACTTCCTGCCCTCCGCGGAACGGTCCGGCGTGACGAACCCCGTCCACGGGCACAGCTTCGCATCGAACTGGCGTGGTGTCGGTCGCATGTCCGCCCTCGACTCCGACGGCCTGCGGTTCGTCTGGAACGGGGGCAGCACGGGGCTCTCGCCGTTCGAGATGGGACAGATGCTGTCCCTCGGAACCGATCTCCACGTCAAGTTCCGCCTCCCGCTGCTGAAGAAGGGTCACTGCGAGGCCACGGTGACGGTGAGCGAGGTGGAGGAGCGACCCGACGGCGTCAAGATCGCCGCCGCCTTCAGCGAGATCGATGACCAGACCCGCGAGGCCGTCAAGCAGTACGCGTCCGACATGGCGTTCCTCAAGAAGGAACTCCGCGACGCCACCGAGGGCTGATCCGGCCTCAGCTCGTCGCCGGCTTCGCGCGCTTCGCGGCGAGCTTCGCTTCGACGCGCTCTCTCGCATCCCGTAGAACGACCTCGAACTCGGACGCCACCCTGTCCCAGGAGAGGTGTTCCTCGGCGTAACGGCGCGCTTCGCGCGACCAGCGCTTGCGGGCCACCGGCGATGACGCAGCCCGTCCGATCGCGTCGACCCAGGCTTCGACGTTTCCCGGTTCCACCAGCAACCCCACGCGACCGTCCTCGACGCTGTCGCGCAGGCGCGGCAGGTCGGAGGCCAGGACCGGCAGCCCGCAGGCGAGCGCGCGGCCGAGCTGCCGCCCGACCACGGTGTCCCCCACCGCCGGCACCGCGAAGAGCGTGCTCGCTCCCATCAGACCGGGGAGTTCCTCGCGCCGCGGCCGGGGAAGCCAGGTCACGCGCGAACCGATCCCGAGGCGTCGGCTCTGGGCGTGCAGTGCCGGCGCGAGCGGACCGTTGCCGGCGATCACCAGGTTCCAGTCCTCCCGCTGGCCGACGGTCCGCGCGAAGGCTCGGATCAACGTTTCGAGCCCGCGCCCCTCGCTGAGGCGGCCGACGTAGAGGAGGATGCGCCCGCGAATCCGGTGGCGCGGTAGGAGCGTGCTCGTGAGCCCGGGTCGGAAGTCCGCGGTATCGACGCCATAGGGAATGCGGTGGATCAGCTCGCGATCGAATCCTTCCCGCAGCGCGTGGTCCACCGAAAGGCTGTCGAGGGCGACGACCGCCCCCGCCGTCCTCCGCACGTACGGTCCCCACAGGGCCTCGCCGATCCGGTGCAAGACCCGTTCGTGCCATCGCCCGCTTCCGGGCATCGCGGGCTCGACGAGGACGAGCGCCGCGCCGACCTTGCGCGCCACACGGGCTCCGCGCATCGCCGCGGGGGATAGCGCGTCGTACGCGATCACCACATCCGGTCGGAACGCGCGCAGCCTCGACCAGCCGCCCTCGTCTCCCGCCTCTTCGAGACCCTCGGTGGAACGCGGGATCAACCCGGGCGGGGCTCCGAAACCGCGCACGTGGTGTCCGCGTCCCAGGAACTCAGCCGCGAGTTTCGGCGCATGGTCGCCCCACTTCACCCGCAGTTGGAGGGGTCCGTCGAGCTGAACGGACAGCGGATCGAGGATCAGGGCGATGCGTAGGGGAAGGCTCACGTCGGACTCGGGGGCGGAAACTTCTGCCGCGTCGGAACGAGAGGGGGAGAAGCTTCTTCGTGTGCTCATCGGAATCGTGGGCTTCCCATCTTGATTCCTCAAGCCGAGCCCGTCGCGGTCGAAACCCTACTCGGTCCCCGCAACGAAGTTCACCGCTCCCATGTTTGATTCTCATTCCGGCCCGCACGCGCCCATCCCCGGCACGACCCCGACCCCCCGCGCTCTGTTCATCGACCGCTGGGGAACCCTGCTCGATACGCCGGAACGCGGCTATGCCGTCCACCCGGATGAGGTTCGTTTCCTTCCGGGAGCCCTCGATGCCCTCTTTCGCGCCGTCCGGACGGGATGGAAGGTGTATCTGGTGGGCAATGAAGACGCCGTCGCCTATGGAGACCTCCACCCCGACGCGTGGCGCGCCGTCGAAGAGCACATGCTGGCCCAGCTCACCGCGGCCGGGGTCCTGCTCACCCGTCACTACGCGTGCACGACGCGCCCCGACGGGGTCGAAGGCCAGGTCGCCGATTCGGTCTATCTGCTCCCGAATACCGGGGCCTTCTACCACGCCGCCCACGAGGACGGGATCGAGCTGCGCCACAGCTGGGTCATCGGGGACAGCACCCTCGAGCTGGTCGCGGGCTGGCGATCGGGATGCCGGATCGCGGCGGTCCAAACCGGTCTCGCCCTGTCCGATGCGGCCTTCGGCGTCGAACCCGAATTCACCGCCCGCGACCTCGCTGAAGCGATCGGCGTGCTGCTGAGGAGCTCTTCGATCGCCGCCTGAGGCCACGCGTTCCCGACGGCGCGACCTGCCGGCACGGAACGATGCACGAAGGTGCATTGTGCCTCCTTCCCCCGTGGCCCGTCCCCCAGGCCCACGGACTGCCCCCCATTGGGAGGATCGCTCCCCTGGAGTACAATGGGTCCAGCGCGGCGCGGACGGCCGCCTCGGGCCCGGCAGGGGTCCACGGGCTTTCGATCGCTCCGGGCGCTCGAAACAACCCCAGACCGACCCCTCCATGAAACAGATCCGCGAACTCCTCACCGGCCGCCCTCCCCTCGTTCTCCCCGGACATGCCACCGCATTGGACGCGGCGCGCTCGATGACCGAGGAGCACGTCGGGGCGGTCCTGATCCAGGACGAAGGCCGGCGGTGCGGGATGTTCACGGAGCGTGACCTGATGCGGCGGGTCGTGACCCCTGGACTCGATCCGGCCCTCACGAAGCTGCGGGACGTGATGTCGACCGAGATCTGGGCCGTGACGACCGATCGCCGGGTGAACGAGGTCGCGCGGGAGATGCAGAGCCGTCACGTCCGCCACGTCCCCGTCACGGAAGACGGCAAGTTGATCGCCGTCCTCTCGCTCCGGGATCTGCTGCGCGCCCACCTCGAGGTGAAGCGCGGCGAGGTCAAGGCACTGACCGACTACATCAAGGGACAGGGAGAGGGCCCGGTCTCTTCACCGGTCCGCCGGGAGGGCAACGGCTAGCCCGGGTGATTCATGATCCTGCACGCCAGACTTCGCAATCGACCGCCTTCGGCGGTCTCTCGTCCCCTGACGGCACTTTGCGATTCCTGCCGTCCTCGTCGACCCGTCAAGGGGGATCCCCTTTCAAGGGATCCACTGGATCCCTTGAATCCGCTTCGCGGACCGGGGCT
>DRLC01000380.1 GCA_011053145.1 Planctomycetota bacterium | reverse complement strand
TTCCCTGCCCGCCGAACGCATCTTTTCGATCGAGGGCATGACCCAGGTCCTCTACGACGGATCCGGCTCGTGGCCGCTGCTCATCGGCTCGATCGCCGGATTCGCGGTCGCCTCGGTCGGAGCTCTGCTCGCGGGGCTGACCAGCGACATCCTCACGGCTGCCTGGACCACGGTGCGCGCGATGGCGGTCGGGTTCGCGATCCTCTACTTGGCGTGGATGATCGGCAAGGTGTGTGAGGACCTCGGAACGGCGACCTTCTTGACGGGCCTGCTCGGGGAGACGATCGACGGTCGACTCCTGCCGACGATCCTGTTCGTGCTCGCGGGCGGCGTCGCCTTCGCGACGGGTTCGTCCTGGAGCACGATGAGCATCCTGCTCCCGCTCGTCGTCGGGCTCGCGTACACGCTCGGACTCACCGCGGGGCTCGAGCCCGAAGCCATCGAGAGCGGGCGCACGTTGATGGTGATGAGCATCGGGGCCGTGCTCTCGGGGGCGATCTTCGGGGACCACTGCTCACCGATCTCCGACACGACGGTCATGAGTTCGATCGCCTCCGCGTCCGACCACATCGACCACGTCCGCACCCAGATCCCCTATGCGTTGACCACGATGTTCGCCGCCGTGGTCTTCGGGTACTTCCCGGCGACCTACTTCGGGCTCTCGCCCTGGTTGGGCCTCGCGGGCGGCGCGGTGTTCTTGACCTTCCTCATGTTCGTGTTCGGGAAGCGGGCAGACGACCTCGCAGCCAGCTGATCCCACCCCCGGACAGAAGAATCGCCAGGGTCGCGAAGAGGACCCCGATCCCGGCGAGGGCCGGTGCCAGGAGGTCGGCGGAAGTCGTTTCCCCGCGCCCCGCCCCGACGCGCGGAACCTCCTCGAACCGATCCTCGGACCACTCGTCCCAAGAGGCCGCCCCCGCGTCCCGGCGTTCGTCCAACGGGACCACGCCTGGCGCGGGAAGGACCCAACGATCCAGGAACCGGCTCCACGCCAGGGCGAAGAGCGCGGGATCCCCTTCCACCGAGCGGACGCCGTCGAACGCGAGCAGGACGCGGCCCGGCGACCCGGCGACGAGGATCGGCGCCTCGCCCCCGCTCGCTTCCCCGAAGCGCCAGACCTGCGCCCCCTCCGGAAGCTCCGCGATGCCCCCGGCGCCACCGGTTCCGGCCAAACCCCAGCCGAGGGAACCCCCGGCGATCCGGAGCTCACGCGTCTCTCCCGCTCCCCGCCCGGCCTCGATGAGGAGCGCCCGTTCCCTCTCCTGCCCACCCCGCAACTCGAAGCCACGCTCGCGTGCCCAGATGGTCAGGAGCCGCGCCAGGGGGCCGAGTCGCCCCGCCTCGACCCCGCGCAGTTCGACGACACGCCCCGGCGCGGGCTCCACCCGCAGTCCCCCCTCCCGCCACACGACGCGCTCCCCTCCACGACTCGCCACCGGGCCCGGGACCCCTCGTCCGCCGGAAGCGAACACGAGCGCGTGGGACGGCGAGGGCGTCGGCACGCGATCGGTGACCCACAGGAATCCGGGTCGGTCCTCCCGCTCCCATTCGATCTCCGGGAGGAAGGCTGCGGGACGCGCGAACCAGGACGCGGGGGGCTTCACGCCGACGGGAAGCTCCAGCGTTTCGCGGTCCTGGCTCCGCCAGCGGACGCGATCGGTGCTCCCCGCCCTGCGAGCGAGCTCGGAGAGGCAGGCCTCCAGCGCGACCTCGAAGCGCGTCCGGCCGGGTTGGAGTGGGAGGGACGTGGACGGGGATCGATCGCAGAGGATCGTGAAGACGCGCGGAGGGTCGCTCCCCACGATCCGCGGACCGGCGAGGGCGAGCGCGGCACAGGTGATCGCGACGGCCGCGAACACGACCGGGAGCGGCGGGAGCCGGCGCGTGCGCGGCGCGGGCGGAATCCGGCGCATCGCGTCCTCCCAGAGGTCGAAGGTCGCGGTGACCCGCTCGACGGGGCGGGCGCTGCGCCGCGCGAGGAGGAGTAGCAGCGCGGCGGGGCCGAGGAGCAACAGCCCGGAGGGCCGCGACCACTCGATGCCGAGTGCGAGCGCCGCCGCGACTTGCGGTACGCTCATCGTGCGAAGACCCGCTCGACGACCGCTTCGAAGGGCGTGTCGCTCGTGACCGTGGTGAAGGAGACGCGGTGGTGGGCGGCGATCGCACGCCAGGCCTCGAGCCGGGCGCCGAGGCCGCGCTCGTACTCCGCGAGGGCGTGCGCGTCGAGGCGTACGGTCCGAACGCCCGTGGACTCGGGATCGGCCCAACGGACGGCGTCCCCGTGCGTCGCCTCCGGGAGCCGAGTGGGATCGCGCTCCTCCGGCGCGAGGACCTGGACCAGGAGGATGTCGCGCCCGCTGCGCGTGAGCCGCGGAATGTCGGCCGGTTGAAGGTCGGCGAGGTCACCGACGAGGAACAGTGCGCGTGCGTCCTTGAAGCGGCCCGGCTCCGCGAGGAGCCGGGCGAGCCCGCCGCGACCGCGCGCCTCGGTCGACTCGAGGAGCTCCATCCACTCGGCGAGCGCGGCCCCCCTCCCCCTATGCCGATGCGGCTCCCCCCGCACCATGAGGTGCAGGTCCACCTCCGCGCCCTCGATGTTCGCGGCGGCTTTCAACCCCAGGACCACTTCGGCTGCGAGTTGCAGTTTTCCTGGGAATCCCGTCCCCATCGAAGCGCTGCGATCGAGGAGCACGGACCAGCGTTCGGACGATTCGCGGCGCGAGACCCGCACGAAGGGACGGCGGTGGCGCGCGAAGAGGTTCCAGTCGAGGCGTCGTAGGTCCTCGCCCGGGCGATAGGGCCGGAAGCCGACGAACTCCATCCCACCGCCGAGGAGGCGCGCCTCGCCCCCCCCCTCGCGTCGCTCGCGCCGGGAGCGAACGCGCAGGGCCAGGCGACCGAGGCGATCGAGGAACCCCTCACCAAAGCGGACCCCGGGGGACGGAAGCGGGGGCGCGCGGCGCCCTCGTTCGGTCCTGGCCTCGATCGGCTTCACTGCCTCGAAACGTATCCGAGCTCCTCGAGCTTGCGCAGCAGCTCGTCGTCGATGCCCACGTCCGTTTCCTCGCTCGGCCCGGTGAAGTCCCGCGCGCGGTATGCCTCGAGGGCTTCCCCCAGCGCGCGCAGGCGATCGGGCTCCTGCTTCGAAAGATCGTTGCGCTCGGTCCGGTCGACGCGCAGGTCGTAGAGCCAAGTCCCGAACGGTCCCTCGATGCGCTTCCACCCTCCCTGGATCGCGGCGTAGAGATTTAGGTCGTTGCCCCAACGGTGGGCGAAGAGCGTGCGTTCGCTCAGGGTGCGCTCGAGGGCATCGTCCTCGGGAAGACCCGCCTCCGCCCGCAGCAGCGGGACGAGGGACACACCGTCGCGCGCACCGGGAACATCGGCGACCCCGGCGAACGAGAGGATCGTCGGCAGGAGGTCGATCCCGCTCACGGCTTCGGCGTGCACACCTGGGCGGATACCGAGGCCGGGGCCGTGGAACAGATAGAGGATCCGGTTGACCTCCTGGAAGAGCGTCAAGTGGTGGCCCATGCCTCCGTGGTCCAGGAATTCCTCTCCGTGATCGGAGACGACGACGAGCAGGGTGTCCTCCCCGAGTCCGAGGTCCTTCCACATCTCCTCGATCCAGTGATCGAGGTAGCCGATCTCGCTTTGGTAGAGCGCGTACTCGGGGGGACGACCCTCTTCGAGGCGGTCCGCATGGAACCACTTCTTGCGCAGGTCGTAGGGCTTGTGGACGTCATTGAGATGGAGGTAGAGGAAGAACGGACTCGCTGCCGCGAGGTCTTCCTTCCAATCGGCCAGCAGGTTCGCGACCTTGCCGGCGGACCATTCCTCCTCCCGCCGGAACCGATCGAAGCCGCGATCGAAGCCCATCTCCGGACCGATGTTGATGTTCGTCGCGATGCCGAAGGTCCGATAGCCGGCGCCGGCGAGGGACTCGGCAAGGGTCGGGACCGTGGACCGGATGCGCGCGAGGTGGATGTCCTCGACCTCCGCCGCGTTCCCCACTCCCCCCGCGTGGCGAACCTGTGCGAGGAATCCCTGGCGCACGCCGTGGCGATCGGGGTAGACGCCCGTCATCAGCGTCGCGGTCGACGGGGCCGTCCAGGAGGAACTCGAAAAGGCCTCGGGGAACACCGCCCCCTCGGAGGCCAAGCGGTCCAGGAAGGGGGCGAGGCCCTCGCGCTCTCCCTGGTAGGCGAAGGAATCGGCTCGCATCGTGTCGAGCACGAGGAGCACGATGTCCGGACGCTCGGTGCCCCCCGTCTGCGCGCCGCAGGCAGCGAGGAGGGCGAGGGGAAAGACCGCGGCGATCCCGAGCGCGATCCGGCGAATCCGGGAATGGGGAATGGACATGGCGGACATCCTAGCAGGGTGGCACCCGCGTGTTTCCCGCTCCAGACTCCCCCCACCGTCATTCTTCCGGCGCCCGCGAGCTCTCCGACCGTGCCGAGCCCTCGAATCAGCGCAGGAACGCGAAGCCGAGGGAGTCGATCTCCGGGATCGCGCCGCTGTGCATGTTCCCGATCAGGCTGAGGCGGACCTGGAAGTAGCGAGCGCCGTCGAGGGAAGAGATCGAGTTCGACCAGCTCGGATCGGGCCCGTGGAAGAGGACCCGCCCCGGCGCCAGGTCGCCGTAGGCGTCGAGCCCATCCGCGTCGAACGGACTCCTGCCCACCGACGTGAACCCATCTGCTCCGCGGTAGTCGAAGACGATGCTCGTCCCGGTGGGCTGAGCGGTCGCGGGCGGTTCGAGGACGGGGGCGATGTAGCGCGGCGCGAGCAGCACCGTGTCGAGCCACGCGGTGTGGATGCGACTCACGCGCACGACGTAGTCGAGCTCCCCGACGTAGAAGCTGTTGTCCGCCTGGCGGGCCGTGCGCTTGCCGGGCGGCTGACTCGACGGGTTGAAACCACCGGAGGGATACTCCTCGAGGCTCGGATCCACCTGGATGGTCCGGCCGTTCACGTTGACCCCGCCGGTCGAGAAGGAACGAAAGTTCGGCGTCGCCCAGCCGAGACACCCGAGTCGAATGGTCAACGGGTTGAGCCCGATCCCGCTCGCGGTCGGGAAGCAGCGCACCTCCCAGAGCAGGGGGAGCCCGATCGAAGGAACCTCGTCCGGCTTCGCGAGGTCGCCGAAGCTCTCCTCCACGAAGAGCGGTCCCCCCTCCTCGATCGCCATCGGGAGCCCGGCCCCCATCGAACCGCCGAGGGCCTGGATCGCCGTGTCCCTCCAGGTGTAGGTCACGGGGGCCGCCGCGTTCCCCGATCGATTCCACGGGAACGGGATCATCGGTACGCGATGCTCGTTGAGGTAGACGTTCGAGGAGTCGATGCGGTAGCCGAAGGACTCCGGGTGCACGGTCCTCATCGCGGCCAGCGGCTCGGTGAACTCGTTGTTCGAGAACGGCACCGTTCCGTCCGCGAGGCCCGACGCCGGATAGCTCGGCCCGCGCGCCGGATTGCACTCCTCATCGGGGAGCTTGCGCGAATGCCCCACGCGCATCTCGAAGCGCGGGAAGAAGTCCGAAAGGACGACGCCCCCGACCGGGGACCAGCTCATCCCGATCACGTCGATGTTGTACTTGCTCTCATCACGCACCTGCCAGCCGAAGTCCACGTAGCGCCACATGCTCTGCAGCCTGCTACCCAGGGGCGAAAGCGGCGTCTGCACGCCCTTCGGGAAGGGCAGCATCACGGAAGGAGCGCCCCCGAAGGAATCGCAGGCCGCGGAGAAGAACTCGAGCGGGCGTGGACGAATCGTCTCCCGGGTCGAGTCGAGGGTGAACTGACCGCGAAGGTCCGTCTCCCCGAACGGGTCGAGTTCGTCGAGGGACGAAAAGCGGAACACGATGCCGCCGTTCTCCTGGGCCGGCTCCTCCGGATCGAGGAGGAAATGCACCCGGTCCGGGACGAGTGCCGGGGTGTTGCCCGCGAGATCGAGCAGGTTTCCCGGTCCGAGGAGAAGCTCGAGTCGGTACGTGCCTCCCTGCCGATTGTCGAGGGGCAGAAGTGGTGTGAGCGTGAAGCTCCGCAGGTCCCTGGAGGCGTGCACGCTCGCGACGACGAGGTTGCGTGCGGACGCCTTCGCCCCCGCCGCCCCACGCACGAGGCGCATCGAATCGAAAGCGCGAAAGGACCCGGCGACCATGGGCTCGTCGAACCTCACCTCGAACGAGGAGAAGCTCGACACGTCCCCGATCGGCGGAGCCCCCGCGGCGGGGACGAGCGTCCACCAGCACCCCGACGAGACGGGGAGGCCCGGACCGTACGGCAGGCGCAGGAAGCCGTGTCCGAGGAGCCCGGCCGCGCCGCTCGATCCGTCCCCGGCGACGCGCCGCAGTTCGATGTCCCGGACGCCTCCCCCGGAAAGGACCCGCGCGCCGCCGCTCACCTCGAACACACTCCCCGCCACCTCGAGCGCGTCCCCTAGGCTGGGGCGGGCGACGCAGGGGGTGGTGAACTCGATGTCCGCGCGGAATCGGTCCGCTGTCCCCGCCACCGGAGTCGAAGAGACCACGTCCAGCCCGAACCCACCGATCAACCTCGGACGGGTCACGTCGAGCAGGAAGCCGCGGTTGATGTCGCCATCGTTCCCCGTCCGAAAGGCACGCAGGAGTTCCCGCGCCGGTGAAGTCGCATCGAAGGGTGGGCTCGCCTCCGGGAGAATCGCCTTTCCCGAGAGGTTGCGCAGCAGCCGAAACGATCCCGCGGAGGCGTCCACGCGGGTCGGGATCCGGAGCGTCGCGTTCGCATCCCCGCTGCCCGCGAGGCTCTCGGGCAGACCGATCGCGTTGACCCGAATCGGTACGGACGAGCTGGAGGCTTCGGCTTCGGAAACGGTCGTGCGAAGCAGGACGCGCGTCGAGTGGAAGCGACCCCCGAGCACGTCGCCGTGGTTCGGATCGAAGGAGGGCAGCACCTCGAATGGCGTCGTCGGTGGGAGTCCGGTGAGGAGCCCCAGGCGATCGGCCAGGGAATCCGCAACGCCCTCGTCATCGAGGAGGAGGTCATCGAACTGCAGCACGAGGGTCGCGTTGCGCGGCACGAGCGAGAAGGGGCCGGGGGTGATCCCCCCCGCGGCCCGCGGAAGCACCGGGGCGAGCAGCGCCTGCGCATCGCGGACGAGCTGCTCGAAGGTGACTCCTCCGACCGGTGGAGCACCGTGGGTGCGCAGGACGATCAGGCGCTCGCCTCCGGTTCCCGGGTTCACCTCGAGCCGGTAGCGGACACCGTCCGAGATCAGGTCGGGATCGACGACGAGGTCCTGCAGGAGAGGGGCCGGCGAAGGCTTCCCCGAGGGGTCGACGTCGAAGACATCGACAAGCCGCCCCCACGTGACTCCCGAGAGCCCGAGGGCGGAGCGTCCCCCTCCGCGGTGATCGTCGATGAAGAACAGGCGTCCGTTCCCCTCGGGCCGAGCGACGAGCGAGCCGACGGCGCCCGAGGGCAATACGCCGCCACCGAATCCCGCACCGCCGCCGCAGCCCGCCCAGAGCACACCGAAGAGCACGCCCAAGCCGACAGCTCTGCGGGTCCTACACCCGGAACGAGATCGGAAGCTGCCGCGAAACACCATCACTCCACCCTAGGGCCCCGGTGGGCGCAAGGTATCGACCGAGTCGGGAATGACCGCTGTTCACCACCGCTGCGCAGGGTATCGGGGGTCCCAACCCCGGAAACCGGCGATGCCCCCCTCCGGGAAAGCCCGGGGGATCGCTAGTGTGGGAACGTCCTGATCCTCCCGTCCCTCCACGGCTCCGCCTTCCTTCCGATGAAACCTCTCCTTCTCCCCCCCCTACTCTTCCTGCCCCTGCTCCTCCCGAGCCCAGCACCGGAGGCCGTCTCCGCGGTGCGTACCGCGTCGTTCGCGGGAGGCGAACCGGCGACGTTCTCGGTGGACCCGCGCCACTCGAACGTCTTCTTCCGCACGAAGCACGTCGGGGTGAGCTACTTCTACGGCCGCTTCAACCGCATCACGGGCGAACTCGAATACGACCCCGACTCGCGGGAGCCCGGGTCGATCTTCGTCTCGATCGAAAGCGCGAGCGTCGACACGAACGACGCATCCCGGGACAAACACCTGCGCAGCGGCGATTTCTTCAGCGCAAAGGAGTACCCCGCGATCGAATTCGAGAGCACGTCGGTCGCCGTGGAGGGAGAGGATCTCGCGGTCACCGGCAAGCTCACGTTCCACGGCGTGACCAAGGAGGTCTCGTGCACGGTTCGGCCGACCGGCGCCGGAGAAGCCCTGGGCGCCTATCGAATCGGCTTCGAGACCGAGCTGGAGATCGACATGCGCGAGTTCGGCGTCAGCTTCGTGAAGAAGAACCCCGGAGCGGTCGGCCCCGAGGTCCTGCTGCGCATCAGCCTGGAGTGCACGCGCAACTGACGCACGGACGCGATCGCCCGCGGAACCGAACAGCACGATGGACCCGATCGCGATCGCCCTGCGAGGCATCCTCCCACCCGTCCTCGTCGCCATCGTGCTCGGCCTCGGGGGTCACGCGCTCGCGCGTCGCGGGCGAGCCGCGGGGAGCGGGGCGACGGTTCCCCTCGGCGTCGGGCTCGGGTTCCTCGGCGCCCAGGTCACCCTGGTCGGGCTCCCCGCACTCTCCTTCGACCTCGAGTTCATCCAGAGCCTCTTCCCGGCCGCGGTCGCGCTGGTGTGCGTCGCGGTCGCCGAGGCCCTGCGGAGGCGGCCCTCGCCCCTGTGGCGCTGGCTCCTCGCGGCCGCCCTCCCGCTCTGGCTGCTCGACTTCCTGTGGCGCGGGTCCCATCCGATGGACCACCCCCTCCCGCTGGTCGGGGGACTCACGGTGGGGATGGGACTCCTCCTTGCCGCGGGCTCCCGCCTGGAGCGGGCCCCGGGACGGCACCTCGCCTCGATCCCCTGGATCGGGGTGGGAGTCCTCAGCGCTGCGACCCTTCACGTGAGCGGGAGCAGCACCCTGGGCCAACTCGAAGGGGCCTGGAGCGCGGCGCTCGCCACGCTGTGGGCGCTCGGGCGGCTCGCCTCCGCGGTCCCCCTCGGCCGCTGGGGAGGGGGAGCTGCGTCCCTCCCGCTCCTCGGGCCGGGTTCCACCCTCGTCCCCCTCGCCCTCCATGGAAGCCTCCTGCTGGGTGGGGTCTTCGCCGCCGAGCTCGCCCCCCTCCAGGCCCTTCTCCTCGCCGCCGCACCCCTGGGGCCCTCCCTCGTCCGCGGGGGGAGCCGAAAGGGGCCTTCGAAACTCCTGTGGGCCCTCTCCCTGGCCTGGGCCTTTTGCCTCGCCGCGGCCGCTCTCATGCTCGCGCTCGGGGCCCGGCCCGAGGACCCCTACGGGGGCTACCGATGAGGGTCCGATCCCCTCCCCCCGGGCGAAAGGGTTTCCGCTTCACCCCCCTCGGAATGGGCGGGCTCCGGACTGCCCCCCCATCCTTTCCAAAGAGTTTTCAATTCGCCCCCCCCCGAAACCGATCCCCTGGCTATCATTCTCCTGGCATCTCAATCGAATGCCGATTCGAGAGGAACCTCCCGGAACGATTCCACGTCTACGGACACGTGGCTCAGGGGTCTTCAGGCCCAGGGCCATGGGGATCGGGAAAGGCCGGTCCTCTCAGCAAAGATGCCTTCATGCGATCGCATCAATGCGTCTTCTCCCTGAAACTCTCTTTCAGACTGCATCCCTATCTAGGAAGGTGAACATGATGGTTCCCAAGACGTCTCTTCTCTTCGCTGGCGCCGCCCTGCTCTGCCTCGGCTCCGCTTCCAGCGCTCAGAAGCAAGACACCCCCTCTCTTCGACGCGTCACCCAGCCGCTCCGCCCCGCCCAACTGGATCTCCAGACGGGTACGGTCACGCGCGGCCCGGCCGTCGCTGAAAAGGGCCTCGGTGGTTACACGACCTCGAGCACCCTCAACAACAACGACTTCAGTGGTTTCGTCGGCGTGGACTCCGGTCCGGGTACCGCCAACGGCCCCTGCGAGTGGATCGACGCCGCCGATAAGGGCATGGGCAACACTGGTGGAGCTTCCGGGCTCATGACCAGCTTCAACTTCGCCTACTGCTCGGCTGCTCTCG
>DRLC01000379.1 GCA_011053145.1 Planctomycetota bacterium | reverse complement strand
CAGACCGGACTCGCATTGAGCATGACCGGGACGGCCCAGGGCGCGATTGGGGTCGCCGTGGGAGACTACGACGGCGACCTCTTGCCGGACATCTACGTCTCGAACTTCGTCGACGACTACTCGACCCTCTACCGCGGGCGGCCGGGCGGGACCTTCCTGGACACCACCTCGCGCGCCAAGCTGAACCGCCCCACTTGGGCGATGAGCGGCTGGGGCTGCGACTTCTGCGACTTCGACAACGACGGGACGCTGGAACTGTACGTCGTGGACGGGCACGTCTATCCGCAGGTGGATGGACTCGACCTCGGGACGACGTACAAGCAGCGAAACCTGCTCTTCGAACTCGTCGACGGGCGCTATCTCGAGCCCGCGGGCGGAGGCGGACCCGGCTTCTCCCTCGAGGAGGCGAGCCGCGGCTCCGCGGTCGGGGACGTGGATGGTGACGGCGACCTGGATCTGCTCATCGGCAACATCGACGACACCCCGACGTTGCTACGCAATGAGAGTCCGTCGGGAAACTGGGTCGAGGTCCTCGTCGTCGGGCCCCCGAAGAACACCGACGCGGTCGGAGCTCGGCTCGTCGCCCACATCGGGGACCGCGCTCAGCTCCGCCTCGTCGCAACCGGTGGGAGTTTTCTCTCGAGCAACGCCCCCGAGGCCCACTTCGGGCTCGGGGAGGCCGACCGAATCGACGAGCTCGTCCTGACCTGGCCCGACGGCTCCGAAGAGACTTTCCGCGATCTAGAAGCCGGACACCTCTACCGCATCAGGGCGAACGCGAGCGGGCCGGCGCAGGTCTCGATCCTGGAGAGGTAGCGAAACTCCCCTGGGCGATGGCCGGTTTGGGCTTTGCCCAAACCGGCCATCGCCCAGGGGAGTTCCGCATCACGCAGGGGGAATCCCCGCGACGAGCGCATCCACGAGGCGAGGCAGGTCCGCGACGCGGGTGCAGCAGAGCGCGATGCGCACGGCCCCGTCGAGGGGCACGACGTACACGCCGCGCTCGCGCATATGGGTGCAGGTCGCCTCCGCGTCCGGGGTGAACACGGCGACGAAAAAGCCGCCCTCGTAGCGCGGGTAGCGCAGTCCCGCCTTCTTCGCGAGGTCCTGGAACACATCCACGCGCTCGTCGAGGAGGCGGCGGAGCTCGTCGCGCTCCGCGTCGCAGCGCGAGCGCAGCTCCGGGTCGGTCAGGACCTCGGTGATCGCGAGCATCCCGAGGTGGTTGCAGTTCGACCAAGTGCCGCGGCAGGAGTATCCGATCGCGTTGCGGATACGATCGCGCTCCACCGGATCGGACTCGATCGCGATCAGCGCCCCGACGCGCGAACCGTACTGGGCGAATCCCTTGGATGCGGTCCAGGCGAAGAGCAACCCCACCTTGCCGGCGAGCCGTTCCACATAGCGCGGCCAACGGATCGAGTCGGGGCGCGCGAACTTCGCGTAGGCGAGATCGAGGAGCAGCGTCACCGGCGCGCGCTGTCCCGCGCGCTCGAGCACGGCGACGATCCGTTCCCAGTCGCCGTCGTCGAGGGAGAAGCCGGTCGGGTTGTGGCACGGCGTGTTCAAGAAGAGCAGCACGCGGCCTTGCTCGTCGATCAAGCGATCGATCGCCGTCTCCATCGCGTCGACGTCGAACGAGCCGTCCTGCGCGAACATCGAGAAGGTCTCGAGACCGCGCCGCGTGTGGTCGGCGAGGATCGCGTAGGGCCCCCAGTAGTAGGACGAGGTCAGGAGCTTCTGACCCGGCTCCAGGAAGTTCACGATCGCGTGGTGGCACGCGCCGGTGCCGCCCGGCGTCGCAGCCGCCACCGCCATCGCGGAGAGCCGGCTGTCTCCGAAGAGGTCGCCGATGACCGCATCCAAGAACTCCCGGTCCCCGGAGATCGGGGCGTACGCGGCGGCGCGTTCGGCGGGGACGCGCCGGAAGGCTTCGAACACCGTCGGCAGGATCGCGAGGCGCCCCTCGTCGGTCATCAGGGCGCCGAGGGTCGAGTTCAGGATGGACTCCCCGCTCGCGGCACGCCCCTGGGCCTGTGCATTCAAGGCGAAGATCGGGTCGTCGCCCGGCCGTGCCGCGCTGGCGGGTACGAGTCGGGACTCGAAGGGGGAGGTTCGGGCTTCCACGGATTGCATCGGGAGTGAGGTCCTACCGGGTGGGCATCGAACGCCGGTCGGACGGGAGCGGCCATTCTACGCGATGGGCAAGGTCCCTGGAACGCGAGAGCGGCTGCGTCCGGCCGAGACGGCTCTCGAGGGTCCGCCGCTGTACCTCTCCGGTCTCCCGGTCCAGGATCTGGCAGACGAACACGGACTTGTGATGGTCGGCGACCACGATCGTGCGATGATGTCGCATGGGGTGTCCTCCATGGCGATGGGGTTGACGAGTACGCCAGACACCATACGCCGAGCTTTGGAGGCGCCCCCCTATCCCATCTAGGCGAACGGCCCTGCGGTGTCGAGCCGCGTCGAGGCCTCCGACTCCACCGGCAGCTCCTCCTCCAGCTCTTCCATCGCGCGCTTGGCGAGGAACTGGAGCCGACGGACTCGCGTGAACGGAAGGGCGAGGTCCCGGGCGAGGTCGACGGTCACCGCGTCGCGCAGGCCGCGCAGGGACAGGATCCCGAGCTCCGAAAGGCGTTCCGCGAGGTCGGTATCGAGTCCCTCGATCCCGACCTCCTCGAGGGCGCGGTTGCCGGCCTGGCTGGCCGGGGGGCGAGGCACGAGGAACTCCCCTGGGGGGAGCGGAGGTGCGTCGCGATCGAGGGAGCGCCACTTGGCGAGGACGCGATCGACCTCCGGAGCACGAAACTCCTCCTCAGGTTCCTGGTCGGGGAGGCCCGTGGCAACCGTGGGAAGGTCCCCCCCCGACGGGTCGGCCCCATCGAGTTCCACTCCGGACTCTCCGCCCTCTCCCCGCATTCGAGCCGCGAGCAGAGCGGCCTCGCGCTGGAAGCGTCGGGCACCCTCCTCATCGGTGCGCAGCTGCTCCGCGAGCTCTCCGAGGGAGAGGTCCTCGAGGGCGGGGATCGATTCGCAACCCGCGCGCCGGAGGCGATGCAGCGTGGCAGGCCCGTCCGCGTGCAGGTTGCAGAGCAGCGCCAGGGCGTCCATGGGATCAGCGGGGTTCGGGGACGACATCATCGGAAAGCGGATGGACTTCGGGCTGGAACGTGGGAGGCGAGCAAGCGCCACGGGGAATCCAGGAATCGGCCTCCTGGGCGATTCCGGCGACCTCTTCCGCGAGGGCCTCGAAGTCGTCGACGGCGTCCGCATTCGGATCGAGGTTGGGGGCGGGAATCCCGCAGGCGACGGCCCTCCGAAGGACCTCGTCCCGTCGGATCACGGTGTCGAGCATGATCCCGCGGAACCGCGCCTGCAGCGCGATCAGGAACTCGCGGCTCATCGGCGAGTCGCGTTCGAACATCGTCGCGAGCAGGCGCAGGGGAAGCGGACGTCCGAGTTCTCGGGTCTGCTCCTCGAACAGACGGCGGGCGCGCAGCGCGCCCTGCAACGCGAACGCCCCGGTCTCGACGACGAGGAGCGTCATCGTCGCGGCTCGGATCGCGTTGCGCGTCAGCACGCCGTCCGCACGCGGCGGACAATCGAGGATCACCCAGTCGTAACGTGCGGACACCTCGCCGAGCGCACCGGCGAGGATGCCCTCCGGCAGCAGTGAGCGCTCGGCGACCTCCTCGAATTCGCCGAGGCGTACCTCGGAAGGCGCCAGGTGGAACCCCGCGCGTGTCGTCCGAATGACGCGGCGGAGGGGGGTGCTATCGAGGAAGGTGGACGCGATCGAAACGCCCTCTTCGACGGCCACCCCCATGCCCAGGGTCGCGTGGGCCTGGGGGTCGAGGTCCACGAGCAGGCAGCGCTTTCCGTGACCGGCGAGAGCCCCGGCGAGGTGAATCGCCGTCGTGGTCTTGCCGGTGCCGCCCTTCTGATTCGCCAGGGCCCAGATCTGCATGGAGGAGGAAGTCGGGTGAGACGGGAAAAGCCCCGCTCGCTCTCTTATCCGCTTTGGGGGCGGCCGATGCAAGGAGACCGCAATCGGCGACCGGGCGGGCAAGCCCGCTGCTCCACGCTCCGACGCCTTCTCAGCGCAACGCGCTCCGGGCGCGCTCGAAGAAGGGCCGCGCGCTGCGCGCGTGGTCGATCGACCCCCAGCGCGCGATCGAGAGGATGGCTCGGGCGGCCGGGCTCTCCGGCTCTCCGACCGCCACGGGCACGCGCCTCTCCACGCTGCGCACCACGGCGGGATCCACCGGGACCCATCCCACGAGTTCCGGGCTGTGCCCCAGGAAACGCTGCGACGCCCCGCGGAAACGCTCCCAGGCGCTCGTCGCGGCGGGCTCATCGGGAACGCGATTCACGACCAAGCCGACCGTGATGTGCGGGTTGACGAGGTGCGCCCGCTTGTAGAGCGCATAGCTGTCGGAGAGCGCGGTCACCTCGTGGTTCGTGACCAGGAGCAGCGTGCTCGTCGCCGCGAGGTGGGTCACGGTCGCGTAACCGAGGCCCGCTCCATGATCGACCACGATCAGATCGAAGGATCCCTCCAAAGGCCGGAGTGCCTTGAAGAGCCGGTCCAGCTCACGGCGCGTCGGATTCGCAAGCACGTGCCGGCCCACGCCACCCGAGAGCAGCTTGAGTCCGTGCGGTCCCTCGACGAGCGCCTCGCTCGCGGAGACCTGGCCCTGCATCACATGGGAGAGGTCGTATTCGGGAGCGAGCCCGAGCAGGAGGTGCGCGTTCGCCAGTCCGGCATCGAAGTCGACCAGGAGCACCCGCTCGCCCTGGCGAGCGCGGAGCAACGCGAGGTTCGAGGCGAGGATGCTCTTGCCGGTTCCGCCCTTCCCGCTGGCGACACAGAGAACCCGGGCCGTTTCCTGCTCCGGTTCCTCCAATCGCCTGGTGAGGCCCAGGAGCCGCCGATAGGCCCCAAACCTGCCCAAGCCCCCCAGGCCCATGGTGTCGATCATCGTTGGACGTGCCGGGATACCCGTTACGCCGCTTCCGGTCAACGCCACGTCTGTCCTTTGCCTTCCGAAGCTCACTGCATCTCTCCTTGTAGCCGAGCCCGAGATCGGGCCCTACGGAAGCCCGCGGAGAAGGGCCCGGCGACCGGAGCGCGAGCATCCCCTGCCGAGCGCCACCGAACTCTCGGGGCACGCTCCGGAGGGGGATCGCGGGAGGGCGACCGGAGACTCTTTCAACGGGCTGCTAGCAGGCTGGCGAAAAGGCGGTCCGAACTCCAGAACGGAAGGGACACCGCCGGCAGGGAAACGCTCTTTTCGCTCGCTATGCCAGCTTGATGGGATCACCGATGCAGTGCAGTTTCAAGACGTTCGTGCTGCTGGCGACCCCGGGCGGGACGCCCGCGACGAAGACGACCTGCTCTCCCGTCTGGACGATGCCGCGCGCGAGAAGGTCGCGGCTCGCCCCCTCGAGCATGTCCTCGAGGGTCGGGAGCTGGGGGCAGCGCACCGGCCGGACGTGGGCCAGGATCGTCATGTGGGTCAGCGTGCGCGGATCCGGCGAGAGGGCCACGATCTCGGCGTGTGGCCGGTAGCGCGAGAGCAGGCGAACCGTGTTGCCCGTCTTCGTGAAACAGATGATCTTCGCGATCCCGAGGGCGTCCGCGGCCTGTGCCGCCGCGAGGGCGGCCGCATTCGAAAAGGTCGATTCGGACGCTCGGAACCCCACTTTGGGAAGGTCCTGGTAGTACTGACTGGCCTCCACGGCCCGGGCGATGCGGTCCATGGCCTCCACCGCGGCCTGGGGGTGGTCCCCCACCGCGGTCTCCGCGGAGAGCATCACCGCATCGGTACCATCGAGGATCGCGTTGGCGACGTCGGTGACCTCCGCCCGGGTCGGCCGCGAAGAGGTCACCATCGACTCGAGCATCTCGGTGGCCGTGATCGTGAAGCACCCGGCGCGCAGGGCCAACTGCAGGAGCGACTTTTGGATCGTGGGGATCTCTTCGAGCTCCATCTCGACCCCCAGATCCCCCCGGGCCACCATGATGCCGTCGGTCGCGGCGAGGATTTCCTCGATGTTCGTCAGCGCGAGGGCGCGCTCGATCTTCGCAACGAGCAGGGCGTCGGGTGCGAGTGCTCGGACCTTCTCCAATTCGCTCGCCTCCCCCACGAAACTGACCCCGATGAAGTCGACATCCAGCTCACGCGCGAGTGCGAGACCCTCGACGTCCTCGGCGGTCGGAACCGTCTGTTCGAGGTCCGTGTCGGGGAGGTGAATCCCCTTGCGGGTGCCTACGACCCCTCCACGCCGCACTTCCGCCGGGATCCCTTCGGAGTTGTCCGGATCCATCACGAGGAGCTCGACCGCGCCGTCCGCGAGGATCACGCGGTGCCCCGGCTCGAGCCGCGCCTCGATCCCTTCGACGGGAAGGGGGATCCGGCCCGGCGGGAGGGGGCCCGGCGACTCCATCAGGCGAACCCGGTCTCCCTCGTGCAGCTCGCTCGCCTCCTCCGGAATCGTCCCGAGACGCAGCTTCGGACCCGGGAGATCGGCGAGGATCCCGATCGGGGTCGAGAGCTCCTCGGAGACGGCGCGGATCTTCTCCACGCGCCTGCGGTGGTCCTCGGCGGTCCCGTGGCTGAAGTTCAGCCGTGCCACGGACATCCCGGCTTCGACGAGCTCCCGGAGGATCCCTTCCGAGCCCGGACCGATGGTGGCGACGATGCGTGCGTGGGCGCGCCCGAGCTGGCAGAAGCGACGGGTCAGATCGAGGCGCGGGCTGGGTGTTTCCATGGTCACGTCGAGGAGGCTAGCCCGGGTTATTCATGAGCCTGTGCACCAGGCACGGCAACTCGTTTCCTGATGGTGCTTTCCGATCCCTGACCCCGGAAGGTAAGCCCCGGTCCGCGAAGCGGATTCCAGGGATCCAGTGGATCCCTGGAAAGGGGATCCCCTTGACGGGTCGACGAGGACGGCAGGAATCGTAAAGTGCCGTCAGGGGACGAGAGACCGCCGAAGGCGGTCGATTGCGAAGTCTGGGGTGCAGGCTCATGAAGAATCCGGGCTGGATCGGACAGGGGGCGCCTCCATGCCGCTGGACGAGATTCGGGGACATCGAGCGCGCCGGCATCCTCGGGCGGCCACAGAAGCCGCGGGAACTCATGCGGCGAGCCCGAGAATCTCGCGGTCCACGCTCTCGACCCATTCCACGGCATCGAGGAATGCTCCCTTGATCTGGGCACGGGAGAGGTCAAAGCAGCCCACATGGTCCCAGTCCCCATTCTCGTAGGCAAGGGTCGTCGCGAGCGCTTCCCCGATTGGACCGCAGTGGTCGACCAGGGCTTCCTCCAGCTCATCCGTGAGGGAGAGCCGCGGTAGGACCTGTCCCATGCCGACGCCCATCATCGCGTCGAGCGTCGAGAAGAGGCCGGCGGTGAAGTAGCGCTGGGGCTCGGGGTGTCGAGCCGCCTTCGCGAGGAGTTCGCACATGCGCGCTCGGAGCATCGCGGTCTTCACGAGCTCGTGCGGTGTGTTGTCGAAGGCCGAGAGCAGCGAGAGGGAGGCGACGTTCTTGACCGCATCGATCCCGAGGTAGCAAACGGTTTCCTTGATCGAATCGATGCGTCGCGGCATCGCGTAGAGCGCCGAATTGATCTGGCGCAGGAGCCGATAGCTGAGCGTCACGTCCTGGGCGACGATCTCCTGGACGCGATCGAAGTTGCAGTCGGGATCCTGGATCTCCGCCAGGAGCCGCAACAGGTTCAACCTGGAGGGCGTCACGCTCGTTCCCGAGAGGGTGTTCGGGCGCGCCAGGAAGTAGCCCTGGAAGTAGTCGAACCCGAGGTCGCGGCAGAATTCGAACTCTTCCCGCGTCTCGATCTTCTCCGCGAGAAGCTTGGTGCCGTACGGCTTCAACTTCTCGTAACGTTCGCGCAGCTCACCCTCCTCGAGTCCGAGGATGTCGAGCTTCACGATGTCCGCGAGGGCCAGCATCGGCTCGAACTCCGGGCGATAGATGAAATCGTCGAGCGCGATCCGGAACCCGCGCCGTCGGAGTTCGCGCATCCCGGCGATGACCTCGGGATCGGGCTCGACATCCTCGAGCACCTCGAGGACCACCTGGGTACGCGGAACGGAGAGTGGGTACTCGCCGACGAGGAACCCGCGCGTCAGATTCACGAAGGCGAGGTGCGGTCCGACGACGCGCTCGATCCCGAACTCCGTGAAGGTGTTCAAGAGGACCTGGGAGGTGGCGCGATCGCCCTCCTCGAAGTCCGCGAAGTCGACATCCGCGCCGCGATAGAGCAGCTCGTAGGCGTAGAGATCCAGACGACGGCCGTAGATGGGCTGTCGACCTACGAAGATGCTCTGGAGGGAGGGAGAGTCGGGGAGACCCATGGGCTGCGGGGAGAGGGACGGGCCGGGTGGGACGCCTCCTTCTTCGACCTCCCGCGCCCTGGAGCTGTAGCGCCTGGAAACAGATTCCGCCCGGCTGCGCATGGGGCGGGATCATTCCGGCTGCCCCAGGACCCCATTTTCCCTTCTTTTAGGGGGTGAAGAAACGTCCCGGCCCCGGGTAGCTTCCGCCTCGGCTCGCTCGAGCCGATGGCCTTCCCCCTGACCCCGCCCCCCCCCGTGTTCACGATGAAGCTTCATCCCGTCTCCCTGCTTCTTCCCCTGCTCGCCGGCTGCGCCTCGACCGGCGGCCCCTCCCGAACGGGCGGACCGCCCCCCCGGGGCACCGAGCCCATGACCAACGAGGACATCCTCGTCGTCTACAGCCGCGGCGCCGACGGCATGCTGTCCGACCCCCGCGACGCCGGCCTGCGCGATGCGCTCGAACTCGTCGACGAGCGCGTGATCGAAGTCGCCGAGATGGCCGGCAAGGATCTCCCGATCCCGATGCTCCAGCTCGCGCGCGACCTTCTTCTCTCTCCGTTGAGTTTCCGCGCCGACTTCAGCTTCGGTGGTGGGATGACGAACACTCCGTTCAAAGCCCAGCTCACGGTCGAGGGGACCCCCGAGGAGGTCCGCTCGATCGCCGACCGCGTCGCACCGCTGCTCGGAACGATCCCGATTCCCGCGGAACCGGTGGAAGGGAAGGAGGGCCTCTCGACGCTCAAGACACCGGTGGGGCCCGCCTACGTCGGCAGGAATGGCGACACCTTCGTT
>DRLC01000378.1 GCA_011053145.1 Planctomycetota bacterium | reverse complement strand
GGGGGGCTGTCCCGGGGGGGTGACGGGATGGAGCGGGGGTGCTCCTTCTGGGATGGGGGCCGTGAGGCAGAGGGCTTTTTCCTCGGCCAGGGGGCCCCGCATCTGATGGGAAAAGGGCGGAACAGGATAGCGCCCCGAGCCCTGCCCGCCATCCCCCTTCACCTTCGAGGGGTCCGGGGTGGGGCGAACCCGCCCGAGCCCGTATGCTCCCCGCCGAAACACGGGGCCTCCCGCCGGGCGATTAACTCAGTTGGCTAGAGTGCGTCCCTTACAAGGACGAAGTCGGGGGTTCGAGTCCCTCATCGCCCACCACGGCTCGTCTCGCCCGCCGGCGTGCGATCCTTTATCCTCCAGCCCTCCTCGGGACACGTCCGAGACGCACCATGGCCCCCACGGGAAGCAGCACCACCCTCCAGGACACGATGAGCGAGTCCACGCCCAAGAGGAAGAAGGACCGCGTCGGTCTGAGCCGCTTCCTCTACGACCTCAAGCACCGCCGGCGGCGCTTCCGCCAGGTCGGGGGGGCCCTCCTCGTCATCGTTCTGGCCTTCCTCGGGCGTCCGACTCCGGAGATGTTCTGGATCGGGACCGTCTTTGCGACCCTCGGAATGCTCGTGCGGTTGTGGGCCTCGGGTTTCGTGATGAAGAACGAGGTGCTCGCGACCTCCGGGCCCTATGGGTACGTCCGCCACCCGCTTTACGTCGGGAACATCCTGATCTGCATCGGCTTCTGCTTCGCGTGCGGGCTTTGGTGGAGCTGGATCGTCTCCGCCCTCTTCCTGCTGCTCTTCTATCCGGAGACGATCCGGTACGAGGATGAGAAGCTGCACCGCTACTTCGGCGAGGACTGGGAACGCTGGAGTTCGAGAACGCGGGCGCTGATTCCGCGCCTGCGCCCGTATTCCGAGAAGCAGGAGGGTGCGAGCTGGTCGCTGCGCCGTTCGGTCATGCGCAACGGAGAGCCCCTGCACATCGTCGTGCTCGGCGGGCTCCTGATCTTCCTCTACACGATCCTGTAGCGGGCGCGGATTAGCCTCATCGGCCGAGGCGCGCTGCGACGAAGCCCACCAGCGCCGCGCGCTCGTCGGCGTGCAGGATGATGCGCCACGCCGCGCCGAGCAGCGCCGCGGCGACGGCGGCCTTGCACGCGATCGTCTCGACGAGGCCGAGCCTGCCGTCGACCTCCATTCCATCGAACAGGAACGCGAGCGCCCCCGCGGCGACGACCAGGGCCGTGATCTGGGCCAGGCGACCGAGCTCGAACCGCACCGGAGAAACCGAGCGCGCCGTCAGGAACCCGAGCCCCGAAAGGACGAGGAAGGTCAGCGACGTCGCGATCCCGGCGCCGATGAAACCGTAGCGCGGAATCAGCGTCACGTTCGCGATGACGTTGACGCCGAGGGCGGTCAGGTTGATCACGAACAGACGTCCGGTGCGCTTCGCGATGAAGACCGGGATCTGCGCCACGTGGTAGAGGGCCCAGAAGACGTAGCCGCCCGCGATCCAAGGGATCACCCGCCAGGCGTCCCAGAACTTCTCCTCACCGCCGAGGAGCATCGCCGCCTGTCGCCCGAAGAGGATCACCCCGAGGGAGACGCTCGCGATCGCGAGCACGGCCCAGGTGGCCACGCGCCGGAGGTGGTCCGCGCGCTCGGTTTCGTCCTCGATGTCGAAGATCCACGGGTGGAAGATCTGGATGAACGGGCCGAGCAAGACCCCGGTCACGAGGAAGCCGATCTTGTAGCCGAGTTCGTAGACCCCGGTGGTCGACCAGCCGTTGTCACCGGTGGTCAGGTCCACGAGGAGATAGCGGTCCAGACTGTGGATCGCGAGCTGGCATACTCCCACCGGGATCAGCGGCAGCGCGTAGGCGACGAGCGGCTTCAAGAGACGTGCGCGGAAGTGCACCCCGAGGTCCCGGAACATCCAACCGCACAAGAGCACCGTCGTCAGCGCTTCGCCCGCGAGCATGCTCAGGAGGAACCCGCGCACCCCCATGTCGAAGTGGCCGAGGAGCACGAAGTTGAGCGCGATCTCGAAGAGCAGCTTCGCGGTCTGGATCGTCGTGTAGAGGCCCGATCGGCGGATCGCTTGCAGGTAGTAGTAGCCGGACTGCGTGCTGAGCTGGAACGGGATCAGGAGCAGCATCAGCCGCAGGAGGCCGAGCAGTTCGCCGTCGGCGAACTCGGAGGTGCTCGGCAAGAGCAGCGGTTGCAGCGAAGGCGCCGCGATCCAGGCCAGGGCGCAGATGCTCCAGGCGAGAGCGCTCACGAGCAGTGTCGTCGAGGTGACGGTCGCCGCGCGCTCCTTCGGGTCCTTGCTGTCGTAGTAGAAGCGCACCAGCGCGCTCAGCGCGTTCACGCCGAGGAGCTGCTGGAGCCCGATCATCCACAGATCGATCACGCCCTTGACGCCGAAGCCCGAATCCCCGAGCCACAGCGTGTAGAGCCGGGTCATCCCGACCGCGATCAGTTGGCGCAGCAGCGGCGCCGCGCTGTAGATCGCCGAATGGCGCACGAGGCCGCCGAGCCGCGGACCGGCGGGCGGGCCCTCTTCGGGCGTTAGGGGCACGGAGGTCGCCTTGGACTCGGGGGGCATGGACTTGGTTTCGACCGCTGACCCCCTCAGCCTGACACGTTCTCACGGCCCGCGACAGATGCGGGCCGGCTCAACCCCGCGCGGTTTCGAACACGCCGTCCCCGTCGGCGTCGGTGATCTCGACGGAGGGTCCGATCCCGGGCCCGTGGATCATCGCCTCGGGGACCCGCGTGGCCCAGACCGAAACCCCCTTCTCCCCGACGGAGTGGGTGTGGACGTACCGCATCGACGTGAGCAGCAGGGACGAGTGGACGATCTCGACCCCGCCTTCGAGTCCGGCGACGAGCAGGGTGCCCGCTCCCGCGTCGAGGATCGCCACGCGTCGTCCGTCGGGAAGGAGATCGACGTCCGTCGGCTCGAACGAGAGCGTCGTCTCGAACGCCACGGCGGCGCTGACCGGCTCCAGCGAGTCGGGATCGAGCCGCACGCGCATCCCGACCGTTCGCCTCGGGGCGCGGTCGATTCCGACCACGAGGAGTTCGCCGTTCCCGACCTGCGTGAACGTCGTCACGATCCAATCCCCCCGCACCCCCTCGAGCGCAATCCTCTTCTCGAGCCGCCGGTCCGAGCTGTCATTTCCCTCGAACCGAAGTTCCCCCGCGTCCCGATCGAGCGTGAGCGTTCCGCGCCACGGTGCGCGATCGTAGATCTCGTGGCAGGCGGGCAGGCGTTCGAACTCCGCCTCCGACCCCCCGGGGCCGCTCCCGGAGAGTGTGGGGTTCGAGGCGCAACTGCACAGGGCGGTCGTGGCGAGCAGGAGAACTCTCATGGTTCTTCTCTCCAGTGTCTGGGGCTTTGGGAAGGGGGCTCTCCTGGGCAAGGGGAGAGCGGGCAAGGGGCCGCACGCGTGCGGCGAGCCTAGGAGATCGAGGAGGGGGGTGGAAGCGTTCGTTCGGCCGGTGCCGGCTCGACGAGGAAGGCCAGGTGGCGGTCGGCGATCCGGGTGACGAGGAGGGTTCCGCGTCGCTTGCCGGGGCCGCGCAGGCGTCGGGCGAGGGTCGCGGCGTCATCGGGGTGGCCGCGCTTCTTCACGGTCAGGGGTCCGATGTCGTGCTCGCGGAGCATCGCGCGCACCGCGCGCCGATCGAGGCGGCTCGAGGCGAGCACGCGGTGGGGACGCAGGAGCGGGGTGTCGGCCGGGCTCGCTCCGCCGAGGTAGGCGATGTGGGGGTCGAGGGGCGCGAGGCCGTGGCGGCGGGCGGCGAGACCGAGCAGGCCCGAGCGCAACAGGGACGGGTCGGGATCGTGGATCCAGGCGACGCCGCTCGCTTCCGCCGGATCGAGGGCCGCCACCCGGACCGCAGTACCGCGCAGGGAAGCGGCGTGCGGACCGCCCTCCCGCTCACGCAGAGCGGTCGCGATCCGGGTCCCGGCGTCGGACCCCGAGAGCTCGCCCGTCCAGAGCGCGACCTCCTTCAGCTCCCCGCCCAGGCTGATCCACTCGAAGTGGTGGGGAAGGCCCGGCGGCAGATCGAGCCGTGCGACCTCGGTGGCCGCGGCGAGTTTCACACAGCCCCCGCGCGAGCGGGCGAGCAGGGGGAGGACCGCGTCCCACGGCGGGCTCCAACGCGCCGGGTCTCCCGAGCGCTTTCCATCCACGCGTCGGTCGGGGTCCACGAGGACCAGGTCCGCCCGGAGGGCGGGACGGGCTGCGTCCTGGAGCAGCACCGGGGGGGGAGCGGCGAGTCCGAGTTCGCGGGCCGCGACCCCCAGGTTGTGGGCGAGCGTCCGGGCGAGGACCGGGTCCCGCTCGGCGGCGACGAGACTCCGGGCCCCTGCGGCGAGCAGGGCCGTCGCGTCGGAGCCGATCCCGGCGGTGGCGTCGAGGACGTGCCCATCGGGCGCGAGGGCGGCGGCGAAGCGCTCGGCACGGTAGCCGGCGACCGCGCGGTGGGAGGCCTGCTCGAGCCCCCTCGCCGTGAGGTCGAGCGCCCCCGCGAACCGGAGCTTGCCGGCCGCCCGGCGCCGCAGGCGGACCAGCTCCGCCGCGGAACGCGCCAGTTCGGGATCCAGCCGTTCGCGCAGGCGCTCGACCAGGGCCAGGCCGTCGAGACCGGGCTCGAGACCCTCCAGAACGTGCTGAATCAAGGGGTTCATCGGGGCGTTGCCCCAGAAATTCCCAGATATGGGAAAATGAGGGCTCGATGGGCTCCCGAGCGCCGAATCGGGGCGGGCCGATCCTACGATGACCGACATCGAAACGAAGAGGGTACTTGCGCCCCGCACGAAACGAACACTCGATCTCGGGAGAGGGGGTCGAGCCAGCCCGAGGAGGAGAAACTTGGAGCGGATCCTATTGATCGAGGATGATCGAGGCTCGCAGATCCTGTTCCACAATCGCTTGGCAGAACTCGGTTACGAGGTCGTGGTCGCGCCGACCGGAGCCCGGGGTCTCATGGAGGCCCGGGCGGCGCGCTTCGACCTCTTCCTGGTGGACATCGGCCTCGGCTCGGGGATCGATGGCTACGAGGTCTGCAGGCGGTTGAAGGCAGTCCCCCAGATCCACGGGATCCCCGTGGTCCTGATCAGCGGGGACGTGAAGAGTCGTCAAGAGCTCCACCGCGGCTACGAGGCCGGGTGCGAGGCCTTCCTCGTGAAGGGGGACTTGACCCTCGTGGAGGATGTGATCCGGGCGATGCTCCGGATTCGATCCCTGCAGGACGAACTCGCGACCCAGAACCGGCTGCTCGAGGAGCGCAACCGGCGACTCACCCAGGAGCGCCAGCGCGGCGTCGACCTCGAGCAGGCCCTGCGCGAGTCCGGAGGCGGGCCGCCCATCCTCCCGAGTTCCCCCTCCGTGGAGCCCGACGGTGTCCTGATCGTGGACACCGAGGGGGTCGTGCGCGCGGCCGACCGCGGGGCGCACGACATCTTCGACAAGGAGCTCGAGGGGAGGCACCTGGCGAGCCTGGCTCCGAGGACGGGCCTCGAGGCCTTCGTGCGCAACGCCCGCAGCGCTCTGGCTTCCGACTACCGGTTCGACCTGGACCTCGGCAAGGGGTCGAGCCGCAGTCTGTCCGCGAGCGTCTTGCCGGCTGTCCTGAGCCGATTCGCCGCGGGATCGCCCGATCCCGAGTCGGCTCGCAAGGTGGTGCTCCTCCGGGACGTCGCGAAGGAGCGTTTCGGCGGTGAGCTCCTGCGCTCCGAGAACGAAGCCGTTCCGCGCCGCGAGCTCGGACCCCTGATCGAAGCCGCGCGCATCGCGTTCGGTCCGCAGGCGTTCCTTGGATCCAGCCCGCGCAGGAAGCACGTGCGCACCGCGCTCCGAGAACTCGCCGCGATCGATGCCCCGGTGCTCCTGACCGGAGCGGACGGCACGGGCAAGGTCCTGGCGGCACGCTCGATCCACTTCAGCGGGGAGCGCTCCGGTCCATTCCTACCGTTCGAATGCGCCGCCTTCCGTGCGGAACGCCTGGAGGAGGAGCTCTTCGGCCGCGCGCCGACGAAGGAGGGCTCCGCCGGCTCTCGGCCGGGGCTGATCGATCTCGCGAGCGACGGGACCCTCTTCCTGCGATCGATCGAGGTGCTTCCCATGAAGCTGCAGGAGCGCCTGTGCGACGTGATCGAATCCGGTCGCCTTCCGCGCGCGGAGCCCGGGGAATCCCGGCCGGTGCGCGTGCGATTCGTGGCCTCTTCGCGCGAGGATCTCCCCGGACTGGTCAAGGAGGGTCGCTTCTCGCAGCGCCTCCTCGATCTCCTGCTGGGTTTCCACCTGCAGCTCCCGCCGCTCTCCGCCTCTTCCCCGGACATCCCGATCCTCGCCGAGCACTTCTTGGCCCGCTATGGGGCCGGTCGCGGCGTCTCGCTCTCGAGCGAGGTCCACTGGATCCTCTCGGAGTACGACTGGCCCGGCAATGCCGGCGAGCTCGAGGCGTGCATCGAGCGGGTCTGCACCCGCGCGAAGGGCGAGATCACGATCCGGGACCTCCCCGGTCCCCTGCGCGATCTCTACAGCCGCCTCTCCCCGACGGACTTCATCCCCTCCCAGGACGCCCCACAGCAGCGGGAGCGCCGCGATCCGCTCGCCGAGGCCTACGAGACGATCACCGATCCCGCCGAATCCCCGAGCCTCGAGGCCTACGAACGCAAGGCAATCCTGCACGCCCTGCGCGAGACCTCCGGCGACAAGCTCGCCGCCGCGAAGCTCCTCGGAATCGGGAAGAGCACGTTTTATCGCAAGCTCCGCTTGCACGGGATCGGCCCGGGAGCTCGTCCCGACGACACTCGCACTTGACCGGTGCTCCTCCCAGCTGGATCCGGGGGGGGGGTAGCGGAGAGCCGTCCTGGAGGCGGCACCCGACAACGATGGACAAGACGGCCGCTCGCAATCGTCCCCCGCGCCGGGGGATCGGAGGACACTTGCAGCCGGCCCACCCGATGGCCCGTGCCCGTGCCTTCCCGGCGATCCGTGGGGGGGGGCGTTGTTAGAGGCCCTGCATCTTCTCGTGGCGCTGGGGATCCCCGCGGGCCTTGGATTCCTGGCAGCCCAGCGCTTCGGGCTCTGGAATCCACGGGATCGGCTGGGGGGGCTGGCTTGGTCGTGGGTCGCTGGTTGCCTCGGGGTTTGCGTTGCCCTGATGGTCGCGTCGTGGGTCGTGGCCGCTGCCGGAGTTTCGTGGAGAGGCACGGTCACGCTCGTCCTCGTTCTCGAAGCGGCCCTGCTCGTGTTCCCCCGACGTCGGGGGACGGCGGAGGTCGCCGGAGATTCGGTGGAGTCTGGAGGCGTGGATTGGGTCTATGCGATCGCTGTTGCGATCGCGGTTCTCATCACCCTCGAGGCGGTCCTGCGCGGCAGTCTTTCCGCGGTGGTGGGAGGGGATGAGGGGGCGTTCTGGAGCCTCCGGGCAAAGGCGATCTTCCTGGGAGGAGGATTCGGAGAGGGCTATCGGGAACTCGTTCACGATCGCGTGATTCCGCACGCGGACTACCCTCCTCTGAACCCGCTGCTGCAGCTCTGGGTGTTCGTCGTCGAGGGTCGCGTGACCCATGTGGCGAACCGCCTGCCGGTCCAGTGCACGGCCGTCGCGTTGATTCTCGCGGAGGCCTCCGCGCTCCGCGCCGCGGTCCGCGAGTATGGCGTGCGGGGTGTCGATTCGGTCCTGCTCTTCCTGCTCCTCGGCGTGGGCGGGTTCACCCAGGCCACGCGTTCGGGTTACGCCGACATCTTCGTTGCGCTCGGGGCGCTTCTCGCCCTCGACGGCTACAGGAGGTTCCGCGCAACCGGTACGAGGGCCTGGCTCCGGCTCTCGGCGCTCGGCCTGACGACCGCGGTCTTCGCGAAGCATGAGGGCGCGATCCTGCTCGGGGTCTGCCTCTCCTGCGCCCTGGGATCGGCCGCCCTGGGCGTCTTGCGGGGGAGGACCCGGGGAGGGAACGCCCAGGCCCGCGGCAGAGAGCTCGCAGTTGCGTTCGGTGTTCCACTCCTTGGCCTCGCAGTGGTTTGGGGGTCGAACTGGACTCTCGGGGTGGAGTTTTCTCGTTCCCAGGGAGCCGCCGGCTTCGAGGCGCTGGGCTATGCGGTTCGCCGGATCCCCGCCATCGCGAGCTACGCCTTCCATGAAGTGTTGCTTGACACGGGCCGTTCCCAGCTCGTGTTCCTTTCCTTGGGGCTGGTCCTTCTCCTCGCTCCTCGCTGGGTTCGGCGGCCGGGGTCGCTTCTCCCCATCTTCGTGATCCTTCTGTGGGGGCTTTCCTACGTCGCCATCCTCGCGCTCCTTCGATCGGACGTGGGCTGGCAGCTCCAGACCGCCGCGGGGCGGATGGCCTTCCATCTCGTGCCGGCCGCGATCTTGATCGCGGGAAGCGCCATCGCGGTCGGAATCCGAGAGCTTCGGACGGGGGCGGCGCCGAACAGGCTGCGGACGGTGCTTCCCCTCGTCGTGGTCCTGGTCCTCGGGGGGCGCGCCCTGTTCGTCGGCGAACGGGCTGTGCTCGCCTTCTCTGATCGTGCAGGGAAGACGGTTCCCGAAGCCCTGTCCTGGGACGAGTCGAAGCGGATGGCGCGCGCCCTCGGAAGGATGGACAGCAGGGGCGGATTGCCCGAAGGGACCCACGCGGAGATCGTCCGGGCGATTCAGTCCCATGTGCTTCCCGGCGCGACGGTCTTCGAGGTGGTCCGCAAGGACAATCCCCTCCGACACCTCCTCGGGACCCTACGGGTCGTGACGTTTCCCATTGCCTACGTCCGTCGCAACACGGTGCCGTCCACGGACCGCGTACCCGGTCGGGACATCCACGTCCTCGACTTCGAAGCCAACGACGCGTACCTGTCCCGGGCCTTCCGGGTGAGTGCGATCGGCCCGGGATGGAAGCTGTGGAGCCTGAAGGTGGGGCCGCCGGAGGTGGAATCCTCAGTGGAGCAAGTCGATGAGTGCGCGGATCGTCGGGCGGGTGTTCTCCGCGGACCCGGAGGGGAGTAGCCCCTCGATCCGATCGACGGCGGTCTCCTCGTCGATCTTGCCGGCCCGGAACTCGAGCGCGACGCCGAGTACGGCACGGTAGGCCCTTCGGTTGCGCCGCAGGGCTCGCAGGAAGGCGCGCGTCTCCTTCCCCCTGTCGACTTCCCGTTCCAGGTCAGCGAGGAGTTCGCCGTCCGCCGGGTCGAGTCGGTACACGAACAGGATCGGCGCGCCCTGGACGCGAACTTCGTGGACCGGCGTCATTCGCTCCTCGATTTGCTGGCGCAGGGGCCGGTGGTAGCCCGAGGTGAACAGGACGAAGAGGGGACTCGGTGGTCCTTCGGTTTCGCCGCTCCAGAGGTGGAGGTCCGGGCGCAGGCGCACGGGAGCGATGGCCTCGGCCACCCAGGGGGCGTGCGGTACGAAGAGGCCCGCGCCCGGGTCGGCGTGCTCGCTGATCCATGCGATGCCCTCCCAGTACGAGGCGCACCAGTAGTCGCCCGCGTCGCTGATCCTGCGCTCCCGCGCGCCGGCGAGTCCGCCGACGAAGGAGTTGAAGTACGCGATCCCGTTCGGATAGGTCGTCGCGACGGCGACCGCGCTCGGCACGAGGAGGCAGAGCGCGACCGCACCGGCGGTGATCCGTCTCCCGAGGGCGGACGACAGGTGCAGGGCGGAGTTCACGGATTCCCAGATCGCCGCGGCTCCGATTCCCGCGAACGCGCAGAGGAACGGGAAGAACTCGAAAACGTGGCGGACGCCACCATAGTTGCGCATCCCCGGGATCAGGTTGCGCAGGCCGGGAACGAGGAGGCCGGCGAGGAGGAACGCCTGGAGCGTTCCCGTGGGCGCCCCCCGCAGGATCCCGAGGAGGGCGAGGGCGAGCAGGAGCGGAGGGGTCGTCCAGAGGATGCGGAGGGGAGCGTGCAGCGAGACCCTCTCCCACCACGGTCCGGGGGCGGAGGTTCCCGAGATGTCATGGTTGCCGATGCTCAGGAGCGCTCGGATCACCTGGGGGGGGCCGTCGATCGGGTGCACCCAATAGGGAGGGGATGCCGCGTAGTAGGCGACGAGGAACGCGACCGAGCCGAGGAGGAACGAGCGCGGAGGGATTCGGACCGCGGGAACTTCGCCCCTCGGCGTTCTCCAGCGCACGAGGAGGAAGAACACCAACATCTGCACCGGAATGAAGAACGCGTTCGGCCTCGTCGCGAGGGAGAGCGCAGTGGCGATCCCAGCCAGGATCCACCACCTTCGCCGTTCGCGGGTCAGCGCCAGGTAGGCGAGGGTCACCGCCGCGACGTAGAGGCAGGCCTCGGGAGGGTCCTTCAGGTTGTAGAACGAGTGCGCGAGGAAGCGCGGCAAGAGGACCAGCGAGGCGCCGGCGAAGAGGGCGGCGAGCGTGCCGATGCGGGGGAGGAGAAAGCGCACCCAGAAGCACAGGAACGTGGCGACCACGAGGACGACGACGAGGTTGTGCGCTTGCAGGGCCGGCAGGATCCCGAGTTCGGTCCAGAGCAGGCGACAGGAGATCGCCGAAAGAACCGAGACGAAGGGTGGGATGAGCGTCCATCGGAACCGAGAGACGTCGAAGTTCGGGTGCGGCGAGCGCACCGTGGGGTGGGGTTCTCGCAGCGTGTTGCGCAGGTACGCTTCGTCCCCCTCGAGGACGAAGGAGAGGACGCGCTCGCCATAGGGGTACTCCCCCTGGACGCAGTCCCAGGTCGCGCCGTGGTCGCCCAGGAGGCTGACGGCCGGGATCAGGTAGGCGAGGGCCAGCGCGATGGAGAGGATCCAGGCATGCACCCGCGTGGACGCCGGCCACCCGGGTCTCATCGCGAGAACACGAGCCGCGCCCCCTGCCCGGCCCGGGCGAGGGTCAAGGACTGGGGCACGCCGACCGAATGGAGGTCGGCGGTGACGGCGCCGTGGTCGAGATCCGGCGGGAACTCCGCGTGGAGCAGGCGGACCTCGCGGGAACCGGAGTCGTAGAGGAACAGGTCCGTGCGTGCGCTCACCTCTTCCTCGCGGGTCCATTCCCCGGTCGGCCGCAGGGACCACCTGGTTCCATCGTCCGCGATCGCGTGGACCGCGAGGTCGACCACCTGGCGCTGGCCGCGGTGCTGGACCAGGACGGTGAACCCGCCTCCTTCGAGCCTCAGCTCCAGGCTCGGATCGAGCTCCAGTTCGCGCGACCGCAGCAAGAGGAACGGGTCTTCGGCGGACACCGCGGGATCCTCTTCCGATGCGGGCACCGGGACGGAGACGATCTCGTAGCGCGACAGCGCCTCGCGCATTTCGCCGCGCCGCTCTTCCGTATCCCCAATCGTGTCGTACGCCCGGAGCCAGCGCGAAAGGACCTCGGAGAAGGTCACGCCGGGCGTTCCGAGGGTCAGGACCAGATAGTCCACGGGCTCCTCGAGCGAGTGCACCAGGTCGATCCGGTGGCGGCCCGACCACGCGTTCGTCTGGGTCGCCGGCGGCACGGGAGCGCGGCGGCCGAGGAGGTCGAACACACGGCAGCGGGAGAGGTACCCGATCGCCCCGGGCCAAAAGGATCCGATGCGCGCATCCTCGCTGACCTTGTCGCGCAGGAAGATCCCGACCCGGCGCAGCCGCTCGACGCCGCGCGTCTCTTCGAGGAGTCCGGCCCGTCCGAGGGGGCGCGGGTAGGCCTCGGCGAGTGTCCCGGTCGGCCGCATCCACTCCTCGAGGAAGCGCTCCATCGGAACCGGGCCGAAGTCCCCCGGCAGCTTGCTCGCGAGCAGGGAGAGGAGGATCGTCGTGAGCAAGAGTCCCCAGGCGAGCGGTGCTTGGTGGGGCCGGCGGTCGAGCCAGCGGCGGAACTCGGCCTGTACCGACAGGAAGGCCAGGGGGAGGCCGGGCGCGATCGCGTTCCACATCGGGAGCTCGTCGCCGCCGGCGAGGACGGTCAGACCGGCCCAACCGCAAAACACCGCGAGGGCCCTCCGCCCGGTGCCCCCCGCGCGGCGGGCGAGCACGAGCAGGATCGGGAGGAGGAGCAGGACCGCCCCCGGGGTTCCGCGCAGGAAACCCGCGAGCCACGCCAGCCCGAGCCGAGCCTGGTCGGCGTCGAACTCGAGGAGGTCCCGCGCGAAGGGGGAGAGGCGTTCGCCGGTGATGAGTCCGCGGAGGACTCCGCTGCCGAGGAGGATCGCGATCGAGAGGAGGAGCGCGGCGGTCATCCTCCTGCGCGGGCGCGGATCCCCATCGGTCTCGAGTCCAGTCGGTCGGTCGAAGCGTTCCAGGAGCAGGAAGACGATCGCGCAGGCGAATCCCTCCGGGCGGGTCAGGCCGAGCGCGACGAGGCTGACCAGGAGCGGCGTGCGCCAGCCGCGCTCGAAGGACAGGAACGCTAACGTCAGGAGTAGCATCGCGAGGGGGGCCTCGGTCCCGCTCGGCCCGGCGGCGGCGGCCGCCCCCGTGCTCGCGAGAAGAACCGGTGCGATCAGCCCCGCGAGCCGCTTGGGACTGAATTCCGACAGGACCACCACCGTCCCGAGGGCGCACAGGATGCCGAAGACCTGGGACCAGATCGTCGGAAAGAGATAAAGGCGCTCGAGCAGAGAGGCGAATAGGACCCAGGTCGGGGAGGGGTAGGCGTTGAGCCAGGAGGTCTCGGTACCCGCTGTCGGGGGGATTCCCTGGACGATGCCGCGCCCCAGCTCGAAGGCCACATGGGCGCGCTCGTACGGCGGTGCGAAGTCTCCCGAGGGCGTCTGGTGGATGGCCAGAGCGTGCGCGAGGAGGATCGCGAGGGCGAGGAAGACGACCGTGGTCCGGTTCATGGAGGAATTGGGGGCCCTGGAGAGGTCTGCACCCAAACGAGGCGTTCTCCAGTATTCTCTACCGAACCACGCAAGCCCAGCCCGAGGCTTCCTGTCGCCTTCGGTTTTCCGGTTCTCCTGTCCTCTTGTCGGGGATGGTGGCGATTGACTGGCAACGGGTCAGGCCTGTGGGGCCCGCGCCGGTTCGTTCCGAGCGATGGAGCATTACCCCCAGTACAGAGGAGAGAGATCTGTGCCCACCCTGTTTTCCCCCGACACCCAGGCGAAGGGTTCCCCAGCGGAACACCTGGTGAGCCTCATTCCGCCCCTGGTTCACCGACTGAACAATTCCCTGGCGGTCATCGCCGGAGCCCTGACCGAAGGGGCGAGCGAGGCCGATCGCTCTCTCGCCCGCCTCCAGGTGAATCGGATCAGCGAGTCCCTCTCGCACCTCTCCCGATTCGCGCGCAATCCTGTCGCGGGAAGTCCTGCTTCCTTCGATTTGCGCCGGGCCCTCGAAGCCGTGCATCTCGTGGCAGGTCCGCTGGCTGCCGCCCGAGGGGTTTCGCTCTCGGTGGAGTCGAGTTCCGAACCCCTTCTCGCCCACGTGGACGGCTTGCGGCTCTCGCGCTTTCTGGTCGCCTTCGTCGCGGACCAGATCGAGGACTCGGCGGAAGCGGCGGGGCAGATTCGCTCCGGAGAGGCCGGAGTCCGCCGCGACATCCCCGTGCGCATCTCGGTCTCGATTCGTCGGCGCACCGCTTCGATCACCGTCGTGCGCCCGTGCTCCACTCCTCCGAGCCCCCCCGATGTCCTGAACCTCGCAGCGGACTTCCTGCGCGATCAGCGCATCGAGGTCCTCTGCCGAGCCAAGGGATCGGCGTTCGCGTATCGGTTCCAGATGCCGAGTTCGGGTCTCGAGCCCGTTCGCACGGACTCCTCCCGGGCCTCAGGCGTTCGGATCCTGCTGCTGGAGCGAGACGACGACCTGCGCGAGCTCATCGAAGAGGTCCTCCTCGAAGCCGGCCACGAGGTCCTGCGGCCGAACGACGGCGACGAATTGCTTCCGGTTCTGCGCTCCACCCTGCGCACCGCCGCGGACCTGGCCCTGATCGACGCCGACATCGAATCCCAGAGCCCCGACCTCTTTTCGACCCTCGCCGAGGAACGCTCCCTGCACTCCCGAATCCTCCTCCTCGGAGCTCGACCCGGCCGCGAGGTGCCGTTCTCCACGCTCCAAAAGCCCTTCCGGCCCGGAGAACTGCTAGCGGCCGTGGATGGAGCCGGGAGGGCGGAGCCGGTTCAACCGCTCAGCTCGCCGCGATGACGCGGCGCTCCGAGGCCTCGAGTGCGGCGTCGATCAGGGCGTCGAGATCGAGGCTCCCTTCCGCGTCCTCGCACACCTCGATCCGCCCGCGCAGGATCGGTTTCTTCGGTTGGAAGACCGTGCAGCAGTCGGGCTCGGGTTCGATCGAGAGGTCGAAGGTGCCGATCTTGCGCGCGAGCTCGATCGTTTCGAACTTGTCGAAGGCAACGAGTGGGCGCAGGACCGGCAGGGAGGATGCGGCGCCGATGCAGGTGAGGTTTTCGAGCGTCTGGCTCGCCACCTGACCGAGGCTTTCGCCGGTGATGAGGGCGGAGGCCTTTTCGCGCGCGGCGATGCGGCAAGCGACGCGCGCCATCTGCCGGCGATAGAGCACGGTGCGGTACGAGGGCGGAGCTCCGTCGCGGATCGCTTCCTGGATCGCGGTGAACGGGACCTCATGCAGGACCGAGTTCACCTGGAAGCGCGCGAGGCGCGCGACGAGGCGACGCACCTTCGCGAGGTAGCTCTCACCGATGTAGGGGAAGGAATGGAACGCGCAGAAGACCACCTCGCAGCCGCGTTTCATCGCCATCCACGATGCGACGGGCGAGTCGATGCCGCCCGAGAGCAGAGCGACGGCGCGTCCCAAGGTGCCCACGGGCAGGCCGCCCGCGCCGGGGACGCGCTCCGCGAAGACGAAGGTGCGCTCGGGGCGGACGTGGATTCCGAGCGTGAGTTCGGGGTGCGAGAGGTCGACGGTCAGGCGCTCGGCGTGGTCGGCGATGACGCGATCGGCGACGAAGCGGTCGAGCTCGGTCGAGATCATCGGGAAGCTCTTGTCGCCGCGCTTGGTCTCGACGCGAAACGGGATCGCGCGGCCTCGGGGGAGTGCGTCGAGGGCTTCGGCGAGGACGGTGCGGGCGGTCTCGGCGATCGCTTGCGGGTCGGCGGGCGCGGTGCGTGCACGGGAGATCGAGGAGAAACCGAAGACCTCGGCCATGCGCCGCGCCAGGTCCCCGACACGCGATTCGGAGCCGGGCTCGGGGATCGCGAGGATCTGCGCGCCCTCGCGCACGAGCTTCATCGGCGCGACCGGGGCGAGGGCGCGCTTGGTGTTCTTGAGGAGTGCGCGCTCGAAGTCGCGGCGGTTCTTGCCCTTGAGCCAGAGCTCCCCGTAGCGTCCGACGACGAGCTCGCTGGGTTCCCCCGTATCGGGTGCGCTCACGGCTTCACCCCCAAACCGCTCGCCACCGCCCGCAGCGCCGCGGCGCCCGCCCGCACTTCCTCCGCGGTCGTCATCGACGAGAAGGACATGCGCAGGATGTGCCGAGCTTCCTCCTCGCCGAACCCCAGGGCGAGCAGGGCCGGGGGGATCCCGCCGCGGTTCCCCTGGCAGGCCGACCCGACGCTGGTGTGGACGCCGCGTTCTTCCAGGTGGTGCATCCACACTTCGGCCGGGGGGCCGGGCAGCGAGAGCGCCGCGATCGCGGGGGAGTGTTCGGAGCCGACGTCGAGAAGGCGCGCGCCTGCGAGACCCGCGAGCTCGTCGGCGAGGAGTGCGCGGAGTTCGCTGAGGTGCGCGTGGGTCTTGCGCTGCGCGTTTGCGGCGAGTTCCACCGCGATGGAGAAGCCGACGATGCCGGCGGCGTTTTCGGTTCCGGTGCGCAGGCCGCGCTCCTGTCCACCGCCGAAGACGAGCGGCCGGAGCCGTGTGCCGTCCTCGACGACGAGCGCGCCCGTGCCCTTGGGACCGTGCACCTTGTGCGCGCTGATCGCGAGGGTGTGCGCTCCGAGCTCTCCGAACGAGACGGGGAGCTTCCCGAGGCCCTGCACCGCATCCACATGGACTCTCGCGTTCGGCGCATTCGCGCGCACGAGCTTGGCGATGCGCGGGATCGGGGAGACCGTGCCGAACTCGTTGTTCACGAGCATGCACGCGACCACGACCGTGTCGGGTCGCAGGCGCGACACGAGTCGTTCGATGTCCAGATCCCCGCGTTCGTCGAGCGCGAGCGTTTCCACCTCGAACCCCTCGCTCACGAGCGCCTTCGCTGCTTCGCGCACCGATGCGTGTTCGGTCGGGCCGACGAGGACGTGCTTGCCGCGCCCCGCGCGCGCGAGCCCGAGCACCGCGAGGTTGTTCGCTTCGGTGCCGCCCGAGGTGAAGACCACCTGTTCCGGTCTCGCGGAGATCGAGCGGGCCACCCGAGCGCGCGCGGCCTCGATCGCTTCCCTCACCCGCACCCCCGGCCCGTGCCGGGAGGACGGGTTCGCGAACTCCGCCTCGAACATCGGAGCCATCCCACGACGCACCTCCGGCGCGATCGGCGTCGTGGCGGCGTGGTCGAGGTAGATGCTCTCCATGGCAGTGGCTGATTTCCCCTGGGCGATACCCGACCCAAGGGTAAGTGAGCGTCAGTCCGATCCCCTAGGGTCGAGGGGGGCGAGTTCTAGCTGGCGGTTCGCGCCCTCGAGCACTTCGACGCGCTCTTCGAGGACTCCTGCTCCGGCCCGCACCCGCAGCGTGTAGGTGTCCGGCGGGAGATGGTCGATCCAGAAGACCCCCTCCTGGTCCGTGGACCGGACCGGCCAGCGGTGTGTGGGCTGAGCCAGCGGCCAGGCTTCGACCAGGGCTCCTTCGATGGGGCGGCCCTCGGGGTCGACGAGTTTTCCGCTGATCGTGCCGCCGCGGATCGTGAGGCGTGGGGAGGCGCTCCCGGCGGGGTCCACTTCGACCGCGACTCGGTCGAGGACGGGCCAGCTTCCGTCGCGGGCGAAGGGGGGGAGCAGTTCGATGTGGTACGAGCCGGCGACGACCCCTTCGAATCGGAACGTGCCGTCCGCCGAGACCGATGTGCGGCGCTTGGTGACCCCGGTCAGCCGCATCGGGTCGGGGTCGTCGGGGAGCAGCAGGATCTGGAAGCCCTCGGTGGGGATCGGGCCGGGCGGCCTGCCCTGGATCGAGGGGCGGTCGGGGGAATCGACGCGTCCGGCGAGGTCGGCTCGCCGCACTTCGGGAAGCGCATCCAGCGGGGCGAGGGGGCCCTTTTCGAGCTTCCAGACCAGATCTCCCGGGACTGGAATCTCGACTTCGCGGCGCACCGGTTCACGGTTCGCCTGGGAGAGAATCGCGATGTAGGAGCCGGGCTGGAGCTCGTCGAAGACGAACGACCCATCCTCCGCGGTCGTGGTCCAGTGAAGGGGCGAGGCCGAGCTGTCCCCGTCCTCCGTCGATACAGGGGGAGAGAGAACGATTTCGAGCCCCCCGCAGCCCGTCCCGTCCGGATCCAGCACCCGACCCCGAAGCACCTCGGCCCCGATCGGCGGAGCGAGGTCCTCGAATTCGGGGGTCGGGACCGGACCGAGGGCGAGCCGTCCGCGCTCGGCCCCCTCGGTCGCGCGCTCGCGCAGCCAGCCCGCCACGCAGATCGTCAGCACGAACAGGACGAACAGGGCGCGCTTCATCGGGGCCCTCCGGCAGCGGAGTCGAGGGCCGCGAGGAGTTCGGTGTGCAGCGACGCGAGGGGCGGGAACTCGGAGCACTCGAGCCGGTCGAGCCCGCGCCGGAAGTCCCCGAGACCGCGCCGCCCCGCGCGCAGGTACGCGAGGAGACGCAGTCCGAGCTGGAGGCGGTCGGCGAGGCGGACGAAGCGGGCCTCGCGATCGGCCCCCCTGGAAGCCTCCGCGGCGAGCTCCCCGACCCCAGCCCCGAAGGGCTCCAGGAGGTCCCGCGCCGCTGCCGCCTCGGCCGCGGCCTTCGCCCCGTCCGGCAGGTAGCCCCGGGCGGTGCTCGGGAGGTCTCCGAGCCGCGCTTCGCCCACGTCGTGGAGCAGGGCGAGAGCCACCGCCCGCCCCGTATCGAGCGCGGGTTCGACCTTCGGAGCGAGGAGCAGGACCAGGAAGGCCACCCCCAGGGTGTGGGCGCCCACCGTCTCGCCCCCGGCGATCCCGGCCTGAACCCACCCCGTCCGGGGCAGGTCATCGAGCACTTGGAGCTCCAGGAGGGTCTCGATCGGGGAGGATCCGGGGGACATGGGGCAGGCTGGGCGGGAATCGGCCGGTTCGGTGGGGTTCGGCCCCGGCAAGCGTTTGCAGGGTTCGGGAGGCGGCCTATACTGCCGGGCTCGTTTGCGGAGGAGGAGTGTTCTTCAGGCCCTTTCCAGTTCGGGTCGGTTCCGGAAACGGTTCCCGGCGCCTGGGCCCGGCCGACCCTCCTTTGCATCCTATTCTCTAGAGGCGATGCTTTTCTCCCTTCGCAAGACCCCCGCGGGTTCCGAGGCCCAGCCGCTCTTGGACCTCGCCGACCGACTCGGCTACCGCGCCCGGTTCCTGGGTGCGGGCAGGCGCGTGCTCGAGCTGGTCCGCGAGGACGGAACCCCCGGTGACGCGGCCGATCGATCGCGCTTCGAGGACTTCGCCCTGGTGGCCGGGGTCTTGGACGCCTCCGACGCGCCCGAGCGCACCGAGCGACGCGCGGACCGGAAGGCGACCGTCGTCCGGGTCGGGGACGCCGTTTTCAGCGACGACACCGTCTCGCTGATCGCCGGCCCCTGCGCCGTCGAGGATCAGGACGACCTGATCGAGATCGCGGCGGGCGTGCGCGAGGCGGGGGCGACGCTCCTGCGCGGGGGCGCCTTCAAGCCGCGCACCTCGCCCCATGCGTTCCGCGGGCTCGGGGAAGCGGGCCTCGAGATGCTCGTGCGCGCGCGCGAGGCGACCGGGCTCGCCTTCGTGACCGAGGTCCTGGATCCGCGCGACGTCGAACTCGTCGCCGGCGCGGCCGACGCGCTGCAGATCGGTTCGCGCAGCATGTCGAACCAGGTCCTGCTCCGCGAGGCGGCTTCGAGCGGCAAGCCGATCCTCCTCAAGCGCGGGCTCGCCGCAACCGTGCGCGAGTTCCTGCTCGCCGCCGAGACCGTGCTCGACGCGGGAAACCCGAACGTGATCCTCTGCGAGCGCGGCGTGCGCAGCTTCGATTCGGTCACGCGCAACCTGCTCGACCTCGGCGCCGTCGCTCACCTCACCACCGCGACGCACCTTCCGGTGATCGCCGACCCGTCCCACGCGGCCGGGAAGTCCCACCTCGTTCCGCCCCTCGCTCGCGCGGCGCTCGCCGCGGGCGCCGCCGGGCTGATCGTCGAGGTGCACCCCGCGCCCCACACCGTTCATTCCGACGGCGCCCAGGCGATCTCGATCGAGACCTTCGCCGAACTCGCCGCCGCCGCCCGGGCGATCGCGCCCCTGGTGGGCCGTCGTTTCATCGACGGCACCGATTCCCGACCCCTTCGAGTCACAGAACCAGATCTCGCCCCGCGCGCGATCGAAAGGACCGCACCGTGAGAACCCCCTATCTCGCCGGCAACTGGAAGATGAACCTGGATCGCGCCTCGGCCCTCGAGTTGGCCGGCGCCCTGGGAGAGCATTTCGGCAACCGCACCGACGTCGACTGCGCCGTGGCGCCGTCCTTCGTCTTCCTGCCGGACATCGTCCGCGCCCTCGAGGGCACGAACATCCGGGTCGGCGCCCAGGACGTCTGCGAGCAGGAGGCCGGCGCCTTCACGGGTGAGGTCTCCGCGCGCATGGTCGCCGATGTCGGTGCCGATTTCGCGATCGTCGGCCACTCCGAGCGCCGCCACGTCTACGGCGAGTCGAACGAGCGCGTCGGCGAGAAGCTGCACCGCGCCCTCGACGCGGGGCTCGACGTGATCCTGTGCGTCGGCGAGACCCGGGAGGAGCGCGAGTCGAAGCAGACCGAAGCGGTCTGCCGCGCCCAGCTCACCGCCGGTCTCGACGGGGTCGGAGCCGACGCCATCTCGCGCGTCACGATCGCCTACGAACCCGTTTGGGCGATCGGGACCGGACTCACCGCCTCGCCCCAGCAAGCGGGTGAGGTGCACGAATACCTGCGCGGTCTCCTGACCGGGCTCTACGACGAGGCGACCGCCTCGAAGCTCCGCATCCAGTACGGCGGCAGCGTCAAGCCGGGGAACGTGGCCGAGCTGATGGCCGTCCCCGACGTCGACGGCGCTCTCGTCGGAGGTGCTTCCTTGAAGGCCGACCTGTTCGTCCCCATCCTCGACTTCGCTCGCTAGCCCCGCGCCCCACGCCATGGCCATTCTCAGCACCCTCCTCTACATCCTCTTCTGCCTGTCGGCCTTCGTGCTGATCGTCGTGATCCTCCTCCAGGAGGGCAGCGGCGGCTTCGGCCAGGCCCTCGGTGAACAAGGGCAGCAGACCTTCGGCGTCGGCGCGAAGGGGATCAACACCTTCACCGGCGTGACCGCTGGAGTCTTCATCGCGAGCGCCCTGGTCCTGCACATGCTGAACCGCTCGCTGATCTCGGAGTCGGCGGTCGACGCCGTGCCCACGGTCGAGTCGACCCTGCCCGCGGGGATCCAGGACGTCGGCGCCGGCGCCCTGCCGATCACGCCCACGGACGAGTAGTCCGTCCGCGTTCCGTCCATCCCCACCCAGCGAGCCCACGTGCCCAGCAAGCGACGCACCTCCGCGCTGCGCTCGATGACGGGCTACGGTGCGGCCACGAGCGAACTCGATGGGATGGTCGTCGGAGCCGAGCTGCGCTCGGTCAACCACCGCCACCTGAACCTGAAGATGCGGCTCCCCTCGGAGTTCGCCGCGTTCGAAGGAGACCTCGACAGCCTGCTCCGCAAACGTCTCGAGCGGGGCTCGGTAATGCTCTCGATGAGCTGGACGGGGCGTGCGGGTGCGCGGCCCGCGTCGATCGACTTCGAGCTCTTGGAGCGCTATCGGACGGACCTCGAGGCGGCGCGCAAGCGGCTCGGCGTCGGGGAGGGAGTTTCGATGGACACGCTCCTGCAGCTTCCGGGGGTCCTCTCGGTGCCCGACGAGGAGAAGCCGGACACCAAGCGTCTGCGGCGCTCCGCCCTCTCCGTCGTCGATGAGGCGCTCGAGCGCCTCATCGAGATGCGTACCACCGAGGGGGAGGCGATTCGCCACGACCTCGAGTCCCATGCCGCCGCGACGCGCAAGGTGGTGGGCAAGATCGAACGCCGCATGCCGACCGTGGTGCGCACGCACCAGAAGGCGCTCGAGAAACGTGTCGGGGAACTGCTCGGCGGTGCGGGACACCTGCAACCGGGCGACATCGCGCGCGAGATCGCGTTGCTCGCGGACCGACTGGACGTGTCCGAGGAGCTGGCCCGTCTCGCGAGCCACCTCGACCAGCTCTCGACCTTCCTCTCGCGAGGCGGGCGGCTCGGGCGCAAGCTCGACTTCCTCGTGCAGGAGATCTTCCGCGAGGTGAACACGATCGGAGCCAAGTGCAGCGATACGAAGGTGTCGCACTGGGTCGTCGAGGCCAAGACCCATGTGGAGCGCCTGCGGGAGCAGGTGCAGAACGTGGAGTAGCGCGCGTGAAATCGGGAACCGGCACGCTGCTCGTGATCTCCGGCCCCTCGGGTTGCGGCAAGAGCACGATCTGCAAGCGGCTGCTCGAGGACCCGCGCGTCGAGTTTTCGATCTCGGCGACGACGCGACCGATGCGCGCCGGTGAGGTGGACGGGAAGGACTATCGCTTCATCGGCAAGGAGACCTTTCGGCGTCTGATCGAGGAGGGCGCGTTCATCGAGTGGGCCGAGGTGCACGGCAACCTCTACGGGACCCTGCGGGCCCCGATGGAAGAGGCTCTCGCGCGGGGCTCGGTCTATCTCGTCGAGATCGACGTACAGGGCGGATCGACGCTGAAGACCCTCGGTCTCGAGGTCCCGAGCGTGTTCGTGTTCATCGCGCCGCCGAGCATGGAGGAACTCGAGGCGCGACTCCGAGGGCGCGGCACGGACGCGCCCGAGGTGATCGAGCGGAGGCTCGAGAAGGCTCGCGAGGAGCTTCTGGCGAGGGACAAGTACGATGCGGTGGTCGTGAACGAGGACCTGGAGCGAGCGGTGGCGGAGGTGAGGCGGCTCGCGGGGCTCGACGCGGAGCCCGGCCCGTCCGCCGAGCCCAGGGAGCACGGATCGGGAGCAACCCCATGACGAGAGTCCTCCTCGGTGTCGGCGCTTCGGCCGCGATCCACAAGGCCTGCGACCTCGCGAGCAAGCTCGCCCAGGCGGGGCATGGCGTGCGCGCCGTGCTCACGCCGCGCGCGGCCGAACTCGTTTCGCCGCAGCTCTTCGAGGCCTTGACCG
>DRLC01000377.1 GCA_011053145.1 Planctomycetota bacterium | reverse complement strand
GGGAAGTGGGGACTGCGAGATGTCCGGGGACGACTGCGACGAGTGCCCGAAGGCGGGTGCCGCCGCTGCGACGATGTCGAACTGCTCGATGAAGGCCGCCGTCGGTTCGCAGTGCCCGAAGGCCCAGGCTGCGTCCGCTTCGCAGTGCCCGAAGGCATCGGCAAGCGCCTGCGAGGAGAGTGGGGACTGCTCCGAGCGGGTCGCCGAGGCGGTCGCCGAGTCGCGGCTCCGCACCACCGCGGCCGTACCCGCCGCCGCGATGTCGGACGACTGCCCGGTCGAGAGTGAGGACTGCGAAGTCGCGTGTGAGGGCTTCAGCGTCTCCCCGGATGCGCCCGCCGGCGCCTGCGAAGCCGGAGGAGTCGCGAGCGCGGCCAACGGGAATGGGGGGTCGGAACTCGCCGAACTCGAAGCCCGCCGCATCGAGGTCCTGAACGAGCTTGCCGAGGTACGGGCCCGGATCGCCGAGGAGCGCGCGCGCCTGCAGGGGCTCGGCTCCTCGGTCGTGACCGCCGGCAACTGAGCGGCGCGCGGGGTGCGTCGCAGCGACCCCGCGATCGAACGAGTAGCGGCCGAGGGCCGGGAGCGTTCCCGACCCTCGGCCGCTCGCGTGGTGTGCGGGTCAGTCGTCGAAGCCGAGCTTCTCGAGCTTCGGCGCGATCACCATGCGGCAGTAGCCCTGGTCCTTGTTGCGGGCGTAGTAGTCGTCGTGCTCTTCCTCGGCGGGATGGAACGCGCCCGCCGCGGCGATCTCGGTGACGATGGGGCCCGCGAACGATCCCGAAGCTTCGGCCGCGTCGCGGGAAGCCTTCGCGGCTTGCTCCTGCTCGGCGGAGTGGGTGAAGATCACCGAGCGGTACTGGGGGCCGACGTCGTTGCCCTGTCGGTCGCGCGTCGTCGGATCATGGAGGCGCCAGAACCAGGAGAGCAGTTCGTCGTAGGAAATGCGGGTGGGATCGAAGCGGACCTGGACGACCTCCGCGTGGCCGGTCGTGCCGGTGCATACCTCGCGGTAGCTCGTCCGTGCCGGGTCGCCTCCCATGAAGCCGGAGCGGGCTTCGAGAACACCGTCGAGGCGAGAGAGAACGGCTTCGACGCACCAGAAGCAGCCGGCGCCAAGGGTGGCGAGTTCGGTGTTGGAAGGGGACTCGGTCATGGCGTTTCGTCCTCGGAGGGGGATGGGCTAGGGCGTTGGGGGAGGCTTCCCACGAAGAGGGCGAGAAGCGGGATCGTGGGGATCAGGAAGCGCGCCTTGAACGGAACGAGCAGCAGCGCGGCGAACAGGTAAGCGAGAAGCAGCGCCGGAAGGAAGGCCCGGGAGCGAAACCCGATGCGGGCCAGCCCGATCCCGCCGGCGAGGAGCAGGCCCCACCAGAGGGCGCGGTCGAGAACGGGGAGCCAGGACCCCGCGGGCGAGGTCGCTTCCCAGCGGTGGCGGAAGGTCAGGGACTGATCGAGGGACCAGTCGGGGGCGAGGAGGAGCGACGCGAGCTTGCGCACCTGCCCGCGGAATACGCCCCAAAGGCCGCGCTCGCGCAGCCGGTGGAGCGTGCGTTCGCGCGCCAGGCGCTCGCGCTCCAAGGGCGTCGGCGCGGCCTCGAAGTAGAGCCGGCTCGCCCGTTGTACCGGAAGGAGGCGCTCCTCGCGGGGATCGAGGCCACGCTCACGCGCGGCGGCAACTCGCTCCGGGTCGAGGTCGCCCTCGTCCGCGAGACCGAGTTCGAGGTTCCACCACCGATTCGCGGAGAGCTGGGGCCCGAAGCCCGAACGCGCATTGGCGATGAGCTGGGGAACGAGCACGAGGGCCAGGCCGAGGAGGAGGGACCCGGCGGGAAGGAGGCGTTCGGAAACGCCGGCGGCGGAGATCCGCGACCGGGACCGGGGCGCAAGGGCCAGGGCCAAGAGGAGCAGCGGGACGAACGGAACGAGGGTTCCCTTCGTGAGAAGCGCGAAGCCGAGAAGGACTCCCGCGGAGGCGAAGCGCACGCCGCGGCACGGGCGGGAATCGGTGGAGCTCGGCTCCAGACCGCGAACGAGGAGCAGCAGCATGCCCCCGACGAGGCACGCGTGCAGCAACTCCGCCCAGAGGGCGTGGGCGTGGAAGAACAGGGGCGGGAAGAAGAGTGCGGTCGCGGTTGCGAGGGTCCGGCCGCGGCGTCCGAGTCCGATCGCTCCGCCCAGGCCCCAGGTGAGGGCGCCGAGGAGGAGGGCGAGGCCGATGCGGAACCCTTCGAGGCGAGTGAAGAAGGACGGGAACCGCTCGCCCTCCATCAGCCGGGCGACCACGGGGGCGGCTTCTTCGTCGGTGGGGGTCGGGTGGAGCGCGTCGATTCCGAGGAGGAGTGCATCCACGCGCGCGCCGAACTCGGGACGGTGGTCGAAGCGCAGCGTACCCGGCACGGGAGCGGTCCTTCCCTGGACGGCGTCGAGGAGCGCGTAGGCGAGGTAGTGGTTCTCATCGCCCCACAATCGGGGCGTGGGGAGCCGGAGCGAGGCGAGGGCGTGGAGGAGGAGTGCTGCGGTGAGGAGCGCGAGGAGCGGTCCTCGTTCTCCGACGGCTTTTCGCCAGCGGCCCTGCGACCCGTTCACCGCAGGTACCCGAGGGCTCGCAGGCGTTCGAGCTCCTCTTCGCTGGCGCCGTTCCCATGGGAATCAGGGTCCGGCGTGTGCGTCGCTTCGAAGGCACGCAGGAGGGCTTCGAGTTCCTCGGCTACCGCGGGGTGCTTCGGCCAGATGTCGCGCTGTTCGGCGGGATCGCGGTCCAGGCGATACAGCGCGAAGGTGTCGCGTTCGCGATCGTGGATCAGCTTGTGGTTCCCGCGCACGACACAGCTCAGGAAGGCTCGCTTCTCGGCGACTCGCTCCGCATCGCCGGTCGGGGCGTCGAAGGACACCTCGGCGTAGATCGGGCGCGCCGGAGGCTCCTCGCCGGCCAGGAGCGTGCGCCGCAGCGAGAGACCCTCGAAGGGACGCGTGGGGTCCTGCGCGATCCGGTGTCCGAGCACCAGCTCGAGGATCGTCGGCGTGATGTCGAGCGAGGAGACGGGACGCTGGACGACCGCGGGCGAGATGCGTCCGGGGTAGCGCACGATCAGCGGCACGTGGACGAGGTCATCGAAGAGGTTCTTCGTGTGGCCCAGCCAGCCGTGCTCCATGAATTCCTCCCCATGGTCCGCGGTCAGGACGACGAGCGTCGTCTCCGCGAGTCCCAACTCGTCGAGCCGGTCGAGCAGACGACCGATCTCGTGATCCGTGTAGGCGATCTCCTCGTGGTAGAGCCCGATGAGGTAGGCGAGGTCCGGCCGGGTGAGACGGCTGCGGATGTCCCGGAGTTGCCACATCGGCATTCCCGGGGTGAGGTTGCCCGCATAGCTCGATGTGCGGTCGTAGGCTTCGTGGTGCTGGTAGAGGAAGTGCGGGTCGAAATAGTGGACGAAGAGGAAGAGAGGGGCGTCGCCCTTGGCTTCGAGCACTTCGATCGCTCGGTCGGTGACGTTCTTGGAGGTGATCCCGTCGTGCCCGGCGACCGAACTGGCGTCGAAGCCCCCGTCGAAACCGGCGTCGAAACCGAACTCGCTCCCGATCAAGAAGTGGCTGATCACCGCGTGGGAGGAATAGCCGGCTGCGGTGAGGTGCTCGGCGAGGGTCTGCTCCCGCCCGGGGAGGGAGTCGAGGAGATTCGTGACCCCGTGCCGCGAGGGCATGCGGGAGGTGAAGATCGAGGCCACGGAGGGCTGGGTCCAGGGGGCGGTGGAGCGGGAAGTCTCGAAGCGCACCCCTTCGGCGGCGAGCCGATCGATGCGCGGGGAGGGGCCGTCGGGCGCTCCCCAGGCCCCGAGGTGCTTGGCCCCGAGCGTATCGACCGTGATCAGGAGCACATTGGCTCCCGCGAGCGGCGCTGGGTCCTCGACGCCGCAGCCGGTCATCGGGACGGCGGCCGCGATGAAGAGGGCGAGACGAAGCGCACGCCGGTGCGGGCGGCACGGGTCCTTTCGGGTGGGCGGGCGCATCGGGGCGGATTCTAGCGCGGCTGGTTCACGAAGACGTGCGTCGGGTGTGGGAACTCGTTTCCCAGCGGGGTTCGTTCGTTCCCCCGCTTTCGGTCCGAATCCCTTCGGGGCTTGCACTCGAATCGGCGGGTTCGTTCCGTAGGGAGCCCGGATCATGCCTCTCCCGTCCCCCAAGACTGTCCTACGCGCCGTCCGCGCGGCCGTTGGGATCCCGTCCCTGCTCGCGGTCGCGGGGATGGCGTTCACGGGGTCCTGCGGGAGCTCGGCACAGCCCTCCCGCGCGGAAGCCACCCCCGGGCCCGAGCGCCCGAACGTCCTGCTCGTGATCTCCGATGACCAGGACTGGGAACACTTCGGATTCGAGGGGCACCCGGCCGCTTCCACGCCGACCCTCGACGCCCTCGCGGAGACCGGGACCCTGTTTCCCGTGATGCACGTCTCGCCGCGCTGCCGGCCGACCCTCGCGATGTTGCTCTCGGGGCGCTATCCGCACCAAAACGGGATCGCCTGGAATCGCGCACCCCGGGACCTCGATCCGAAGGGCTCGCTTCCGCGCCGCTTCCGCGAGCTCGGCTATGCGACCTACTGCGCGGGCAAGTACTGGGAGGGCGATCGCACCGAGATGGGATTCGAGGACGGTGTGAGTCCGGAGGAGGGGTTCCTGCGCAAGGGCCAAGGGGCCGTCTTCGAGTTCCTCGACCGCGTGGCCGGAAAGCGTCCCTTTTTCCTGTGGTGGGCGCCGGACATCCCGCACATGCCCCACGAGCCGCCCCCCGAGTTCCTGGCGCGGATCGACCCGAAGAAGATCCCCGTCCCGGTGTGGTTCCACGGCTCGGTCGACCTCTTTCGCACGTTCGAGCGCGACATGATCGCGATGGAGGCTTGGTTCGACACGCGTCTCGGGGAACTGCTGGTCTACCTCGAAGAACTCGGAGTGCGCGACGACACCCTGGTGGTGTTCCTCGTGGACAACGGCTACAGCAACGGGCTGATCTCGAAGGGGTCTCCCTTCGAGAAGGGCGTTCGCTCCCCTCTGATCGTGCAGTGGCCCGGGCATGTGCCGGTCGGGCGGTGCGACGAGCTCGTGTCGGCGGTGGACATCTATCCGACGCTCCTCGACTACGCCGGCGCCCCGAAGCCCGAGCGTCCGGGCGCGCCGGGGCACAGCCTGCGTCCGCTGATCGACGGAACACCCGGCGCGAAGGGTCGCGGGATGCTGTTCGGCGGCGCCTGGCCGCGCACCGGCAACAGCGCGGGGGATCCGGCGCGGGATCTCTTCGCGCTCTACGCGCGTGGGAAGCGCTGGAAGTACGTCCTCTACCTCCTGGACGTGCCCGCACCGGTTTGGGAGATCACGCGCGCGACCCCTTTGGGGCGACACGAGCGAACACGCGGTGAGGAGGACCTCTATGATCTGGAGGCCGATCCCCTCGAACTCCACTCCCTGGCCGCCGATCCGGAGCAGCGCGAGCGCATGGACCATCTGCGCGAGCGGGCCCTCGCATGGTGGCGCCGGACCGGTGGCGGCCCCCTCGCTCTGCCCCGGGCGGAAAAGGCTCGCGAGCCCAACGCACGAAGAGAAACCCAATGATGACCCTCCGGACCCCTGCCGGCACGCCCCATCGGCGCTTCGCTTTCGCGCCCCTCGCGCTCTTCCTCCTGGGCGCCTCGAGCGCGGCGCAGCGGGCGAACATCGTCTTCGGCGGCCCGGACCGCGGTGGAGAACCCGGGAGCCTGGTCGCGTACGGACGCGTGGAGGGGAAGGCACCCTTCACGTTCACGATCAACGGGTCGGACGTGTACGTGTCGGAGGATACGACCTGGCAGTACACGATCACCGACGGCCCCGGGAACGTGCATCTCGAGCTGGCCCTGACCGACGGCCGGGGAGAGCGGGCCACCGCGAGCGCGGACGTCCTCGTTCTGCCGGACTTTCTCGAGGCCGATGACCGCGAGATCCTGTACGTGGAGGATGCGGACCAGCTCGCGGCCGCGCTCGGGTCCCATCGCATCGTGGTCCTGCGACCGGGCGACTTTGTGCTCGACGGGCTCAGGGCGGGCGAGTTCGCCGAGGGGATCGAACGGCGAGGCGGGGACGGAGCTCTCGTTCTTCGCGGCCTGGAGGAGCTCGACCTCGTCGGGACGTCCGGGGCCTCGACCCGGCTCGTGAACCGCACGCCGCGGGGGACGACCCTGGTCCTCGAGAACACCCGCAAGGTGCGCTTCGTCGCCCTCGAGATCGTCCACGATGCCCCCGAACCGGATGCGGACGAGGACGAGACCTCCGGCCGGGAGGGGGACGGGATGGAGCCCTCCTCCGACCAGCCTTCCGCGGGCCCGCGGTCGAAGAGGCGCGGCCGGAGGGTCGAGTTTCGCGGCGAGCCGGGCGGCGCGCTGCGCGTGAACAACGGCTATCAGACCTGGATTCGCTACTGCGAACTCAGCGGCCGCGGCGTCGGGCTCGTGGCCCAGCACTCGAACGTCGTCATCCTCGACCACTCGACCATCCGCAACTGCACCTCCGGGATCCTGCGAACGATCAATACGAAGCACTCGACGTTCATCGACTCGAAGATGTTGGACAACGGCCTCGCCAGGCCGGGGGACATCGGGATCTCGATCGAAGGCCGGGAGCGGCGCGACATCGACTTCGTCCGCATGGAGCTGCGCGGGAACCGACCCGGCCCCGGGCGGCCGCTCATCTACATGGATGACGGCGCGGTGCCGGTCTACTTCATCGACGGCGTGATCCAGGGCAACCAAGCCGCGCGCCTGCGGGGCGGCCCGGCCGCGAAGCTCTTCCAGCCGAGCGGCAGCGAGGTCCAGAAGTTCTAGGCCATGGAGCTCCTTCCCGAAATGCGCGCACCGAGGAGTGCGACCCGATTCCTCGCCCCACTCGCCTTCCTGCTGTCGCTCGCGGCCTGCGGCGGTGCGCCGAAGAAGCCTCGCCTCGTGCTGCTCTACGGCGCGTGCACGGTGAATCGCTCGTGCATCGGACCCTACGGGGATGTCTCCTACACGCCGAACCTGGACGCCTTCGCGGCCGAGTCGGTCGTCTTCGAGCGCCACATGAGCGAATCGGGGCAGTCGGGGATCTCGTTCGCCTCGATCTTCACCGGCAGCCAAGCGGATCGCCACGGGATCTACGATCACCCGAACCGGCTCGACGATTCGCTCTACCTGATCACGGAGGCCTTTCGGGACGCCGGATTCGACCCCTGGTTCTTCAGCGGCCACCAGATGGCGAGCTACGACCTGAACTACGGCCAGGGGGTCGAGCGGGACCACGTCTTCCAGCCGGCTCCGCCGCGCAAGCGCGAGAAGATCTGGAGCTTCCTGCAGCGCGGAAACCCGCTCACCGAGAAGCTCTTGAAGCGGCTGCGCGAGGACCCGGACTACCGCGCGTTCGTCCTCTGCAACTTCACCGTCAGCCACGGTCGTTACGAGAAGCAGATTCCCGCGGAGGAGTACGACGCCTTCTTGGCTTCCCATCCCGAAGTGGCCCGTGGGCTCACGCGTCGGGACCTCGATTGGGCCTGGGGGCTGTACGGCGCGCATCGCTTCGACCTCCAGTGGGCTCCGGAGAAGGCGCGCCGGGAGATGGGCCTCTCCGATGCGGACCAGGATCGATTCGAGCGCGCGCTCGAGTGGACCTACCGGGCGGACCTCGCGTTCCTCGACGGCATGTTCGGGCGCACCCTGCGGCTGCTCGAGGAGGAGGGGCTCCGCGACGAGTCCCTGATCGCGTTCACCGCGGACCACGGCGAGACCTTCGCGCGACCCGGGACCCTGTTCCACTGGACCCATGGCCTGCAGCTCGCGCCCGAGGTGCTCGAGGTTCCCTGGATCCTCTCGGTCCCCGGAGGTCGCGTGCGCCCAGGACGTTATGGGCCCGTGACCCGATCGATCGACGTCTTCCCGACCCTCGCCGGGCTCTGCGGGATCGATCTCGGGGGGCGTGGGGTCGAGGGTGTGGACCTCTCGGGCGCGCTCCTCGGACGCGAGCGCCAGCCCCACCTCCTCGCGTTCTCGCACACGACGAAGATCGGGACGAAGATGCAGCCGGACTTCGCCCGATGGGAGGAAACCTCGAAGTACTTCGCGAGCGACGATGTCGATCGCATCTGGGTCCAGGTCCGTGAAGGGGACTGGGTCCTGAAGTGGCGGAATTTCGGCGCCGACCGCTGGGGGGCCCAGGCCTTCGACCTCTCGCGCGACCCCCTCGAGCTCACGGATCTGTTCGACGAAGCCAACCGCGACCAGGGACGCCAGATGGCGCGCGCGCGGGGCTACAAGGCACTGCTGGTGTCTCGCTTCGGCAAGTCACCGAGCGATTCCCCGGACGACGCGCTGCAACGCCTCCAGGAACTCGGCTACGTCGAGAGCGGCGACCGGGAGCAGTGACGATCAGCGCCCACCGGTCCGGCGGCCGCCGGATCGCCGCTCGAACAGGAAGTGGTCCGGGCGCAGGTGGGGGGTCGGGACCCGCCGGTAGTGCTCCAGGAGATACGCGAAGACGCGCGGGTAGGTGTTCGAGAAGCGCAGGTCCTCGCGGTCATCCACCGCCGTGTCGACGATCAGCGCGAAGCGCACCTTGCGCGCCTCGAGTGCGTCGAGGATCGCCTCCTGCTCGGCGTCGGAGGCGAACCAGAAGAGGTAGATGCCGTGGATCGGCGCCGCACGCCCGAGGAGCGGGTAGAGGGTGGGCCGGGAGGGTGCGATGAGGATCTCATCCTCCGGACCGAGGCGCGCGGCGACGTCTTCCTCCAGGCCCGCCAGGTAGGCGGCCTGGGGCCGGATGAAGCGCATCGACTCGTCTCCGAGCTTCCCGGCGACCACCGTCGGCGAGCGCCAGGGGGAGAACCAGCGCAGGGTCGTGTGATTCTCGAGGATGGCGAAGGCGCTCAGGATCGCGAACGAAGACCACAGCAGGGAACGCGCCAGCGGGCGGCGCGCGAGGGCGAGCAGCACGAGCACCACCGGGGCGAAGCACTGTCCGAGGTGGGGGACGTCGGAGCGAACCGAAACGTGGTGGAGGTAGATCGCACCGACGAGGGTCGAGCCGACCAGGACCGCCCGGGAGTGCAGGGGCGCGTGCTGGGCGTCGCCAGAGGTGCGCGCTCGCCGCGCGCGCAGGGCGCAGCGCAGGGAGAGGAAGGCCGCGAGCGGCACGACGAGGACGGGGAGCGCGAAGGCCGCGGTGGTCGCCACTTCGCCCGCCAGCTCGAGGCCGTGGAGTCCGCTGTAGTCCGCGCGCCAGGGCCAGGGGTAAGGCTTCGGAATGTTCGCGCCCTTCGTCGCCAACTCGGCGAGGGCGTGCCAGAACGCAGTCGCGAAGCCGGGCACGAAGGCGAGCATCGCGAGCATCGGGAGATAGCCGGCCACGATCCCGCCGGAGAGGGCGAGGAAGTTTCGCCGGAGATCGGGTCCGCGTCGTGTCCAGGCATCGATCCCGAACGCCGCGAGGGCGGCCACCCCTCCGTAGAGGCCGTGGTTGCGCCCGAAGAACGCGCCCAGGCCGACGAGCAGGCCGAGGAGGAGAGATCGGGTGGGGGTGGGGCGTTCGAGGAAGCGGACGACGCCGTGGACGAAGAGGAGCGCAATCGCGGGCTCGAAGAGCTTGTGCCGCGGAAACATCCAGAGGGCCAGGAGGGCGGCCACCGGAACGAGGGCGAGGTCGCGGCGGAACAGGCGTCGGGCGACGAGCAGGCCCGCGGCGAGGCCGACCGCCTGGAACGCGGCCACCGCCGCGCGAACGCCGAGGATGCCGGACCCGAAGATCGGCGAGAACGCGGCGCACCAGTAGTAACGGCCCGGGTCATAGGCCTGGAAATCGCGGAACGGGACCTCGCCCCGCAGCACCGCGCGCACTCCGTACCAGAGGTAGCCCTCGTCGGCGAAGTTGATGTTCAGGTCTCCCAGGGTGAGTTGGAGCGTCGCGGCCGCGCCCGCTGCCAGGGCCCACGCCACGAGGAGCGAACGGCGCGTGGGTCGGTGTGCGGTTTCCCCGACCGGCTGGAGTTCGAGCGCCTGTTCCATGGGGATCGGACGGCTCAGCGGGGCTGGGCCGGTTCCGTGCCCAGGTGCTCGGCGATCGCGTAGGTGGGGCGCGCCATCATCCGGAAGTGCATGCGCGCGAGGTATTCCCCCATGATCCCGAGCGCGAAGAGCTGCGCTCCCGAGAAGATCGCGATGATCGAGGCGAGGAAGGGAAAGCCGGGCGCCGTCCCGGAGCCCTGCAGGAGGTAGCGAATCACGACGAAAGCGAGCACCGCGAGGCCGAACAGGGTCAGGGCGAAGCCCGTCAGGCTCGCGAGCTGAAGGGGGAATACGCTGAACCCGGTCAGCATGTTCAGGGCGTGCGTGATGAGCTTGCGCAGGGTGTAGTTCGAGACCCCCTCTCGCCGCGGGTCGTGGCGAACCTGGATCGCGTCGAAGCGCGTCGTTCCCCAGGTGAGCAGCACGTCGATCGAGACGAACTGGCCGCGGAAGTCCGCGAACGCGTCGCGCAGTGAGGTGCGGAAGACGCGGAAGGCGCTCGAGTGGCGCGCGGTCTCCGATCCCATCGCGCTCTGGAGCGCGAACTTGGTCACGACCGAGGCGAGGTCGCGGAAGAGGCCGTGCTGCTCGGTCTCGGGGTAGCCGTAGACGACGTCGTTGTCGGTGCCGAGGGCCTCGAGGAGGCGTCCGATCTCCTCGGGGGGGTTCTGCAGGTCATCGTCCATCGTCACGATCAGCTCGTGGCGCGCGGCGCGGATGCCGGCGAGCAGCGCGTTGTGCTGGCCGAAGTTGCGCATCATGCGCAGCCCCCGCAGCCAGGGACGGTCCGCGGCCAGTTCCTCGATCACGCGCCAGCTCTCGTCCCGGGAGCGGTCGTCCACGAGGATCACTTCGAAGGTTCCGCCGAGGCCCTCGAGCACGGGGGCGAGCCGATCGAGCAGCGCGGGAAGGATCGTCGCGCTGTTGTAGACCGGGATGACGACGGAGAGGGAGGGGGACGGCTCGGCCATGGGGTTGCGATCGGAGCGTAGCGAAAGGCTTTCCACCCTTGAAGCGCCCCGGACCAGGGCAGCTTTCGGACGGAATCGCCAGGGGCTTTACGCAGGGGACCGGGGGAAGCGAGTGGCGATCGGGTCGGAATCGGCCCCCTCTCCCCAGGAACGGCCACGAGCCCGATTGGGAGTCGTCCCCGGCATTGGTAGTCTGCTGCGACGGGTGGCATGAACCAACGTTTCCCCGGGCCGCCCCGTACCGAGCGCCCGGCCCCATGAAGAGCGAGCGAGATCCACAACGATGCCCGGGCGCTCGCCGCTCTCGGCGGCTCCTCGTCCTCGCGGGGGTGATCCTGTCCGCGTGCTCGGCCTCCGGGGACGGGCCCGCGCCGGGAGCTCCCCGTCTGGTGGTCCTCTACTCCACCTGCACGCTCACCAAGGAATACCTCTCGCCCTACCACCCCGAGGTGGAGTTCACGCCGAACCTGCAGGCCTTTGCGGACGAGGGGCTCGTCTTCGAGCGACACAACACCGAGGCGGGCCAGTCCGGGGTCGCTTTCGCGTCGATCTACACCGGCGTCCAGGCCGACCGCCACGGCGTCTACCACCATCCGCGCCACCTTCCCGATTCGCTCTATCTCGCCACCGAGGCGTTCCGCGATGGAGGGTACCGGCCGTACTTCTGGTCCGGCCAGCCCCTCGCCTCGGCGGAGCTCGGCTATGGACAGGGCGTGCGGGATGGGGACGTCTACTACACCCACGTGATGTTCACGCCCCAGGCGAAGCATCTGCCCGAGGGGTTCTTCACCGAAACGACCGCGAACGGACCGGAGCTCGACGCGGTGCTCGAGCGCCTTCGCGAGCACCCGCAGGCCGGTGCGTTCCTCCAGATCAACTTCACGATCACCCACGAGCTCTACCACGAGTACGCGAACATCGAGAAGGTCGAAGCCTTTCGCGCCGCCTACCCCGCGTGCGCCGGGGACTTTTCGCGCGAGGAGATCGAGGAGGAACTCGCGCTCTTCGAGGCCCACCGGCACGAACTCCAGATGGACTTCCCGCGTGCGGTCGAGCGCTTGGGGCTGGACGAGGCGGATGTCCGTCGGCTCGACGCGGTGCTGCGCCTCGTCTACATGACCTGCGTGCACCAGCTCGACACCTACTTCGGGCGTTTCCTCGACAAAATCCGTGCGGCGGGGCTCTTGGACGAGAGTCTGATCGCGTTCACCGCGGACCACGGAGAGACCTTCTACCGGCCCTCTGAGGTGTTCCACTGGATGCACGGGCTGCAGCTCGCCCCGAGCGTGATCGAGGTTCCTCTGCTCCTCCGGGCTCCGGGGCTGGGGATCCGTCCGGGACGCTACGCCGCGGTGACCCGTTCGATCGATGTCTTTCCGACGCTGGCCGGGCTCGCCGGGCTGAAGCTGCCCCTCGACGCGCGCCTCGACGGATCGGACCTTTCGGCCGCGGTGCTCGGCGAGCGCGCGGCGCCCGAGCTCCTCGCGTTTTCCCACACCTCGACCCTCGGCGCCCCGCGCGTGAAGCGCTACCGGCGCGACCGGCTCGCGATGGCCGAGGCCGTCATGCCGGAACCCGTGCCCGAGAACATGTGGGTGCGCGTGCGCGCAGGCGACCGCATCTGGCAGACGAGTCGGGTGCGACCGGCCGAGGAGCGCACGGAGTCCTTCGACCTCGCCGCCGATCCCGGCCGCACCCACGACCTCTTCGACCCCGCCGACGAGCACGACCGAGACATGGCCGCGAAGCTCGCGGCCTACCGACGTCGCCTCGTGGACGGGTTCCGGGACGAGGAGGACATGAGCCAGCGGGAGATCCTCGATCGCCTGAAGGGGCTCGGGTACGTGGGGGGAGATCGCTAGATCCAAGACCGAAGATGGTGCGCATCCTCGAGGAGACCCCCGGTGATCCGACCGCGATCGACCGAGCCTGGGAAGAGCCGGAGACCTTCTGCGTGCTCCCCGCGAAGGGGGACGTGTCGGCGCAGTGGGTGCGCGCGCAGTGGGAGCTTCTTCCGGAGCGGTTCGAGCGCGATCACTTCGCGCTCCTGACCTCCGGAAGCACCGGGGCCCCGAAGCTCGTCGTCGGGGAGCGGTGCCGCGCCGAGGCCCTGGCTCGACTCCTGCACGAGGTCCAGGACTCGGAGTGCGTGGCCGAGGCGATCCTGACCCTGCCCCTGTCGTACTGCTACAGCTTCGTGAACCAGTGGCTCTGGGCCCGGGTGGTCGGCCGTCGACTCGTTCCGACCCTTGGCTTCACCGATCCCGCTCGGCTCGCCCACACGCTGGAGGCGGCTCGCGATGGGATGCTGTGCCTGGTCGGCGCCCAACTCGCGCTCTTCGAGGAGCACCTTCCAGGCCGCACCTTCCCGGGCATCGTTCGCCTGCACTTCGCAGGGGGACCGTTTCCCCAGGCGCGCCTGGAGCGTCTCGCGGAACGCTTCCCGAATGCCTCCGTGTTCAACAACTACGGTTGCGCCGAGGCGATGCCGCGCCTCACCCTGCGCCGCGCCGAGGAGGCGGACGAGCCCCTCGACGTGGGGCGCCCGCTCCCCGGGGTCGAGCTGCGCCGGGGCGAGGGCGGCGCACTCGAATTCAGGAGCCCATTCGGCGCCGTGGCGCTCGTGGAGGAGGGCCGGGGCCGGGTCCTGGACCCGGAGGAGTGGATTCCCACCGGAGATCATGGCGACGCGGTCCAGGGCGGCAGCTGGCGCCTCGCGGGCCGGAAGGGGGACGTCTTCAAGCGCTTCGGGGAGAAGATTTCGCTGGCCCGCATCCGCGAGAGCGTCGCCGGCGCTTTCGACGGCGAGGTCCAGACGTACCGAGAGGTGGATCGAATGGGAGAAGAGGGCTTCTCGCTCCTTCTCTCGCCGACTCCGTCCGATGAGGATGTGCGGGCCGTGCTCCTGGCCCTGCGCCGCAAGCACCCCCGCACCCACTGGCCCCTCCGGGTCGAGAGTGTCGAGCGCCTGCCGCGACTCCCGAACGGGAAGGTGGCCCTCGGCGAGCTCGAGACCCTCGAGGGCAAGACCCTTCACTGGAAGAACCGAATCTGAAAAGGCCCCCGTGACGAACCACGAGAAGCTGCGCGACCTGATCATCGATACGTTCCTCTTGGAGCCGAGCGAGTACAGCCTCGAGCTCCGCCGTGAGAACGTGGACACGTGGGACTCCCTCGGGATCGTCTCGATGGCGGTGGGCGTCCACGAGACCTTCGGCTACCACTTCACTCCGGACGAGGCCACCGGCATCGAGTCCGTGGCCGACATCGTTCGCATCCTCGAGTCCAAGGGGATCTCCTTCGCGGAGGGCTGATTGCGCTTCCCCGAACACCCCGCCCGCTGGAACGTCGAGCAGCTCCGTGGGGAGCTCGCCCGGGGCGACGCGTTCCTGTGGTCCCTCGAGCGCTTCCGGGAGAGGGCGACGGAACGGCTCGGCGTTCCCTCGGTCGCAGGGCTGTCGGAGGTGCCCGCGAGCGCGCGCCGACTGGTCGTTCTCGGCGGGGGGGCGATGATCGACGAGGCCAAGGTCTGGCGAAGGGAGACGCGGCCGGACCTCTGGCTCGCCGCGCTGCCCAGCCTGTTCGGCAGCGGCGCGGAGGCCTCGCCGGTCGCGGTGCTGAATCGGGACGGCGTCAAGAAGATCGAGGTGGACGAACGCCTGCTGCCGGACGTGCGCGTGGTCTGGCCGGAACTCCTCGAGGACCTGCCGCCGGCGCGGCTCCGCGCGGCGGCCGGGGACGCGCTCTCCCACGCGCTGGAGGGCTTCTTGTCCCCGCTCGCGGACGAGGAACTGCGCGGCTCGCTCGCGGAGATCCTCGCGGGGCTCCTCGCGCTCCCGCTGGCCCCCGATCCGGATTGGTTCGAGGCGAGCGCCGCCGCGTGCGCCGCCCAGTCCCGGGCCGGCGTGGGGCTCGTGCACGGGATCGCCCATCAACTCGAGGGGCGTCTGGCGGGGGAGCGCGACGGGGCCGGCTTCGCGTTCGGGCATGCGAAGCTCTGCTCGCTCTTTCTCGCTCCGGTGCTCGCGTTCGACCGCGCGCACTCGCCGAAGCTCGCGGAACTCGCCGTGCTCCACGGCATCGATCTCGCGGTGCTCGAGACGCGTGCCTGGCAGCTCTTCGACGGGGAGGACTACTCCCGCTGCCTCCCCGCCCTCGAGGCGAACTGGCGCGCGGTCCTGCTCGACCCCTGCACGCGCACGAACAGCGTCCTGGTCCGGCCGCAACACCTGGCCTTCTTCACCGAGGAGCGGTTCCGATGAGTGCGCTGCTCGAACGGGCGGTTTTCGGTCCCCGGGACGATGCGACGTTGCTCGCGGAGATGAACGCGTTGACCCGCAGGCATCGCGAAGGCTGTGCGCCGTACCGCCGCATGACCGAGGGCTTCACGGGGGCGGGGTCCCTCGCCGAACTCCCGTTCGTGCACGTCGGACTCTTCAAACGCTTGGCCCTCGTCACCGAGCTCGATGATGTGCGCCCAGGGCGGACCCTCGAGTCCTCCTCGACGAGCGGCCAGGGCGCGAGTCGGGTGCGTCTCGATGCGGCGAGCAGCGCCCTGCAGGCGAAGAGTTCCCGGGCGATCCTCGCGGACTTCGTCGGAGAAGCGCGGCGTCCGCTGCTGGTGCTCGACAGCTCGGCTTCCCTACGCCGCCGCGGGGGACTCAGCGCTCGCATCGCGGCCGCGATGAGCCTCGAGCCCTTCGCGGACGGGATGCATTTCCTGCTCGGCGCGGGCGCCGATCCGGCGAGCCTGCACCGGGAGCGCATCGTCGAACTCGCGGGCGAGCACGACGCGCTCCTCGTCTACGGCTTCACGTGGATCCTCTGGCGCGCCTGGGCCCAAGGCCTCGGCGAGGACGCGCGACGCGCCCTGGCGGGCAAGACGGTCCACTTCGTCCACTCGGGCGGATGGAAGAAGCTCGAGGCGGAGGCGGTCGATCGCGCGACCTTCGATGCGGCGCTCCTCGACGGGCTCGGTCCGGACTCCCGGGTCATCGATTACTACGGACTCGTGGAGCAGGTCGGGATCGTCTTTCCGCTGTGCGAATGTGGCTACCGCCACGCTCCGGTCTGGGCCGAGGTCCTCGTGCGCGACCCCTTCTCCTCGGAGGTCCTGGAGGGCGAGCCCGGGCTGCTGCAACTGATGAACCCGCTCGCGCTCGGGGCCCCCTACCACAATGTCCTGACCGAAGACCTCGGGCGCCTCATCGCCGGCGATTGCCCATGCGGTCGTGGAAACCGGCGTTTCGAACTGATCGGTCGCGTGCCGAAGGCCGAGCTGAGGGGGTGCTCGAATGTCTGAGCATCTGCGCCGCTATCTCGGTCCCGGCGGTCCGGTGGACGTCCTCTTGCCGTTCCATCTCGACGAGGTGATCGACGGGTGGGAATCCCTGCGCGTGCCGATGACCCGGGAGGTCCCCGATGCCTTCGCGCGCGACGAGTGGGCCTATCTGATCGGCTTCCTGGAGGGAGCCAAGCTGCGCGCCGTCTTCGAGGAAACCTTCGGAACCGCGATCGACGGCGGAGAGGGGTCGATCGCGCTCTTTCGCCCGGTGGGGAGCATCGCGGTCTGGCTTCCCAACAATGTTTCCCTCCTCGGTCCGCTCACGCTGATCCTGCTCTCGGTGACGGGCGCGCGGCTGCGGCTCAAGGGGGGCTCGTCGAGCGAAGACCTCGCGGCGGCGTTCCTCGCGTTCGCGCGTGCGCACCTCGATCCGAACGGGGCGCTCGCGCGCCATCTCGACGGGGCCGTGCGGCACGAGGTCTTCGATCGTTCCGATCCGCGAAACGCGGAACTCGCCGGCGAGGCGGACCTGCGCATCGTCTTCGGCTCGGACGAAGGTGTGCGGGCGGTGGACTCCCTCGCCCATCGCCCCGGAAGCACGACGATCGCGTTCCGAGACCGCGCCTCCGAGGCGTGGATCGCCTCCGCCGCCGTCGATCGGGAGTTGCGTCGTACGCTGCTCTCGGTCTTCGCGGTCTACGGCCAGGCCGGCTGCACCTCGCCGCGCAGGGTCGTGCTGCTCGGAGCGGACCGCGCCGCGGCTCGTTCGTTGGCCGAGGAACTCGCGGGGGACTGGGATGCGCTCGTCCGTCGCCCCCCCGCGCCGCACGAGGCCTCGAGCGCGATCCTCGGGGAGCAATGGGCGCGCGCCCTCGGATGGGATGCGGTGTGTGCATCGCGCCATGCCGCGGTGTTCGCGGCCGGGACGCCCGACCTCGAGCGGATCGACGTGCCCCTCGGGCTCTCGATCGTCGCCGCCACGGTCGAGGAGGCGCTCGACTCCCTGCCCGAGAACATCCAGACGATCGGGTACGCCCTCGGCGAGCCGATCACCGATGGGCTCGTGCGCCGCTTGGCCTCCCGCGGTGCTGCCCGCGTGGTTCCCCTCGCCACGATGCACCACTTCGGACCCGTCTGGGACGGGATCGAGTTCTGGCGGCGCTGCTTCGTACGCATGGAGGTGGGGCGGTGATTCGCAGGCACGACTTCAATTCCGATTGGTACGGAGACGAGGCGGGAATCGTCGCGGACGCATCGTTCTTCGCGGCCGACGCCGCCGCGCGCGATCGCGCCCTCGCCCCGTTCGCGTTCGTCGAGGCTCGCGGCCCCCTGTCGGCCCAATTCGGCGTCGCCGCACGTCGGGCGGGGTTCTTCCTCGCGGACACGCAGATTCCGTTTCGGATCGCCCTTGCGCAGCTGGAATCCAGCCCGAGCATCGCCGGGCTCGAGGCGAAGTCGGCCGCGGAAGAGGGGTTCGAAGTCCGGGAGCCGGCCCCCTTCGTCCACGAGCGCTTCGCTCTCCTCCCGGGGGTGGGCGAGCAGGAGCTCGCCGGTCGCTACCTCCTCTGGAGCGCTCGACTGATCGCCGAGCATCCCGAGACCGCGCTCGCGATTCGAAGCGAGCGCGGGGTCGAGGGCTGGTTCCTTTCGAGACGGGATGAAGGAGGGCTGGAGTTGACCCTGGCGATGCTCGCGGCGGATGCCACGATCAGCGGACACCACCTCTACCACCGAGCCCTGTTGCACTATCGCGATCTCGGCGCGAGGGTGGGACGCGCCTCGTTCAGCGTTGCGAACAGCGCGGTGCACAACATCTACGCGAGCCTCGGGGCGCGCTTTCTCGAACCTCAGGGCTGCTGGCTCTGGATCCGTGGAGGCTGATCGCCGGTCGGTTCGCTGACGCGACGGGGCCGGTCCAGCATTGCGGCTGCGAGGAGCGCGAGCGGCGGGACGAGGGGCATCAGGAATCGCACCTTGTACGGGATCGCGAGCACCGCGGCACCGTAGTAGAGGACGAAGAGGAAGAGCAGGAAGAAGCCCTCGTTGCGGCGCGCGAAACGCACCGCTCCGGCGAGTCCCAAGCCTAGGAGAGCGAACCACAGGACGCGGCCCGGAATCCGGAGCAGGCGGAGGAAGAGGGGGGCGGTGGCACCCCAGCGCTCGTGGAGGGCGCGCTCGAAGAAGGAAGGCGCGCGGAAGAGCAGGAGTCCGAGCTTGCGGAGTTGTTCGAGGGCGACCTCGCCGAAGCCCTCGGTGGAGAGGTGCTCACGGAGGCGCTCCTCGGCCGCGGCCTCGCGCGCTTCATAGTCCGCGCCCACCCCCATGTAGAGCTGATGGAGCTTCGCGCGTTCGAGGCGTTCCGCTTGGGTCTGGAGCTCGCGCGGTTCCAGGAGGACGCCCATCTCGATGTTCTTCCAGCGGTTTCCGGCAAGCCTCGCGCCGTGTCCCGCGCGCGCGTTCGCGACGAGCTGTGGTCCGATCACGAGGGCGACCGCGAGCGCGAACAGCGTTGCAGGAAGGAGGGTGAGGGCCGCGCGGGTCGCGGCGGACCTTTCCGCACTGCTCCGCCAGCCGTGGAAGAGGAGTCCGCCGAGGAGAACCGGGAGGAACGGGTTCATCGTCCCCTTCGCGAGCAGCGCGACCCCCAGGGCAAGCCCGCCGCCGAGCAGCGGAAGGATCCGGCCCGAGCGCAGGTAGGCGAAGATCGCGAGGAAGGACGCGGCGACGAGCGTCGCGTGGAGGATCTCGGACCACAGGCTGTGGACGTAGAAGGCGAACCACGGGAAGAGGCCGAGGAGCAGGGCCGAGAGCAGAATGCCGCGCCTGCCGAGGCCGAGTGCCCTCGCCTGCAGGGCCTGGAGCACGAGCAGGACGAGAAGGAGCGCGAGGTTCCACCAGCGGACGGTGCGCTCGAGGTGGGGATCCCCGCGCACGTGCTCCCGGGTGAGGCTGGGGAGCTCGGACTTGGGCACGAACCTCGACAGGAGGCGTGATCCGAGTTCCGGGCGCTGGTCGAAGCGCAGGTGTCCGGGAAGCGGGCTCGTGTTCCCGAGGAGTGCGTCTTCGTGGGCGAACTGGGAGTAGTGCGGCTCGTCCTCGAAGTAGCTCGGGGACGGCTCCAACGCGATCCAGGTGAGGTGGAACGCGAGGACGCCGAGGAGGACCAGGAGCAGCGCTCGCGGGAGGCCGGGGCGAGATGCGTCGGCGGATGGGAGCCCACGGTCAACGGGCTGGGAAGCGGGCTCGTGGCACTCCATGGGGCGGGATGGGCGTCCTCGTCGCCCCGAATCCTACCGCGCACGGTTCGCGCGGGCGATGAGCGGATCGGGTACGGAGAGGACGGAAAGGCTTTCCGTCTGTGTAAGGCCGAGTCCACCGGGGTCCTTCTGTCTTCAGAGTCGTTCCCTGAACCGTCGAAGCCAGCGGCCGGGAAGGGAGCGGCCTCGGGAAGGGTCGCCTGACAAGACACCATGCAGGCAACGAGAATGGGAGCACCGTCTCCGCGGCGATGCGCGGAACGCGGGCGAAGGGGGCGGACGCGCGCGGGCGGTCTCGCCGCTCTTGGCGTTGCCGCGGCCCTCGTCGCGAGCTGCGCCGGGGGCGGCGATGGCACCGGGGGGGGAGCAGGGCTCGGCCCGACGAGCTTCGTCGGGGAGGACGGTGGGAGTCCCGCCCCCGCGCTGAGCAACGGCCAGACGGTGACCCTGCTCGAGACGAAGCTCCCTTACCTCGATGAGTTCACCCTACGGGCGACCGTGCCGGTGATCCCGAAGACCTACCCGCGCGCCGACGGTCTCGAGCCCTTCACGGTCCTGGACTACGACGGCACGCCGCTCGTCACGCAGACGAACCCGGTCGCCTTCTTCGCGAACGATGCGGACGGCGCCAGCGTGGTCGAAGTGGTCGCGCGGGTCCGCAAGGACCCGGCGCTGACCTACGGAGCGTTCACGACCTATCGGCTGGTGATGGACCCCCATCCGGCCGCGGCCTCGACCCCGAGTCGGACCCTTGCGGACCTGCGCGCCCCGGGCGGGTTGGCTCCGGCCGTCCTCGGCCTGCTCTCCGACCCGAACGCGATCGAGATCAGCGCCTACGATGTCTTCGGGAACCGCTACGTGTGCCGTCCCCTCGACGGCAGTGGCTGGCTGCGGGTGGAGCGATACGGGGACGTGGAAAGCGAGCTCAGGGTCTTCCAACACATGATGCCCGAGCCGGCGGTCGGAGGAGCGACCGGCACCCTCCCGCATCTGTTCGGGGTCCATGCGTACCTTCGAACCTTCGGCGTTGCCGAGATGTTCGAGATCGACCTGCGGTTCAACAACGGCGACACCGGGAACGACACGGGCGATCCCCGCGACGATCCCCTCGGGAAGGTCTACTTCGAGCGGATCGACCTGACCGTTCCTTCCACGTGGTACGTGGAGCAGGGATTCGAGGATCCGTTCTTCGGTCAGGAGGTCGTCGGGTCCGGCCGGCGGACGATTTCCATCGTGAATCCGAACCCGGACGGCTCGATGCATGTGATCGACTGGCAGGGGCAGATGCACCGCCGGATCATGATCGGGACGTCGTTCTCGCGGAACGAGGCCCGCCAGACGATCCAAGAGGGAGCCGGACTCGGGTTCTGCTCGCGCGGGACCGATCCCGGGGATGGGCACGAGTACTGGTCCTGGTGGAATCGCGGCACCTCGCATTACTTCCCGCAGAACTACCAGCTCCCGGATCTCAGACACGTGGGGATCTGGAACCTTCGCGGACAGGAGCAGGGCAAGTTCGATGCGCTGCGCGGGTACCTCGAAAACGGGAATGGAACGGGGAACTATCCGGTCCAGAGTGGGAACCTCGGCTGGGCGCACCCCTATGGCGTGACCTACGGCGGGATGACGGGAGGAGATGAGATCTTCTGCTACGACGGTGTCACCACCGCGAACGCGGCGTCCCGGCTCGGCATCCTCGCCTACCGCGCGACCCACCGGATGCACACGGAGCGCATGCCCACGGCGTTCTATGACCTCGATGGGGAACCGAGCAGCGTGGAGGACTGGCTCGTGGGCGGAATCTACGTGCCGTTCGAGTACTTCGTGCACCCGGACCTGAAGACCGGGGATCCCTTCGGCGTCGGGTCCGCGCCGACCTTCCAGGTCCAAGCCGTCCAGAACCAGGGGAAGGTGCCGAGCTACGAGTCCGCACTCTTCCGATTCGAAGCCCACGACTACCAGCACTACATCCGGTACACGCGATCGGCGAAGGTGCTCGCATGGCTTTCGAACGACTCGATCGCGAAGGATGACCTGCGCATGCAGGCGGAGAACTTCCGCCTCGCCTACCACCCCTACGACAACGGTGTCTCCGGCCACGTGCAGGGCACCGGGATGAAGGCGGACCAACAGTTCGTCGCGACGAACCCGTCCAAGGGATTCACGTTCGGGCGGGGAGAGGCCTGGGGAAGTGACTGCTCGGTGGCTGCCTACGCGCTGTCCGATCAGGCCTGGCGCTCAGCGCGCATCGATTGGTTCCGTCAGCTCGCGACCCTCGTCAGCGACGGGCAGGGGAGCTGCAACGGGTTCATCCAGGCGACCATTTCGCCGAAGATGCTGAACGGCCAGTTCCGAGCGCGCCAACAGATCGAGCAGTCGATCACGGAGAACATGCTGCAGGGCCTGCGGGAGAGCGTCTTCCGAGGAGCGGACAACGCGTATTCGGATCTGGTTCGAGATGTGCTCGGCGATTCGCTGCGGGGGTTCATCTCCGACATGGTCTTCATGCCGGGCGAGTCGGCGCCGCGCTCGATCGGGGGCGTGGGCCCGCTCGATCCGAACCAAGGCATCTGGTGCTCGTTCAAGCAGATGACGAACGGTGCCTGGTCCCAATACAAGGAGACCTACCAGGACTGGTCGAGTTTCGCCTGGGGGTACGAGCTCACGGGGGACCAGGAGTTCCTGGACAAGGCCCTGGGGCAGACGGGATCCGGCGGGTCGCTCCTGAATGCGATGCAATCGCAGGGAACGAGCAATATCGAGAACCGTTCCGCGCTCCTGGCCCTGGTGCAGCGCCTGAACGGGACTCTCTGAGACCGGTCGCGGATGCGATGAACGGGGGGCTTCAGCTTCTCCGGGTTCTTGCCGATCTGGTGGGGCGTTCCATAGACCTCCCAGCCCGCTTCAGGTCCCGATGCGCCCCTCAGCCTTCCTCGCTTTCACGCTCGTCTCGCTCGCCCTTGTCGGTTGCTCGAACTCGGGGGGCGGATCCGGGGGCTCTTCTTCGCCGGTGAGCTTCACCACCGGGCAGGCGGCCAGTCTCGTCCTGTCCGAGGCTGCCTTCAACGACGCCAGCTACCTGAACAATGCCGGGGACGGGCTGCTCTTCAATCACCAGAAGGGAATGGACAGCGACGGGACGAATCTCGTCCTCGCCGACGGGAACAACAACCGGGTCCTGATCTGGGACACGGCGCCGACCGCGAACACCCCGCCGGACTGGGTGCTCGGTCAGCCCGACTTCGTGCAGACCGATACGAACAACTCGTCCGATCCTCTCGCACAGCTCTCCTGGCCCGTCGACGTGGCTGTCGGGGGAGGCAAGCTGTTCGTCGCGGATAGCGAGAACGATCGGGTGCTGGTCTGGAACACGATCCCCTCCTCGAACCAGGCGCCGGCGGACTACGCGATCACCGGGCCGGACCTCCTGTGGCCCTGGGGGCTGTGGTGTGACGGAACCAAGCTGATCGTCACGAGCACCTCCGGCGGGAAGGTCCTGATCTGGAATACGATCCCCACCACGGGGAACGAAGCCCCCGATCTGATCCTGACCTCGGCGGGCGAGATGGGGACCCCCCGGACGATCACGACGGACGGGTCGAGCTACTTGATGGTCGCCGACCACAATCCGACCCGCATGGGGGCGGCCATGTCGAGCGGAGTCTTTTATTGGAGCACCTTCCCGACGTCCGACGTCGCATCGGACTCCTTCATCCAGGATGGGGCCAGCACCTTCTGGATGGTCGGCGCGATCGATTCCCTTTCGCGACTCTTCTGGCTGACGCAGATCCTGTACCGGTTCGACACGACTCCGATCATGTCCGCCGGAGGGATGATGCCCGGGGACTACAACCCCGACCTGTCCTGCGACCAGTACGTGTACGACGGGGGAGATGGAACGGACATGGTCCTCGCGGGAGGCCACCTCTACATCTCGCTGACGAACAAGAACAAGATCGTCGGTTTCGGTTCCCTTCCGACGATGAGCACCGACACACCCGACTTCGTCGTGGGCTCGAACAGCCTCGACGAGGCGGAGAGTTCCCTCGAGACCCGGCTTGGGTACATCACGAATCCCAACCCCGTCACGGACGGAAAACGGCTCGTCGTCGGCTCGGACTTCGACCGCAAGATCTACATCTACG
>DRLC01000376.1 GCA_011053145.1 Planctomycetota bacterium | reverse complement strand
GGCGCAGGTAGTGATAGGAGGCGATGACACGGCTGAAGGCGCGCCAGGGATTGGCGTCCATCCCGAGGCGGCGCTGGAGCTGGTGCGTCTCGCGCCTGTCGACCAGTTCGAATGGCAGCGAGAACTTGTCCCACATCTCGTCGCGCCATTGCAAACGCAGGGAAGCGGGGGTGAGGATGAGGACGCGTTGGACGCGACGGCGGAGCAGGAGTTCACTCAGGATCAGGCCCGCCTCGATCGTTTTTCCGAGTCCGACGTCGTCGGCGATCAGCAGACCCACCCGCGGCATCCGCAGGGCCTTGAGGAGGGGCACGAGCTGGTAGTCCTCGATGTGGACCGCGGCGTGGAATGGACTCGAAACGGGGAGGCGCTCGACTGGACCCTCCCCATCCGGGTCCAGGTAGGGAGAAGTCGCGGTCCAGCGGGCGGCCCGCAGGAGGGCGTCGTAGTCCTCGGGCAGCATCGGCTCGGTGCCGTAGGTGTCCGGCAGGGCGGAGGGCTCGAGCACCGCACGACGTAGCTCCCGCTCCCAGAGCAACTGCTCTTCCCGAGGCCACTGGTCGTCGTTGTACTCGAGATGAACGAGGTGCATCCGCCCCTCGTCCCCGTCATGGGGCTCGACCGATGCAATGACGCCACGCCGGTTGCGAACCGTGGCGAACATGCCGACGCGCGGGATGGAGTGTTGGGGCATACGGACTGGTGAACCTCGTGGGAGCATCTTATCCCCGAGGTCCGGCCATCAAGGAAACGAGCACCCTCCCCATCAGACGATATCCCCGTAGGAACTAATCGTGGACGGTCGAAACGACCTTTCCGGATGTCGTGCTCCCGGAAGAGAGCGCGGGCGCCGCGAGCCAGTCCACGAGTTCGTTGGCGAAGCGGCGCAGGCGGGTCTCGAGTTCCTTGGGGTCGGCGAACGGCTTGTCGTCGAGGACGCCGACGTGGCCGATGCGGCGGCCGGAGGGGTCGAGGACGGCGACGCCGAAGTAGGACTCGCCGCCGAAGAACGGGAGGCTTTCGTCCTGGGGGTACATCTCGGAGACGCCGGCCGAGTGGAAGCAGGCGCCGTGCTCGACGATGTGCGCGGTGGGCGTCCCGGCGATCGGGTAGGTCAGGTTGTCGATCAGTTCCCCGTCGCGCAGCAACACCAGGGTGCGGGCGCAGCCGGCCGGCTCGTCGCAGGTCTGTCCGACGAACGCGGTGCGCATCCCCAGCTCGTGGAGGAGACCGGTCAGGGCCTCCCTCAACCCATCGATCGGATCTCTCTCCATACCCCGATCCTAGGGCTGGGCCGGGGGCCGGCAACGATGTTGCAACCGGCGGCCACTCACCCGTCCACGCCGGTCCCCAGCTCGCGTCCGTTGGAGCGGATCTCGGGGACGTACATGGCTTCCCCGAGCAGCGGGAGGGCGTGGAAGGTGCCCGGGGTGCGGGCGACGAGGGTCGTGCGCACCTCCCAGAAGCCCGCGCCGAGGTGATCGATGAACGTGGCGACGCGGTTGGCGCGGAGCTCCCGGTGCGCGGAGAGGCCGGGGGGGTAGCCGCGGGGGCCGTCGGCCGGGAGCGGAGCGTCCCGAGCTTCCGCGGCGAGGAGGCGCTCGATGTCCTCAGGGCGGGCGGAGTCGATCCAGATCGAGCCGCTCTTGGTGGCGACCGCGTTGAAACCGCCGGGGAGCAGGTCCTCGATCAAGACATAGTCGAGGTCGTCCTTCGCCTCGAGGAGAAGGACGGACTCGATCCGCTCGCCGCTCTGGATCCGATCGCCGTCGTGGAGCGGCACGTGGTCGAAGATCGTTCCCGCGAGCAGGGTCGGGCGACCGACGAGTCGCTCATAGCGACGGTGCACGAAGAGCCGGTTGCCGCGCGCGGGAATCGGCTCTTCGAGACTGAAGAAGGTGGCCGAAGCGGAGACGGTCAGGGGGCCGTCGCCCTCGGTGCGCGCGATGCGGATCCGCACCGGTCCGTCGCCGAGCAGCGCGGGGTCCACTTCGAAACGGCTCGGAGCGCGCAGCACGTCCTCGCCATCGAAGCGCACCCTGCCGACGATCTCCCCGTTCACCTCGACCTCGAAGGCGAGGGGCTCGGGGTCGAGCCCTTCCCGCTCCAGGATCGAGGCGAGCGCGAGCACCGCGATCGCCGTGTCGCGCGTGTTCGACCACTGGGCGCCGCGCCGATTCAACAGGAGCCAGTTCACTGCGGGCTCGAGGAGCGTGTTCCCGGGGTCCACCTCGCTGAGCGCGAGCACGACGAAGGACGTGGACTCGACCGCGCTGTCCGACCAACGGTAGAAGCTCGTGTGGCCCCAGTGCGCGGTCCGGAGGGCGTGCTCGGCGTCGGTCGCCCCGCCCTGCAGCAGGGAGGTGTCGGGCGTCTCGTCGACGACGACTCCGTTGAGCAGCAGCGAGAGCACGCCGCGCGCTTCGGTGTCGTGGCCCGTGCGGTGCGCCGCGAGCGCCCAGAGCGCGGAACCGTAGGCGCTCGTCTTGCCCGGCTCCGCGCGCAAGCGGTTGAAACCGGCCTCGATCCAGCGATTCGTGGACGGACTGCCCGTGTCGATCGAACGGCCGCCGTAGCTCGCGAGCGCGAAGAGGGAGAACGCGAGGCGGTCGAAGTCCCTCTCGCCGACGAGGTGGCGTGCGAGGTAGCGGGCCGCGCTCTGCAGCATCCCCTCAGGCACCTCGACGCCCGCGTCGCGCGCGAGCGAGAGGGCCCAGAGCGCGTAGGCGGTCATGTGGGGGTCGGCCGCGCCTCCTTTCCACCAACCGAACGCGCCGTCGGGTCGTTGGAACGCGACGAGGCGCGCGAGCCCGGCCGCGGTCATGTCGTCGAGATGCGAGAGGTCGCGCTCCTTGCCGGAGTGCGTCGCCGCCGCGCTCTCCTCCTCGATGCCCCCGAAGCGGCGAGCGATCGCCTCGTCGGGATCGAGCCCGAGGTCCCGCAGCGTCTTCGCGACAACGACCGAGGGCACGAAACGCGAAAGGGTCTGCTCGGTGCAACCGTAGGGGTAGTCCGCGAGGTAGGGCAGCGCGTCGAGCATCGTCACCGCGAGGTTCGGCGTGACCTGGACGAGGAGACGCGTGCTCTCCTTGTCGCGCGCGGCGGGGACGTCGAGGTCGAAGCTCCACTCCGGACCCGCGAAACGTCCGGCGCGGTGGACGAGGGCCTCGATGCCGTGGGCCTGGACGGGGAAGCGACGCTCGATCGCATCGCCGACCGCCCCCTCTCCATCGCTCGACGTCGCGCTCACCCGCACGAGCGCGTCGGCGACCTCGCGCGCGGCGACGCGCCAGTCGAGGCGCTTCGCTCCGCGTGCGGGAACGGTGATCTCGGACTCGAGCTCACCGCCGAGAAGGACGAGCCCTTCCACCTCGAACGACACCGCGAGTTCGATCGGCGCGTCGGTCTCGTTCGCGAAGTTGCAGGAGAGCGTCGCCTCGTCGCCGACGGTGAGGAAGCGCGGCAGCGCGAGCCGTGTCGTCAACGGGAGCCGGGTGTGCGTCCGCGCTTCGCCGACCCCAAAGCGCGCCCCGCGCGTCTCGGCGCGCGCGAGCGCACGCCAGCGCGTCGTCGAGTCGGGGTAGTCGAAGCGCACGGTCGCGAGCCCCTCGGCATCGGTCACCACGTCGGGGATCCAGAGCGCGGTCTCCCGGAAATCCTTGCGAACGCGCGGCGGAGCGGCGGAGGCCTTTTCTATCATGCCGGCACCACTCTGGGGTCCCCGCCCGAGGAAGAAGCCCGAGGCGTCGTTCGCCGACGGGGCTGCTTCCCTGGGAGCGGCCGCACCGCCCCCGGTGTACCCGAGGGCCGTCAGCTCCTCGAACTCCCCTCCGTCCGAATCGAGGCCCACGCCGTCCGGGATCGGATGGTCCGCGGCCTCGGGGGCCCGGTAACGCCCATGGTCGGTCGAGCCCGACGTCCCGACGCCGTGTTGGCGCGGCGCCGCGAGGAAGATCCGGCGCGGGTCCCCGGCCAGGTCCTCCTGGATCGCGAGCAGGGACGCGTCGATCACCGCGAGGGAGAGCTGCGCCTCGACGGGATTCCCCTCGGCATCGCGCACGGAAACGGTGTAGGTGCCTTCGCTCCCCGGCTCCACCTCGTCCTGGTTCGGCGTCAGGGTCACGTCGAGGACCGAAGCGAGCGCCGGGACACGCAGCTCCACCTCGTCGCGGAAGCTCTGGCCGTCGGCGAGGAGCACCGCTGCGATCCACAGGGTCGGGATGTGGGTGGTCGTGATCGGGAGGTGGATCACCTCGACCGTGCCTTCCATCCGGATCACGCGCCAGGAGTCGATCGTCTCGGTTTCGCCGGTGAGGAGCACGGTGCGGCCGCTCGTGGGCGTGAGCAGGATCAGCGTCGCGTCGCGCCCCGGCTCGACCGTGTCCTCGTCCACGAGGAGCTCGATCCCACCGGAGATCGTGCCCAGGCTCTTCGTCGACTCGTCGGCGACGTAGAACTGCGTCTCGCCGACGACGTCGAGTTCGCGATCGCCGGGGCTCCGCCAGCGGACGGTGTAGTGGCCGGGCTCATCGACCCGGTGGCGCCAGACGCCGTCGCCCTTCGAATCGGTCTCGACCTCGGCGTGGGCGACCTCCACCTCCACCGTCTCCTCCCCGAGGAGTCGCCAGCGCGGGTCGCGCCGCGTGATTCGCTCGTGGACCTCCACGGTCTCGCCGCGCGGATCGATCCAGCGCTGCACGAACGTGCGCCGAAGGAGCGTGATGCGACCCTTCGCCGCCACCGGGACCCGGTCCGCCGTCTCGGTGTGCAGGTCGATCACGGCATCCTCGCCCGGTCGGACGAGACGGCGGCGGGGCGAGAGGGCCGCGAAGTACGGGGTGCGCGTCCCGCGGACCAGGCCCTGCCCGACGATCTCGCGGCGCGAGGCGTCGATCACGCGCGCTTCGATCCGGTACTCGCAGTCCTGGTCGGCCAGGAAGGGGGTGTCCACGCTCAGGTGGGCGCGGCCCTCCTCGTCGGTCCAAAGGGTCTCGTGGGCGATCTCCTCCGCGTTCCAGGTCGGGAAGTAGGGGCGGCCGGGGAAGCCCCATTCGTCGCCCGGCCCGGCCCACGCGATCGGATCGGGGGTCTCGGGCCAATAGTAGAAGGGGGAGCGGTGCACGAAGACCTCGACACGGGCTCCGCGGACGGGCTCGCCGGAGGTGTAGTGGGCGAAGATGTCGGCCTCGAGCAGGTCGCCGGGGGCGAGGCGCACCGGCGCGCCGGCGTCGTCCCGCGCCGGCTCCACCCGCACCTCGAACTCGGGCAGCTCGTATTCCTCGAGCCGGAAGAGCTGCACCTCGCTGACCCGCTCCCCGTCCGCGAGGAACTCCATCGAGTAGACGCCGAGCCCCATCTCCGGGGTCGTCGTGAGGCTTCCGTGGGCGGTCCCGAACCCGTCGAGTTCCGCCGTTCCACGCTTCCATTCCGTCCCGCTCGGATCCCGGAGGACCCAGTCCAGGGCGCGTCCACCCGGCGTCGAGAGCCCGTCGGGCCCCATCTGCCGCGCGACGAGCTTCCAGCGGACCTCCTGACCCGGCTTGTAGGCCGGTCGATCGGTGTGCGGAAAGAGGCGCCAGCGAGCACGGTTCCCCCCGCCGTGCGCCCAGCCGTCGCTCCAGGCCTGCCGGTCCCCGAGCGACGCGGTCGCCAGGATGGAAGAGTTTCCATCGCCCGGGGGAAGGTCCGCCAACCATACTCCATCTTCATCGCAAGATCCCGCCACCATCCCCGTTGTGCGATTCACCCCGGAACCCCGGGCCCAGTGCAGGACGACCTCCGTTCCGGGTCGAGGCTCCCCGGAGACCGCATCGGTCGCCCAGACGAGAACGCGATCCGCCGAGGCCTTCACCGTCAGGGCGAGGTCGCTGACGAGCAGGAGGGCGCGCTCCTCCTGGCCCCCACCTCGGGCTTGGAGGACATAGGCCCCGGGCTCGATCGGACCGTCGAGGGCGAGTTCGAGCTGGGCGGGGCGGTGCTCCGCGGCGTGCTCCGGCTCGATGGTCCAGGACCGCGCCGGCTCGAGGCGCGAGAGCGCGATGGCGTCGAGCCAGGGGCGGCGGCGGTCCTCGAGGTTCGCGACGCGTGCGAGGTCAACGGGGAAGAGCGAGAGCTGGATGCTCCGGAGATTGCGGGTCGTGAGGGAGTAGACGGGGGTCGCCCCCGGGAGGAACGTGCCCCGGATCCAGATCCCGAGATTCTCGGCGAGGATCCTCTCGACCCGCCGCTCGGCGTCCTCGAAGTAGGCGCTCTCCCCCTGCTCGAACTCCTCCAGCAACCTGCGATACAGGGTCAGCGCCTCGGCGTAGTCGGGCTGGAACACGAGCTCGCCCCCTTCGGAGCGCTCGGGCCGGCCCGTCGATTCGAGGTGGTCCGCCAGATCGAAGAGGGCCGCGTCGTAGAACGGAACCCCCTTTCCGAGCTCCAGGACGGCCCTCCATGCGCGCTCCGCGCGGCCGCGGACGGTGAGGTCGCGTCCCCGTTCGGCATAGGCCAGGGCGAGGAAATACTGGGCGCGCGCCCGATCGTCCGGCTCCACCGCGATCCGGGCCGCCTCGCGGAGGATCTTGATCGGGATCGTGCGGGCGCGTGCTCGCAGGACCCAGGTTCGCGGCTCCTCCGACCCCATCCCGAGGCGAGCGACCAGATCGAGGTAGCGGCGGCGGGCGGTCTCGATGTCGCTCGAGCGGGCCCAGTGCTCGAGGGCCGCCTGGTAGCGCGGGAGGGCGGTCCGCAGCCCGGCGGTCTCATCGAGCAGTTCCGCCAGCGAAGCGCACGCCTCCACCCAGACCGTATCCCGGCCTTCCTCACCCTCCGGGCCATCGACGACCCTCTCGAGGTCGGCCTGGGCCTTGCCGAGGTCCGCCTCGTTCGTCCCGCGCTCCCCGATCTTCGCCCGCCAGAGACAGTCCGCTCGCCGAAAAACCACCCAGCGCGCCTGCTCGGGGTCGAGGGAGGCGGGGTCGAGCTTCGCGTATTCCGCTCCCGCCAACGCGAAGGCCCCCTTCGCGAAGTGCGCCTCCGCGCGCGCCCGAACGGAATCGAAGTCCTCCTGGATCGCGGCGACCCGCGCGGGCACCGGAGTGCGAAGGGCCGCTCGACCGACCAGGGGGCCGAGGGCGAGGCATGCGAGAGCGAGGGCGTGGAAGGGTCGCTTGGTCATCGAGGTCTCCTGCAAGGTCGGCCGCCGGGCCACGACGCGGGTCCACTCATTATGAGGAAAGGCCCCGCACGGTATCGCCGGCTCATGCGCACGATCGTGTCGGTGCGCCTCGAAG
>DRLC01000375.1 GCA_011053145.1 Planctomycetota bacterium | reverse complement strand
TCCGCGGCTGTGGAATCGAAACGGGGTCGCCCTCGATCACGGTCGGCGTCTGCGACACGGGCATCCTTACGACCCACGAGGACCTGCTGCTGCACCGGCTCGAAGGCTACAACGCCGTGGACCAGCTCTGGGAATCGGAGGGGGGAGCGATCGGCCCGATCTACCACCACGGAACCCGCACGAGCGGCGTCATCGCCGCGAACGGCGACAACGGTGTGGGGATCAGCGGCGTCGGCTGGAACCTCTCCCATCGCATGTTGCGGGTCTCGAACCTCACCACCGGGAACGCGTTCCTGAGCACGCTCCAGCACGCTGCCCGCACGTCGATCGAGAACGGCGACCGCATCGCCAACGTCAGCTACGCGGGCGTGAACAATGCCTCGAACCTGACGACGGCGAGCTACATCCGTTCCCTCGGAGGCCTTCTCGTCTGGGCCGCCGGCAACAACGGCTTCAACTACAGCGGATCCGATCGCGATGCGGATGACCTTCTCGTCGTCGGTGCGACGGACCTCGGGGACAACCTCGCCTCGTTCTCGAACTACGGCGCGTTCGTGGACCTGGTCGCCCCGGGCGTCGGGATCTACACCACGAACTCCTTCGCGAGCAACTCCTACACGACTGCGGACGGGACGAGCTATGCCGCTCCGATGGTCTCGGGCATCTGCGCGCTGATCTGGTCGCGCAGGCCCAACCTGTCCCCGGACGACGTGCAGTTCATCCTCAAGAGAAGCGCCCACGACCTCGGAACGCCCGGGGTGGACGATGTCTTCGGGTACGGGCGCGCGGACCTCGAGCGTGCGCTATCGATGGATGCCACGCGGACGCCGCAGGCCGACTTCTCCGCGACGCCGTCGAGCGGCCGCTCCCCGCTGGCCGTGCGCTTCCGCGACCTCTCCTCGGGGGTGCCGACATCGTGGAGCTGGGACTTCGGCGACGGCGCGAACTCCAGCGCGCAGAACCCGAGCCACACCTACGCGAACTCCGGACGCTACACGGTGACGCTGACGGTCACGAACGAACTCGGTTCCGCCTCACGCACGATTGCCGACGCGGTCCAGGTGGACGTCATCGCGCCGGCAGCCGATTTCGTCGCCACGCCGGACTCCGGGCTCTCCCCGCTGACCGTCCAGTTCACCGACACGTCCACAGGGGGCGTACCCACCGGATGGAGCTGGGACTTCGGGGACGGACAGACCTCGACGGTGCAGCACCCGAGCCACACCTACACCGCCTCCGGGCGCTACACGGTCTCCCTCACCGCGTCGAATGCGTACGGGTCCACGACCACATCCAAGATCGACGCGGTGATCGTCGACCTGATCCCTCCGGTGGCCGGCTTCTCGATCCAACCGACGAGCGGAGCCTCCCCGCTCGTCGTTCAGTTCACCGATCTTTCGACCGGCGGCGTCCCGACCTCATGGTTCTGGAACTTCGGCGACTTCACGACCTCGACCGCGCAGCATCCCAGCCACACGTACACCGCCGCCGGAACCTACACGGTGAGTCTCACCGTCTCGAACGCCTATGGGAGCGACACGCTCACGATGCCGGGTGCCGTGCAGATCCTCCCCGGCCCTTCGATCGTCGCCGACTTCACCGGCACGCCGACGACTGGCACCGCGCCCCTGACCGTTTCGTTCACCGACCTCTCCATCGGCAACATCGTCCAATGGCAATGGGACTTCGGCGACGGAGGCACCTCGAGCGCACAGAATCCGACCCACACCTACACGACCCCCGGACTCTACAACGTCGCACTGCAGGTGACCGACCCCACGGGAAAGGACGCCCAGCTCGAGCGGATGGACTACATCGACGTCCGGTGACCTCCATCGGGGAGATTCCCCACGAAATCACCGGGAGCGAGTAGGATTCGATGGCTCGCATGCGCTCATCCCCCTCGAAGTCCAAGCCATGCAACAGCTCTTCGGTTCCGCCCTCCTCGTCCTCGTCTTCGCGTCCACGGCGTCGCCCCAGGGCCCGGATCGTGTTCGAACACCCCGGGAGACCCAGGAGCTCCCCGGCCTCACCGAGATTCCCGGCGAGCGTGAGTTCACCTCGCGCCTGATCGTCCGCCCGATCCAGATCCGCTCCATGATCGCCGCAGGCGAGAGTCCTGCCGAGGCACTCCGCCGGCATGAGGACGCGCGTCGAACCCTCTCGGCCTGGACGACCGTCCGTTATGTCCCGCAGACCGACGAGACGATCCTCCAGCTCCGGCCGGCGGAACGGGAGGCAGACGCGATCGCCGCGATTCTCGGGACGGGACTCTTCGAGTACGCGGAACCGGATTGGCTCGTCTATCCCCCCAAGCCCGTGGATCCAAAGTCCGCGGCGGCCCGGCGCGGATCTGGGTCCACCTCCCCCCCGACCCACAGCTTCCAGTGGCTCTGCCCGGACGACCCGAGGCTCGACCAGCAGTGGCACCACAACCGCGCACGCCTCGGGTCCTGCGAAGCCTGGTTCCAACACACCGGCACCCCGACGATCTCGATCGGAATCTGTGACACGGGACTGCGCACGACCCACGAGGACCTGCAGCGGTTCCGACTCGAGGGCTACAACGCGGTCGATCGATTGTGGGAATCCCAGGGGGGCGACATCAGCCCCGTGCTCGGGCACGGGACCTCGACGACCGGCGTCGCCGCGGCGAACGGCAACAACGGCGTCGGAATCGCGGGGGTCGGCTGGTACCTGGGGCACCGCATGCTGCGGGTCTCGAACGAGAGCAACGGCGCCGCGAGCCTCTCCGACCTCCAGCACGCCGTGCGGACCTCGATCGAGAACGGCGACCGGGTTGCGAGCGTGAGCTATTCCGGTGTCGAGTTCGCGTCCAACCTCACCACATCCGCCTACGTGCATTCCCTCGGTGGGCTGCTCGTCTGGGCCGCTGGAAACGCGGGCACGACCTTCTCCTCTCCGGATCGGGACGCCGACGACCTGATCGTCGTCGGGGCCACCGACTCGGCCGATGTCCTCGCCGGTTTCTCGAACCGAGGGGCGTTCGTCGACCTCGTCGCCCCGGGGGTGTCCGTCTACACGCTCAGCGCCTCCTCGGACAGCTCCTACGGCGGTGCGAGCGGCACGAGCTTCGCCTGCCCGATGGCGGCCGGGGTCTGCGCGATGATCTGGTCCCAGCAGCCGAACCTCTCGCCCGGGGATGTCGAGTACATCCTGAAGTCGAGCGCCCATGACCTCGGGGCGCCGGGTGTGGACGACCTGTACGGCTATGGGCGCATCGATCTCGCGGCCGCGCTCGCGATGGACGCAACGCGGCCCTTGCAGGCCGAGATCGGCGTCGCCCCCCCTTCGGGCCTGTCCCCGCTGACGGTTTCGTTCCACGACCTCTCGACCGGAGTCGCGACCTCATGGATCTGGGACTTCGGCGACGGGGCGGTGTCCACGGAACAGAATCCGACACACACCTATGTGAACTCGGGCATGTACACGGTGACTCTCACCGCGACGAACGCACTCGGCTCGGACACGACGACGGTGATCGACGCGGTGGCGGTGGACTTCGCTCCTCCGATCGCGAGCTTCTGGGCGAATCCCTCGTTCGGCACGGGCCCGCTCGCGGTGCAGTT
>DRLC01000374.1 GCA_011053145.1 Planctomycetota bacterium | reverse complement strand
GGACGACATCGAGCTCGAGCGCGTCCTGCGCGGTCAGGGTGCTCGCGATCCGTCGGTCGGTTCCGGGGCGCGCGAGTTCCCCGGACTCGGCGAGCTCCTCGGTGTACATCGAGTAGCGCTCGAAGCGGCGCGCGACGAGGAGCGAGAGGACCGACACGATCATCAGCGGCAGGATCACGTCGTAGCCGTCCGTGACCTCCATCACGAGGAAGATGCCGGTCAGCGGAGCGTGCATCACGCCGGCGACGAGGCCGCTCATGCCGACGACCGCGTAGCTTCCCGAAGGGGCGATCGTCTCCCAATGGGGGAGGAGTGCGCGGAGTCCTTCTTGGAAGCCCGCGCCGAGGAAGGCGCCGGCCACGAGGCAGGGAGCGAAGACGCCGCCGGGAGCTCCCGACCCGAGGGTCAGCGAGGTCGCGATGATCTTCGCGACGAGGATCGCCGCGAGGAGTCCAAGCCCCATCGCTTCGCCGGGAACGAGGAGGTCCTGGACTCCTTCATAGCCCTCGCCGATCGCGAGCGGGAGCCAGATGCCGATCGCGCCGACGAGGAGTCCGAACAGGAACGGCGCGAGAGAGCTTCCCGGGATACGACGGGCGAGTGCATGCGCCTTCCCGATCCCCTTCGAGAGCGAGAGCGACACCACGCCCGCGAGGAGGCCGAGGACGATGCAGGCCGCGAGATCGGGGAGCTGCATCTCGAAGGGCGCGTGCAGGAAGGAGTGCTCGTGTCCGAGCAGCCCGCGCGAAAGCTCGGTCGCCACCACGGCGCTGATGATGAGCGGCACGACCGAGAGGGTGGCCCACTCCGCGAGGATCACCTCCATCGCGAAGATCAGTCCCGTCATCGGAGCGTCGAAAATGGCCGAGATCCCCCCCGCGACGCCGCACCCGACGAGGATCGACCGCCGCCGGTCGTCGAGCCGCATCCAGCGCCCGATCGCCGATCCGAGGGCCCCGGCGCTGTGGACGATCGGCCCTTCGAGCCCGGCCGACCCCCCGGCGCCGACGTTCGCGAGGCTCCCGAGCCAGCGCGAGAAGACGGACCGCAGCGGCATGCGACCTCCGCGTAGCCCGACCGCCCGGATCACGTCGGGAACCCCGTGCCCCGCGTCCTCGCGGAACACGTCGCGGACGAGCATCACCCCGAGGAAAGCGCCGACCGCCGGCATGAGGAAGATCCAGAGGGGGTCGAGCCCCGAGAGGAGGGTGAACACATGGTGGACCGCGCTCCGCAACGCCACGGCCGAAGCCCCACTCGCGAGCCCGACGACGGCCGCCGCGAGGATCAGATACTCCCAGTGCTCCTCCCGCGGACCGAGAATCGTTGTGATCGAACGCAGCGTCGCGCGCTGTCCGCCGGTCCTGGCCCCGCTGGAACGAGCCGTGGTCGCGTGTGATTCCCCTTTCTTCACCGCTTCATCTGGATCTCGCGCAGCAGGGAGCAGGCGGCTTCCTGGTCCGGGGCTTCGAGCAGGCGCTCGATCGTGCCAGGAACGCCGAGGGCGAAGGAGAGGCGCGAGAGGAGCTCGAGGTGCGTGGAGATCTCGGGGGCGAGCGGGAGCAGGACCAGGACCACCGGTCGTCCATCGAGGGCAGCCCAGTCGATCGCTTCGGTCGGGCGCAGGATCGAGATCGAAGGTTCCTTCACCCAGCGGCGTGGCGCACGGCGGGGGTGGGGGAGCGCGATCCCGTTCCCGAGCGCGGTGCTCGCCTGGCGCTCGCGCTCGAGGATGTCCTCGAGCAGCTCCGCGCGGGAGTCGTGCGCGATGCCGGGGTGGGCGTGGACGAGCCGGGCGATCGCCTTCGATGCGGTCATTGCGCTGGCGGCGTCGAGGAAGGCGCCGCCGGCGACCGCGTCCGCGAGCAGATCCGGTGGCGGAGCGGCCGGGCGACTCGGGCCCGGGGCCGCGGCGAGGCCGTGGCGCCGCGCCCAGGCGAGCAGGCGCTCCCGGTCGAAGTGCTCGCCGTCCGCTTCGGGCGCGACCAGCCCCTGACGGACCCAGCGCCGGAGGGTCCAGGCGGGGACATCCAGGAGCTTGGCGGCTTCGTCGAATTCGATCATGACGGTTCCCTGCACTGTACCTCTCGGCGGTGCCGGCAAGGCCTCGATCCCCGGGATTGTCACGATCCCGTAGGGGGGAGAGTTCAGCTCTCACGTTCCCCGCGGGGTCCCGTAGGCCTGCGCGCCCACCCCGGGGCGCGGGAGACAAGACCCTGGGGGGGCACCTTCCAAGGACGAGTCAACGACAAGGAGAACCAAGAGATGAAGCACTTTCAGTCCATCCGGGTGACGGGCCGTGGGCCCCTCTTCGCCGGCCTTGGCCTGACCGCGATCGCGTTCTTCCTCGGGGGGGCTGCCCTCGCCTCCGGGAACCACCCCGCGACCGATCGCCACCTGAGCCGGACCGCCGAGGAACTCTCGGCGGCCTTCGAAAACGTCGCCACGGAGATCCAGCCCTCGCTGGTCAGCATCCACGCCGTCAAGCGGATCGACCCGGCCTCGAGGGGAGGCATGCAGGTCCTGCCCTTCGGGAGCGACCCCTTCGAGCAGTTCTTCGGGGGTCGGCTGCCGCGCCGATTCCAGATCCCGGGACAGCCTTCGCAGCCCTACTTCCAGGAGGGCCAGGGCAGCGGTTTCGTGGTCTCCGAAGACGGCTACATCGTCACGAACAACCACGTCGTCGAGGGCGCTGACAAGCTCGAGGTGCGCTTCTCCAACAAGCGCGTGCTCGAGGCCGAGGTCGTAGGAACCGACCCCCAAACCGACCTCGCGATCCTCCGCGTCGATGCCAAGGGGCTCACCCCGGTGCGGCTCGGGGATTCGGACGACCTGCGGGTCGGCGCCTGGGTCGTGGCGGCCGGCAACCCCTTCGGGCTCGCGAGCTCGATCACGGCCGGAATCGTCAGCGCGACCGGTCGTTCGCAAGTGGGCATCGCCGACTACGAGGACTTCATCCAGACGGATGCGGCGATCAACCCCGGCAACAGCGGCGGCCCCCTCCTGAACCTCGACGGCGAGGTCGTCGGCGTGAACTCCGCGATCTACTCGAAGAGTGGGGGCTACATGGGGATCGGGTTTGCGATTCCGATCAACATCGTCAAGTCGGTCAAGGGGGGCCTGATCGAGCACGGCTCCGTGGATCGGGGCTTCCTCGGCGTCCTGATCCAGAACATGGATGAGGGCCTCGCACGCTCGTTCGGCTACGACAGCACCGAGGGGGTCTTGATCTCCCAGGTGAACGAGGACAGCCCGGCGGCGGAGGCGGGTCTCGAAGCCGGAGACATCATCCTGTCGTACGACGGGAAGGAAGTCTCCGACACCAACCACTTCCGCCTGCGCGTCGCGGCAACGCCCCCCGGAAGCGAGGTCCCGATGCGGGTTCTGCGGAACGGGGAAGAGGTCGAGCTGACGGTCCGGGTCGGCGAGCTCGAATCGAAGGTTGCCGACTCGGGCGGCGCGCCGGGACTCGGAAAGGATCTCGGGCTCCAGCTCCAGACGCTGACTCCCGAGTTGCTCGCCCGGCTCGGCGACATCGACGCCGACAAGGGGGTCCTCGTCACCGAGGTCAGCCCGGTCGGCCGGGGCGCCCGCGCCGGCCTCCGCCCCGGCGACGTGATCCTCGAGGTCCAGGGCAAGGAGATCGCGAACCTCGGTGAGTTCAAGCGTGCACTGCGCGAACACGAAGGGGACGGCGGCGTGCGCCTGACCGTCATCGGGCGCGGCGGTCGCCACTTCGTGTACCTCTCCTTGAAGTGACCCGCGGATCGGCCCCGGGTGAGCCCAGATCCGGGCGTCACCCGGGGTCGATCTCTTTTTCTCCGCTTCTTCGTCGACGCCGGGGGACAATATCCGTCCTGCTCCCCGGCCGGGGCGATACCCGATGAAGAGGCTCACACACGAGGACGGAACGATGCGCCGGGATGCGGAGCGGGAACTCGCCGAGCGTGCCCGGGGTGGAGATCGCGGGGCGTTCGAGAGCTTGGTCCGCCTGCACTACCGGCGCGTCGCGGGCCTCGCCTTCCGGCTCGTGGGCAACCCGGAGGACGCCGAGGACCTGACCCAGGAATGCTTCGTGCGGGCGCACCACTCCCTTTCCTGGTACCGCGGCGAGGGAGCGTTCGGAGCCTGGCTGAGGCGCATCCTGGTGCACCTCGCCCGGGATCGGTTTCGCGCCAGGGGACGGCGACCGGAAAGCGAGGTCATCGACCTGGAAGGGTTGGCCGGGCGCGAGGCCGAGCCGAGCGGCGAGCTCGGCGCGCGTGAACTCGCACGCCTGATCGATGTCGCGGTCGTCGGACTGCCCGACTCCCAGCGCATCGCATTCCTCCTGCGCACGCGGGCCGAACTCGACTACGCCGAGATCGCCGAGGCCACGGGCGTGACGGTCCAGACCGTGCGGACCCAGGTCCAGCGGGCGCGGCGCGCGCTGCGCCGCAGGCTCGGGCGCCACATCGACGCGCGCATCTCGCGCATGGACCGAAGAGACGGGGACGATCCGCAGGGGGGAGGCCGATGAGGTGCTCGACGGCCCGATCCCGGTTCGAGTCCGCGATCGACGACCTGCTCTCCCTCGAGGAGCAACTCGGCCTCGACGCGCACCTCGCCCGCTGCCGGGCGTGTCGAGCCGAGCTGCGTCGGCTGCGCGTCCTCGAAGAACACGCGCGGGGGATCGAGGAGCCTCTCATCACCGGCTCGATGATCGATGCGAGTTGGGCGCGCATCGAGGCGCGCCTGGGTGCAGCCGGGGAGGAGCAGGATTCCGAGGAGTTGGGCGCCGGCGTCATCCCCGTGCGGGGGGGCGCCGCGCGTTCTCGCCGCGGGATCCTCGCCGCGGCCGCCCTCCTCATCGGAATCTCCGCGGCGGGATGGGCCCTATCCCTCGTGTTCTCGCGGACCCCTTCCGCCGACGGAGCAGAGGCCGTGCCCGTCGCGTCTTCCCTCGACGAGGGGCGCCCGGAGGTCTCCGTCCTCCAGGCCGAGCGGGGGATTGCCGACGCCCTCCTCGAGGTTTTCGGCGACGATTCTGGTTCCGGAACCCGCGATGGGACGCGGGAGCGGATCGATTCCTTCGTGGCTCTCGCGCGTCCGTTCGCGGACTGGTCGGTGGATCGGATCGCGGCCTCGATCCTCAGTGCTCCGGACCCTGAACTCGCGCGGGCCGCCGCCCGCTATCTCGGCGCGCGAGGGGACCGCGCCTCGATTCCGGATCTCGAGCGCGCGATCGAAGAAGGCGAGATCGTCGCGGCGGCGGCGGAAGCCCTGGGGCGGATCGGTCCGCCCGCGGTTCCCGCCCTCGGTCGCCGCCTCGCCATGCGCGCCGGTCGCTCGGACGTGCTCGATGCCCTCGCGACGATCGCGGACGAGTCCGCCGCCCGCGCGGTGAGCCGGTCGCTGTTGGATGTCGTGGATGGTCCCGGGGGCCTTCCCGAGGCCGCCGACTTCCTCGACGCTCTTGCAGCGATGGGAGACGAGGGTCTCTTGGCCCTGGCGCGCATCGCGGAGGATCGGAGCGACGATGCCGGGCTTCGCGCGGAGATCCTCGCGCGCCTCGAAGGCATGGGTGTCTCCGGGGATGCGGTCGAAAAGGTGCTGCGATCGCGCGAGCTCGCGGCGCATTCGGACCTCGCCCTCGAGTTCGCAAGCCGTCTTCCCGGAGAGGCGGCGCTCGCGTTCCTCGCGGATCGCGTGCGGGAGTCGCGCACCCGACCCGGCGCCCTGCGAGTCCTCACCGAACGTCCCGGGCCGGACACGGTGGTCGCACTCCTCGAGCTGGATGTCGCCGGGGTCGTGCCGGAAACGGACCTTCGTGACGCGTTCCGGCGCCTCACGGTGCGATCGCCCGAGCGCATGGAACTCGCCGCGGACCGTCTCGTCCGGGAGCGGCGCGGCGCGCTCCTCGAGCGCTACCTCGAACTCTTGGTCGCGGGCCGTACCCCGGCCGCCGCCGGCGCGCTCGTCGTGCTGGCGGGCGCGGACCTCCTCCCCGAAGAGAGCCGCCAGTGGGCTGCGCTCCACGCGGGGATCCTGGGCGGCGAGCGCGAGGCGCTCCTGCTCTCCGGGGCGGCCCGGTCCATGGGGGCGGGCGAGCGCCGCCTCCTCGCCGCGCACCTCGTCGCGATCCATCGCCACCTCGGGGCGAGCGGCGTGACCGACACCCTCCGTGGCCGGCCAGCCGCCATCGTCACCCGCGTGCTCGATGCCCTCGATCAGGCGGTGGACGTTCCCGATTCCGTTCTTCTGTTCCGGGTTGCGCGCGCACTGAACGGCGCGTTCTCCTCCTCCACCTATCCCCCGAACTCTTCCCTATGATCGCCCTTCTCCTGCTTCCCCTCCTGTGTGGTCTCGACGGGGGCAGCCCCACGGCGCCGTCGAGCGGTGCAGTCGCCTCGGAGAACCCCTCGGTCCTCGTTCACTACGACCTCCGTCAGGTCATCCCGGAACTCGATGACGGAGACCTGTGGCGGCAGGGCCTCGTGCCGAGGGTGGCCCGCCGCTGGGAGCGCGACGATGTCGTGATGCCCACGGACTTCTACTCCGCCGTCCCTTCGGAGGTCGTCTACGACGTCATTTCGAGGACCCTGGGGGATGCGATGCGCGAGCGCGGGCGGATGATGTCCCTGGAGGGGGAGTCGGATCTCCTCGTCCTCGCCCCGCGGAGCGTTCAAGAAGAGGTCCAGAAGATCCTGGGGACCCTCGGACGGGCTCTCGCGGGCTCGGATCGAATCCGTCTCGAGGTTCTCAGCTTCTCGGGCGCGGCTGGGGATGGGCCGCTCCTCGAGAAGACCGCGCTCAGCGAGGAGGAGGCGGACCGCATGGTCGCCGACCTCGCGGCGAAGGGGGCCGCGCTCCACACCTACCGCTTCGATCTGACCCCGGGGCGGACGAGCGGACTGACCACGGGACGAGATGTGTCCTTCCTTCTCGACTACGACGTCGAGATCGCCCAGGCGGCGACGATCTACGATCCGGTCGTGAGCAGTTACCGCGACGGGACGCGGTTCCTGATGCGGGCCACGCGGCGTGGCGCCTCGACGGCTCTTTCCATCCTGATGAGGGAGACCCTGCCCGCCGAGAAGCCGCGGGAGCGGCCGCTCTCCTTTTATGCGGGACTCGGGTCCCAGAAGGGTGGTGGGTACAGCTTCCATCAGGGCCCGGACTCGGTGCAGATTCCGAACATCTTCTCGCGCGGGGTCGCGTTCACGACCCTGATTCCCGATGGCGGTGTCGTCGCCTTCGCCTCGGCCTTCACCCGAGGCGGTGAGACCCGGCGGGAAGTGTGCCTGCTACGCCGCGAGGGAGGTGTCTCGAGCCCGTTCTATCGAGCGAAGTTCGGCAGTGTGACCCTGTTCCTCGTGAACAGTGAACTCTTCTCTCCGCCTGGCCTTTCGTTCGACCTGTACACCAACGAAGAAGAGCTGGGAGGCCATCCGCTCCTGTACGCGAAGCTCGATGCGGCCCCCGCGACGTTCCTCTTCGACTGGCTGAAGTACCGGTTCTCGGTCTGGCGCCGGATAGGCCCTTGGGCTGTCGTGGTCACCGATCCGGCCTGGGACAACCAAGCCCTCGCGGACCTCGAGCAGCTCCTGGCCTCGCTGGAGGAGGGGGGCCGGAACGTGACGTGTTCGTCCGATCTCCAAGCTCCCGATCAGTCGAGCTTCGCCCGCCTCGTCCTCCCCGTGCTCGGGGGAACGGGATTCGGCGCCGTTCTGGGACGCACCACGACCGCACTGACCGACTTCGACGTGGAGGTGGCGCAGTTTGCGGGTTCGCCGGACCCCGTGATCGCTCCGCTCTTCGATGGGATGGTTCTCCGGGGCCAGGCCTTCAGCGGACCGAAGCCGGTCATCGACGTTTCCGGTTGGGGGATTCGCCTGGTCCT
>DRLC01000373.1 GCA_011053145.1 Planctomycetota bacterium | reverse complement strand
GCCGCGCGCGCGGGCCATGCCGTAGTCGAGCGCGCCTGCCTTGTAGCCCGAGCGGTCCGGCCGACGGACCACCTTCGCGTCGAGCCCCCGCTCCCGAAGCCGTTCGACCTCGGCGTCGACGATGCGGCGCGTCTCGTCCGTGGAGTCGTCGAGCACCTGGATTTCGAGTGCATCAGCGGGCCAGTCCAACTCCCCGACCGCCCGGATCAAACGCGCGGCCACCGCACGCTCGTTGTAGAGCGGGAGCTGGACCGTCACGGTCGGCACGAACTCCTCCTCCCCCGCGGGCGGCTGCCCCTCGCTGCGCTGCCACCGAAAGTGGCGCAGGAGCGTCAGCCGATGCAAGCCGTACACGCCGAGCAACCCCAGGGTGGCGAGGTAGGCATCGGAAAGCAGGCTGGGGGATTCCACGGCAATGGTCGGGGGCGGGGCCGGCTTGCGGCAAGGGGAAGCGCAAGCTAGCAAACCCCGGCGCCCGGGTGGCCCGCGGTTCGAGGGGATTTGCCCAGGGCAGATCCCCTCGAAACCGGGCATCACCCGGGGGAAACCCGAAGCACCGGGAACTCGCAGGGGCAGGCCGCGGGATCGAGAAGTCCCTCGAAGAGGTCCCAGGTGAACAGGGAGTCCTCGCTCCGCGGGTCGAGGAGCTGGGCAGCGAGCACCGCGAGGGGCTGGGCGGAGGGGACGAGAAGGGTCCCGCTCGGCAGCCGGCGCAATTCCCGGGCGCCGAAGGAGCCCACGGGCCTGCATTCGCGATGGCCCTGGTACGGCGCCTCCGCCCGCTCAATGTGGCTCAGGTCGAACGCCCGCACCCACATCTCCTCGGTCGCGGGGAGGAGGCGGAACCGGATCCCGTGGCGCTGGAGCAACCCGGCGAGGCCGTCCGGAGGCTCGGGCACCGCCCAGGCCTCGGGGAGTGGGTCTGCCGAGCGAGAGCGGAACGAGTCCTGGATCCCCATCGGCTCGGCCTCGGCGACGGGAAGCGCGACGCGGCGAGTCCCTTGATCGCCGGGTAGCTGGACCTCTTCGATGGCTCCGACGAGGACGGTGCCCGCCACCGGGGGCGCGAGTTCCGTGTCGTAGCGGAAGACGCCCTCGCCGCTCCCTCTGCGCGCGTCCACCCGCGCGCAGATCGACGCCATCTCCTCGCCCTCCCTGGCCGCGAATCGAAGGGTCTCGAGTACGAAGTCTCGGGTCACCGCGACGCGCTCCTCGAACGGCAAGTAGCTGTAGGCTTCCGAGAGAAGCGAGAACCTCCCGCGCAGCCCGAAGTAGTTCGTGCCGAAGCGAGGCCGGTGGTCGTAGGTCGCCCAGCTTCGCTCGTCCCCTTGGCCCTGGAAGTTTCCGTAGTCGAAGATGCGCCAGCGGTGACGCCTCGCCATCTCGCCGCGGATCGCGGGAATCATCGTCCCGCGAGCGAAGGCATCGATCTCGTCGTCCACGTTCGTCGAGAGCGATGGCGAGTAGGTGAGGTGATAGCCGTGGTAGGACCCGTTCGTCGTGTGCAGGTCCAGGAAGAGGTGCGGGTCGAAGCGGCGTACGAGGTCGAGCATCCCGCGGCACTCGGGGGACTCGAGCTTCAGGAAGTCGCGATTCAGGTCGAGCCCCTGCGCGTTCTCCCGCTCACCCACTCCCCCATCCGGCCCGTTCTGCGTTGCGCGGTGGTGCGGATCGATGCGGTCGTTTCCGTCCGCGTTGAAGTCGGGAACGAAGAGCAGGGTGACATGCTCGAGAAGTCCACGGTGCTCGCCGGACGCGAACTCGCGCAACAGGAGTTGGATCGCCTCCTTGCCCTCGACCTCTCCTCCATGGATGTTGCCGTTAATAAGGATGCGAAAGGTCCCGCGTCCCCTCACCTCTTCGGGCGCTCGCGCAGGAGGGTCGGCCACGAGGACCGCCACCATCTCACGGCCTTCGTTCGTCGCGCCGAACGTGAAACGCACGAGGCGCTCGGCGTGGTCCAAGCGATCGAGCTGAGACAGGAACGCGAGCACGTCCGCGTGGGGCGAGGTCTCCTTCCACCCGGTGCGTTCGGGCACGGTGCGAGGACCTTCGCGCTCGGGGGCGGGGGTCGAGGAACAGGCGAACAGGAGGCACGACGTGCAAAGAAGAACTGCGGATCGCATGGGGACCCACGATAGGGCCTCCCTCCCGCCATGCGCCCCGGTGCCTCTGCAAAGAATGGGCACAATCCATCCCCGCTGGCCGCGAGACCTCCCCTCGCGCTACGCTGTCCTGGTCGCAGGCCGCGACGATTCCCCGACCGCCTTCCCAAGGAGCCGCCGTGAACCACCGCCGTTTCGCCTTCCCCACCCTGTTCGCCGTTCTTCTCAGCGCGTGCCAGAGCACGACTCCCTCTTCCCCTCCCGCCGGGGACGGCGCCGAGCCCGACATGCAGGACATGATGGCGATGATGGAGAAGCTCGCCACGCCCGGTCCCGAGCACGCATTCCTCGACGACCTCGCCGGGACGTTTGACGCGACGATCACGCTCTGGCTCGATCCTTCCGCCCCGCCCGTCGTCTCCACCGGCACGATGGAATCCCACTGGATCCTCGGAGGCCGCTACCTTCAGGGCGACTACTCCAGCATGTTCATGGGAGCGCCGTTCTCCGGCCTCTCGCTGACCGGGTACGACAACGCGCAGGGCGTGTTCCAGGGAACGTGGCTCGACACGATGGGCACCGGAATGATGCCGATCTCAGCCGGACACCGCACCGGGAACACGATCACCTTCGAGCGCGACATGTTCGACCCGATGCAGGGCAAGATGGTCCACGAGCGCGAGGTCATCACGATCGAGGACCACGACCACAACTCGATGCTGATGTTCGTCGTCCAGCCCGACGGGACGGCTGTGCAGACGATGGAGATCGAGTACACGCGGAAGAAGTAGGACCCTTCCAGGGCGCCGACCGGTTTCACGGATCCACCCAGGGAGATGCCCGGTCTCGGTGCCCGGGGTGGGAAACCCCACCCGGGCACCGAGACCGGGCATCTCCCTGGGTGGATCCAGCCGTACTGGACCGCGCCGTGGAAGGGTCTGCGCCCCTTTGGGAGTCCTAAAGCTTTTTCCCGATCCGCTCGATGAGGGCTTCGGAGCACGGCTCCATCCCCCCCCGTGAAAGTCCTCATCATCCGCACCCTCGGTCTCGGTGACGTCGCCTGCATCGGCGTCCCCGCGGCCCGCCGTATCCGCCGCCGCCACCCCGACGCCGAGCTGTGGTTCCTGACCCTGGGCGCGGGAGCGGAGATTCTCGAGCTCGTGCCCGAGGTCGATCGCATCCTGCGGATCGACCAATCGGACTGGCCCGACACGATCGTCCCCGCGATCCGCTCCTTTGCAGCGATCGCGGAGCGTCTGGCGGGGTTCGGATTCGATCTCGTCTACAACATCGACACCTGGTTCATGCCCTGCGTCCTCGGGCGCATGCTCGCGGAGCTCGGGCTCGAGGTCGTCGGGAACACGACGCGCGCTTCGATCGAAGAGATCGCCGCGTCGGTGCGCAACGCGACGATCCGGCAAGAGGATGTGCTCTACCCCTCTCGCTTCATGCAGAGCACGTTCCCCGGGATGGGAGCTTGGAACACCCGGTGGTGGGTCGATGACCCGAACGCGGGCCCCCATGGCCGCTTCTATCTGGAACGATGCTGCGGGCTCGGCGAGCCCGCGGATCTCCCGCTCGGCGGGGAACTCGACGTCGAAGAAGACGACTCGGTGCGGGACGGCGAGAAGCCGGTGATCGCACTGGGACTCGACAGTCGCACCCGCGCCCGCACCTACGCGCATCAGGACGCGCTCCACAACCTCTTCGAGGAGGCGGGGTTCTCGGTCTGGTCACGCTTCGACGGCAGCCAGCCGATGGTGAAGACCCTCGGCCAGCTCGCCTCGAGCGATCTGTGCGTGACGGTCAGCTCGGCGCCCCAGTGGCTCGCGGCATCGGTCGGCTGCCCGTCGCTGCTCATCCCCGGCAACGTGCCGCCCGCCACGCTGCGCCCCGAGATGGCGATCGCCCCGCACCTCGATTGCCAGCATTGCATGAGCACGGAATGCCCCGAGGGAATCGACTATGCATGCATGGACGTGGCCCCGGAGGTCATCCTCGCCGCGACGCTTCGCTTCCTCTCCGAAGTGCCGCCCGCGGAACGGCGTTCGCGCACGCGGAAGAAGTCGCACGCGACGAAGGAACTCGTCGGCCGCGCGATCACGCTGACCTTCTGAGAGCGCGACCGCGCGGGTCGATCTACCCGCGCAACGCGCGCGGGAAGAGGACGTTGTTCTCGAGGTGGATGTGCTCCATGAGGGCGCGCTCGAGGTCCTTGCACCCGAGGAACAGCGCTCGCCAAGTGTTGCAGGCTTCCTCCGGCGGGTTGTAGTTCGAGGTCAGCTCGCGCTGGCGCTCGAGGAGCCTGGCGACGTCCTCGTGCTCGCGCTCCATCACCTGGATCGGGCCGCCCGCCATCTGGCCGCGCCCGGAGCGGATCAAGGGGAAGAGGATCTCCTCCTCCTTCATCATGTGCATGTCGAGGTCCGCTTGGATCGCATGCAAGTTGGCCGCGAGACCCGCCGGGCAGGTGGGCTTTTCGGCGTGGACGCGCTCCACCTTCTCCGCCATCTCGATCAGACGCGGGAGCTCGGACCGGTGGTCCTCGTGGTAGGCGGTCAGGATGTGATCGATCAGCTCCGGAAGCGGGCGCTCGTCCCAGGACTCGCTGGGTTCATCGGAGCGCGTCGCAGCGCGGATCTCATCGAGGATCGCATTCGGATCGAGATTCGCCGCTGTGCAGGCCTGCGAGAGGGGGATCTGCCCATGGCAGCAGAAGTCGAGTCCGTGGGCATGGAAGACCCGCGATGCCGCGGTGTGCTTGGTGGCGAGGTCGGCCAGCGTGGTCTCTGGGGAAAGGGCGTCGGTCGTGGACATGGTTTCGATGCGGAGAGGGATGGGGAGGGCACGGACGCAGGCCGGGCCCAGGAAGGAATCGATGGGCCAGCCGCCGAGCACCTGCCGTGCCATCCAGGGCCGGGTCCCCGCAGGGCAGCCGGGGCCCCCTGAGCGGCGTTCTCCCGCGGCGCATCCCGGATGTTATGAAAAACACACCACTCAATCCGATGCTATGGCCATAACATTGTTGTCATGCGAACACCTTCTGCGCTGGATGACCTCCTCCCGATCGCCCTGGACATGACCGCGTCCCTGAGCGCGGAGGATCGCTCCCAAAGGCTCGTGGATGCCGTGCAGCGGGCCCTCCCGAGCGACGCGACCGTGCTCCTGCGCTTGGAAGGCAGGGAGCTGGTCCCCGTGGCCGGCCATGGGGTGTCCCCGGATCTCTTCGGTCGTCGCTTCGCCCGGCCGCTGCACCCCCGCCTCGACATTCTCTGCAGCTCCGACGGCCCGGTCGTGTTTCCTTCGGACAGCTCGCTGCCCGATCCCTACGACGGACTCATCGAGGGGGCTCCCGATCTGGACGTGCACTCCTGCCTCGGGTGCCCGCTTCGGGTCGAGGACGAACTGGTCGGGGTCTTGACCTCCGACGCACTGACCCCCGGGGCGTTCGACGACGTCGAGATGCGATTCCTCGAAGCCCTCGCCGCCCTCGCCGCTGCCGCACTGCGAACGAGCGACCTGATCTCCGCCCTCGAACGCCAGGCAAGGCATGCGGGACTCGTCTCCCGGGACCTGATGCGCAACGACCTCGCGCGACGCGGCGGACTCCTGATCGGCCAGTCCCCCAAGATGGCGCGTCTCCGCCACGAGATCGAACTGGTGGCTGCGAGCGAGTTCCCGGTGCTCGTCACCGGGGAGACCGGGGTCGGCAAGGAACTCGTCGTCCGCGCGCTGCATCGAGGCTCCCCACGCTCCGACCGCGCCCTCGTCTATGTGAACTGCGCCGCTCTGCCGGAGTCGATCGCGGAGAGCGAACTCTTCGGCCACCGGCGCGGCTCGTTCACCGGCGCGGAGGAGGATCGGCCCGGAAAGTTCGCGGTGGCCGACGGCGCGAGCCTGTTCCTCGACGAGATCGGAGAACTTCCGCCCTCGATCCAGCCCAAGCTCCTGCGCGCGCTCCAGGAGGGAGAGATCACCCCGGTCGGGAGCGACACCGCGCTCCACGTGGACGTGCGAATCTTCGCCGCCACGAACCGGGACCTGCGCGAGGAGGTCGAAAAGGGGCACTTCCGAGCGGATCTCTACCACCGGCTCGATGTCTGCCGGATCCAGGTCCCGGCCCTGCGCGATCACCGCGGCGACATTCCGCTGCTGGCGGGGCACTTCGCGGACAGCGCACGCCAGCGCCTCGGCACCGGCCCGATACGCCTCGCGCCCGATGCGCAGGAGCTCTTGACCCGAGGCGCGTGGCCGGGCAACGTGCGCGAACTCGAAAACGTGCTGTCACGCTCGATCCTCTGGGCCGCGGCCGAGGTCGAACGCGGAGAGCCGGTCATCGTTCGCGCCTCGCACCTCGCATCCGGCCTCGCGGACCCTCCGGCGACGATCGAGTCCGGCCGATCAAGAGCCGCATCGCCGGGATCCTGGAAGCGTCCGGCCCTCCTCCCCGAGGGAATGACCCTGCGCGAAGCGGTCCAGGCGTACCAGCGCGATCTCGTCGCTGCCGCGCTCGAGGCCAGCGGAGGTCGCTGGGCCGGCGCGGCACGCAAGCTCGGGATGCACCGGAGCAACCTCTACCACATGGCGAAGCGCCTCGGGCTCGGGTGAGCCTCCCTTCGACCGCCAATCAGGACGAGCCCGAGCTATGCTCCGGAGCATGACGAACCAAGACGATTCCACGCAGCCTCCGGTGCGTCGCAGCGACGACGAATGGCGCGCGATCCTCAGTCCAGAGGCCTACCGCGTCGCACGCCAGGGTGGCACCGAGCGCCCGTTCACCGGCGAGTACACCGACACCGAAACACCCGGTGTCTACCGCTGCGTCTGCTGCGGGGCGGAGTTGTTCCGATCGGACACGAAGTTTCACTCGGGCTGCGGTTGGCCGAGCTTCCAGTCGCCCGCCGAACTCGACAGTGTGCGGGAGGTCCCCGACACGTCCCATGGGATGGTCCGCACCGAAGTGCGCTGTGCGCGCTGCGATGCGCACCTCGGCCACGTCTTCCCGGATGGACCCGGAGAAACCGGGCTGCGCTACTGCATCAACTCGGTGGTGCTGGAACTCGAGGAAAGGGAGTAAGGCCCGGGCCGAGCCTAACCCTCCTTTCGCAGGTGCTCGAGCGTGGCCCCGAACGCCAGCTCGAGTTCCGCGGTCGGGCCCTGGTAGGGGTGAACCGCGCCGAAGGTGTGACCCGCTCCCGGCACTTCGACGAAGCGCGCCACGCCGGGCTGGAACGCCGCGTCGAGCTTGCGCCCCTCCTCGATCGACACGGCCTCGTCGTCGCTTCCATGCACGAGGAGGGTGGGCGTCCCGAGGCGCGAGCAAGCCGCGGGGATGTCGAGTGCGTCCGCGTTTTGCTCGATGTCGTCGAGCCATCCCGTCCCGATGCGGTGGATCTTCCCCGTGCGCGCGTTGGGGATCTCGATCACACCCTCTTCCCGCCAGCGAGCGATGGCTTCGGGCCCGAAGCGCAGGCTCGTGGAGACCGCTGCCCAGGTGACGACGGCTCGGTAGTCGCCCCGGCGAGCCGCGTGCACGAGCGCAGCCCCCCCACCGAGGCTGTGGCCGAAGATCGAGAGGCGCCCGACGTCGATGCCGAGGTCCTCGGCGTCGAGGAAAGCACGCACCAGATCCAGGTCCTCGAGAGCGCGGCTCGGAGTCGCGCGGAAGAACGCGTCGTCCTCGGTAAACGATTCGAGATCCTCACCCACGCCGCTGCCCGAAAGATTGAACGCGACCGCGGCCCGGCCGGATCGAGCGACTCGCTGCTGGAGGTCGGGAAAGAATCCCCAACGCAGGAACCCTTTGAACCCGTGCAGAATGAGAACGCCTGGAATGGGTCCGGGACTCGCGCGCGGGCGCGTCACGACGCCGCGGATGATGCGGCCCTCTTCCTCGGGATGGTGGATCGAGAACGGCTGGGTCGAGAGTTCCATCGTAGGGAGCGCAGTTCAGAAGAGGTTCTGTTGACCTTCGGTGCGGACGTGGGGTCGCAGCCTGGGATAGGCGTCGACGAGTTCGCTCGGAGCGCGGGGAACCTCCCCGCCAAACTCGACGAGGAGCTCGAGGGCATTCACCGCGGCTTTCCCGGCGAAGTGATTGTTCGTGATCACGTAGGTGTCGTCGACTCCCGCGGCGAGTCGCTTCGCGGTGCGCGCAAGCTCCTTCACCTCGCCCGGTGTGTACAGGTAGTCGTATCGCGCGTCGCGCCCGACGCCGCGCGTGAACCACGTCTCGCTGTTGCGGCCGTGCAGGCGCAGGTAGCCGATGGGACCGACGGCCGCGGCGTCGCGCGGCGGGTGGACATGGGAGTCGGGTAGGTCGATCATCGCAAGGGATGCCCCCATGCGTTCGATCCTGCGAAGCATCGCCGCGGTGAACCAGTCGCGGTGGCGCAGCTCGAACACGAGCGGAAGGTGACCGAAGGCGGCATGGATCCGGTCCAGGCGAACGAAGGAGTCGGCGTGGGGTTCGAACGAGACCGGAAACTGCACGAGCACGGCGGCGAGTCGATCGCTCTCGAGAAGCGGCCCCACGCCCTCGAGCCAGGCTCGTGCCTCGGCCTCGAACGCGGCGCTCGACCGCACGGTCCCGTGCGTGAATGACTGCAGGAGCTTTGCGGTGAAACGAAAGTTCGGTCGATCGCGAACCATGCGAACCCACGAGGCGGCGTGCTCCGCGCGCGGTGCCGCGTAGAAGCTCGCGTTGATTTCCACGCACTCGAACGACCGCGCAAGATGAGCGATCGGATGGAAGCCGGGCGGCTTGCGCGACGGGTAGACGATCCCTTCCCAATCGCGGTACGACCACCCCGCGGTTCCGACGCGGATCACCAATCCCGCTCCACACCGAGCATTCGAAAGCCGCGCTCCTCGAGTGCGATCATGCGCGATCGGATCTCCTCCGTGACGCGGCGCACTTCCTCGTCGTCGGCATCCTCCCCGACCCAGATCGGTTCGCCGTAAAGGATCAGCACCCGCGCGCCCCACTTCGGGATCGTGAAGGCGTCCCAACTGTTCACGCGCCATGCGCGGTCGGTGACGATGCCCACCGGAACGATCGGGAGCCCCGTCGCGCGTGCGAGCCAAGCGGTGCCGGGATTGATCGAGTGGCGTGGGCCGCGGGGGCCGTCTGGGGTGATCACGACCGTCGAGCCCCTACGCAGGGTCCCGAGCATTTCGCGCAGTGCCCGGGCCGGGTTGCGATTCGAGGAGCCTCGGATCACGCCGTAGCCGAAACGCGCGAGCAGGCCTGTCGTCAGGGAGCCGTCGTCCGACGGGGACACCAGCACGCTGTTGCCCTGGTTGCGATGTGCGAAGAGCGGCATCAGCATGCGCCCGTGCCAGAGGGTCGCGAGACTCCCCCCGTCCGGCGCCGCTCGATCGAGGTGCTCTGGGTCGACCCGCTCTAGCTTCCAGCTTCCGGCGAGGAGTCGGACGGCCGTGGGCCCCAGGACGCGTAGCAGCAGACCGCCGACGCGCCTCCGGGTCCTTCGGTACCAGCGGCGCGTTGCTTTCTTGGAGAACACGGGGGAAACGCGGGGGAGGGTCCCTTCGGACGGCGGGGCGCAGAGGCTACGCCAGGAATGGGGTGCTGGCGAGGGGGAGTCGAGGGTCAAGGGCTTCCCCACCCTTGCCCCTTGCGCTCGGCGGCGCCTCCGTGTAACCCTTGGCGCCCGGTCCGTTCGTGACCGCGCCCCGGGATCGGCCCAGCTCCCCCGGTTCGCCTCCGACGGTCCGGCATCCGCGGGACTTCCCGTGCCGACGCGCCCTCCCGCACAAGCCCCAGGCAGAACCACCATTGCCCCAAATGAGGGGCAGATAGCGGACATATCAAGGCCATTTCGATGACCCAGAAGCACAAGGCCCCCACCCAGGTCACGATCGCAGCAACCGAGGAAGAGGGTGTTCTCCACCAACTCGTCCGCAAGTACTGGGCTCCCGTCCTCGGAGTCATCCTCACCTTCGCGGCGATCGGGGTGCTCCTCCAGTACCGAGCCCTGAGCCAGGAAGAGAGCAGGGTCAGCAGCTGGGATCAATTGGGGAAGGAGGTCAACCTCGCATCCCTGGGACCGGCCTTCTCGGCGCCGAGCTCCGACACCCTGGCGAACGTGGCTGAGAACCTTGAAGACGCGGCCGCAGCCCCCTGGGCCAAGGGGCTTGAGGTCGGTAAGCGACTCGAGGAGGGGGACAAGGACGGTGCCCGTAGGGCGGCCGAGGAGCTGGAGGGCAACTGGCCCGACAGTGCCCTCGCATCCCAGGACCTCTATCCCCGTCAGGATGGATCGGGGTACGCGACACTGAGGCGGCATCTCGAGGCCGGGTTCGCGGCCCAGGCTGCCTGGGAAGCTGAGCACCCCACCCTTTTCAGCAACCCGCCGCTGCCGGACGACGCCCCCCGGGTCAGGATCAAGACCAGCGCGGGGGACATTGTGGTCGGCCTCTATTCCAACTATGCCCCAAAGCACGCCGAGAACTTCCTAAAGCTTTGCAGGGAAGGCTTTTACGACGGCATCAAGTTCCACCGCGTCGTGAAGGACTTCATGATCCAGGCCGGCGATCCCAACACCAGGAACAACGACGACCCGGACTCCTGGGGGGAGGGCGGCCCCGGCTACACACTCGACCCCGAGATCGGCAACGTCTGGCATTTCCCCGGCGCACTGTCCGCAGCCTCCACCCAGCCCGGTGGGCCCACGAGCGGCAGCCAGTTCTTCATCGTGACCGACGAGAACCAGCACCGCCTCGACGGGGACTACACGGTCTTTGGGACCCTTCTCGAAGGCCAAGACGTCGTCGACACGATCGAGAACGGCACGACCCTTGGGGACCGCCCGGAAGATCCGGTGGTGATCGAGTCCACCGAAGTCCTCGAATAGCCCTCCCGCGTAAGCAGCGGGCCAGCCCGCCGACTACAAAGTTGGTTTTGGGGCGATCCGGTCGAGGATCGACTCGAGGCTGGCCTGATCGAAGTATTCGATCAGGATGCGTCCTCGAATGCCTTCCCCGTTCTGGATCTTGACCCGCGTTCCGAGGGCGCGGCGTAGGCGTTCCTCCAGCGCCCCAACCCAAGCTGGCTCCTGGGCAGGGGGGGCCTGGGGCACGACTTCACGTTCGGTGACGGCGTCCTCGGTCGTGGGCTGCGTATGAGCTCGGACGCGGCGTTCCACCTCCCGGACAGAAAGACCCTCCCGGACAGTGGCCTCCATGATCTGGGCCTGTCGCTCTCGATCCTGGACCCCCAGGAGAGCCCTCGCATGCCCCATGGAAAGCAGCCCACCCTGTACGGCCTCCTGAACAACCCCAGGGAGGTCCAAGAGGCGGAGGTGGTTGGCCACGGTGGAGCGCTTGAGGCCCACTCGCTCAGCAACCTGCTCCTGGGTCAGGTTCAGCGAGTCCATCATGTTCCGGAAGCCCCTGGCACGCTCCATCGGGTCCAGATCCCGTCGCTGGAGGTTCTCCACCAGCGCGAGTTCGAGCATCTGCTCGTCCCCGATATCGGTACGAATGACCGCAGGGATGGTCGTCTTCCCAGCGAGCCGAGAGGCTCGGCACCTGCGTTCCCCCGAGACCAGCTCGTAGCTGCCGTCTCTGGCGCCTGGGACGGGGCGAACGACGATCGCCTGGAGAACCCCATGGGCTTCGATGCTCGTGCGGAGCTCCTCGAGCCCTGCCTCGTCGAACGTCGTCCTGGGCTGAAAGGGATTCGCCCGGATCCGATCGAGTTCGATTTCCCCCCGTCGCTCCCGGGGTGCCTGAGAAAGAAGGGAGCCGAGCCCCCGGCCGAGTCGCTTGTCCATGGGTGATCTATGGCTGTTCCACGTGGAACCCTCGGAGACGAGTCCCTCCGTTCCACGTGGAACATGATACGGAACCGCCCCCAATATATCGAGTATGGAGAATCCCCAGGCACTAGATCCTGGTCTGGTGCTCTCCTCTGGAGGAGAACTGGGCCCTCCTTCTGGATTCCCCCCGCGGGAATCCCTACAAGCGGGACCGTGCTGGCCTTCCAGGTAACCCGCTGGTGGATAGGACATGCCTTGCAGCAACCGGTTTCCTGGTTTGTCGCGGGCCTGCTCCTCCTCTTGCCAGCACTTCAGTCGGGCCTGGGGCCCTTTCCCGAGGCCGGAATCTCCGCGGCCTCCTCGGTCGCTGCGCGATGGGCGTTCCCGGCGGCGCTGTGCGGGGTAGGCACCGCACTTCTCTTCCTCTCCCATGCGTCCGATGTCCTGAGCTGGGTCGCTCCGCGATCCAGGATCGCCGGGGAATGGGGGACGCTCCTCCTCGCTGCTCTGCTTCCCCAGTTCCTCCTCGGCATCGGGGCCTGGCTCGACGCTCCCGGCACCTGGAGGGTGCTGACCGGGCAACTGCCCGCCGTTCTCCTCCTGGGGGTGCATCTTGCGGCGATCGCATGCATTCTCCTGCGGCTTCCGGCTGGTTCGTCCCTCCGGCTCCTCGTGTTCGCCAGCCTCTGGTTCACGCCGATTCTCGTGGGCGATTCCCCCCTCGCTGTGCTCCTTTGCCCCGGGGGGAGACCCCCAGACGCCGCGTCCTGGTTGGGTACGGGGAGTCTCCTTGCCCTTTCCATTTCCCTCGGGCTCCCGCCCCGGCCAAGCGCCCCATGAAGTACGGCATTCTCGGCGACATCCACTCCAACCAACTCGCCCTCGAGGCGGTCCTCCGCGGGCTCGAAGGTCATGGAGTCGAGCAGGTCATCAGTGTGGGGGACGTGGTCGGATATGGCGCAGCGCCCTCGAACTGCATCCGCCTTCTCCAGGAAGCGGGCGCCATCGTCGTCCGCGGCAACCACGATGCCGCGGTCGCGGGAATCCTCGATGCCTCCTCGTTCAATCCCCACGCCCGTGCTGCCGTGGCTTGGACCGCCAAACATCTCGGCGAGGAGGCCATCGCGTGGCTCCGAGCCCTTCCCCTGACTGCCACGACCGCCGACTGCCAGGTCGCCCACGGAACGGTGGCCGAGCCGGAACGCTTCCACTACCTCTTCGGACCGGCGGATGCGGTGGAGTCCCTCGATGCCCTCGAGCGGCCGGTCGGATTCGTCGGCCATTCGCACGTCCCGGTGGCGGTCCTACGCCTTGCCGACATGCCGGACCGACTCGCCTACACCTATGACCCGCTGGTGGAACTCGGTGACGTCCATCGGGCGATCCTCAACGTGGGCAGCGTCGGCCAGCCGCGCGACCAGGACCCCCGCGCGGCCTACTTCATCTACGACTCCGCCGAGCGCCGGGGAGAACTCCACCGCGTGGAGTACGACGTCGAGTTCGAAGCCCGACGCATCCTCGACGCGGGCCTGCCGGCCATCCTCGCCGAGCGTCTCGCGATGGGGGTGTAGGGCCGCCCTGGCGCCGGCCGCACCTACTCTTCCCGGAGGTACTGCAACTGCCTGGGGAGGGCCGAGAGGCCCTTCTCGCCCAGGGCGCTCTGGAACAGGAGCTGGATGTCCCCGAGGGGCCTGGAGTCGCCCCGGAACAAGAAACGCCTCTCATCTGGGTTCGATCCGACCGTTACGAGGAGCTCGAGGATCGACCCCGCGTTGCAGCGGCGTCCACCGAGCTCCAGTTCCACGGGGGTCCCATAGTGGTTCACGATTCCAACGATGAGCGCGGCAGGGCGCGCATGCAGGGCCACTCCATCCGGAAGCTCGAGTGCGAGCTCCTGAAGGTTCGAATAGGCGGGGAGCAGTTCCTCGGCGAGTCCCACGCCACTCTGGAGGATGCGGTGGGCCCAGAGCAGGAAGCTATGGATCGCGACCCGTTCGACTTCGCTGCGCTCCACGAGATCCCCGATGCTGGTTGCCCCCGCGGAACGCCGGAAGGCCGCTTCGTGGCGCTCCACGAAGTGGGCGAGGTAGGTCACCGCCTGGAGTAGGTGTAGGGCGCCGGATATGTGACCCCGCAGCCTGGGGAGCCGTGGATCCCGGCCTTCGAGCACCGTGTTCCGGATGTGCGTGTCGTAGGTCGACTGGAGGTTGTGGACGGTGGCTTCGTAGACCCGGGCGAGTTCCTCCGTGCAGACCTGGGTGAAGAACTCATGGCGCTCTTTCTCATCGGGGATCCGGCGGATCCCCGTTCCCGCGACCATCTCGGCCGCCTGCAGAAACTTTGTCGCGACCTCCGCGACGCGCTGTTCCTCCTCGAGCAATTCCGCCTCGTCCACGTTCCTGGGCAGGCGCTGCTTCGAAGTGATCGGGACGAAGTTCGACTCGGGGAAGGCCTCTGGGGTCAG
>DRLC01000372.1 GCA_011053145.1 Planctomycetota bacterium | reverse complement strand
CGGGAGATCGTGTTCTCGTCCACGGCCGCCACCTACGGGAAGGCGGAGACCACGCCGATCACCGAGGATCACCCCCAGCGTCCGATCAATCCCTACGGCAGGACGAAGCTGCACATGGAGGGGATGATCTGGGACTACGTCGCGGCTTACGGGTTTCGCGCCGCGGCTCTGCGCTACTTCAACGCTGCCGGCGCGAGTTCGGACGGGCATCTGGGCGAGGACCACGATCCCGAGACTCACTTGATCCCGCTCGTGCTGCAGGTGGCCCAGGGCCGCCGGCCGTCCGTTCAGATCTACGGCGCGGACTACGACACCCGCGACGGCACCTGTGTGCGCGACTACGTGCACGTCGAGGACCTCGCCGACGCACACCTGCGCGCGCTGAAGCTCCTGCGTTCGGGGGTGGAGACGATCGCCTGCAATCTCGGCACCGGGGATGGGATGACCGTGCGCGAGATCATCGACACGGCCCGGGAGGTCACCGGCCACGAGATCCCCGCGGAGGTGGCCCCGAGGCGGGCAGGCGACCCGGCCCGCCTGGTCGCGTCGAACGAGCGGGCTCGCACGCTGCTCGGGTGGAAACCCGAGCGCTCGAACCCCGCGACGATCCTCGCGGACGCCTGGCGCTTCCACCGCGAACACCCCGATGGGTTCGGGAACTAGGATCCGCGATGCGCTGCCGCCGTCGCGTCTCGAGAAGGCTCGGATGAGCGCCGACGGTGCACACCGGAGTCGGATCGGGGGGACAGGGATCCAGGGTCCGAAGTCCGTCGGCACCGGCCTGCTCGCGCTCCTCGTGGCCTGCGGGACCGCGCTCTCCGCGGTCCCTCCGCAGGAGGACGCGAACCCCGAGGGCGGCTTTCGGTCCATCGAACGCGAGACCCTTGCCGCGGATGTGCAGGTGCTCGCCTCGCCGGAGTTCGAGGGGCGCGATTCCCCGAGCGTCGGGCTCGAGCGCGCGGCGCAGCGAATCGAGCAGCGCTTGAAGAAACTCGGCCTCGAGCCGCTCGGCGCGAACGGCGGCTATCGGCAGCCCTTCACACGAACCTACGCGGTCCCCGTCCAGGAAGCATGCCAGGTCGAGTACCGGCGCTCGGCGGACGATCCGGTCGATCTCCTCGAGTACGGCGAGGAGTTCGTTCCGCTCGCCGGGTGCGAGGGCGAGGCGCAGGGAGAACTCGTCTTCGTCGGGTTCGGGATCACCTCGAGCAAGGAACGCTACGACGACCTGCGCGGGGTGAGCGTGCGGGGAAAGGTCGTCCTCGCTTACGAGGGAGAGCCGCGCAACCGCAAGGTCCTCGAGGGCGAAGCGCTGACACCGATCGCGGACCTGTACCGCAAGGCGCGCCTGCTCGACGAGGCCGGCGCGGTGGGGGTGATCTTCATCCGGCGTCCACCGGAGGAAGCGACGAAGGTGAAGGGCGAGGGAAGCCTCGAGCCGCCCGCGCTCGGATTCCGCTACACCTGGGCGCGCTGGAACGACGGGCGTGGAATGCCGGCCCAGCCGCGCGAGCAGGCGATACCGGTCGTCGAGGTCTCCGAAGCCGCGGCCAGCGAACTGCTCGGAGAGGACGTCGCGAAGCTCGCTCGGAAAATCGATCGAGCCGGCAAGCCCGTGCATGCGGAACTCGAGGGGAGCACGGTCTTTCTCGCCACACGTTTCGAGCGGGATGAGGTCTCGATGGCGAACCTCGTCGCCAAGCTCCCCGGGAGCGATCCCGCGCTGCGGGAAGAGTATGTCGTGCTGGGCGCCCACTACGATCACATCGGCGTCGACCCCTGGGGCCGCATCGGCTACGGAGCCGACGACAACGCGAGCGGGAGCGCGGCGCTGCTCGAGCTCGCCGAGGCGATGACGATCGCGAAGCCGCGCCGGTCTGTGCTCTTCCTCTGGTTCGCCGCCGAGGAAGACGGGCTGATCGGTTCCCGGCGCTTCTGTGACGATCCGCCCGTACCGCGCTCGTCGCTCGTCGCGATGTTCAACATGGACATGCTGGGCCGGGGCGAGGAGGACGAGGTGTTCGTTCTCGGGCTTCAGGAAAACCCGGGATTCAAGGAGACCCTGAAACGAGCCCGCAAGCTGTTCCCGTCGAAGGTCCGCAAGGTGGAACTCGACAAGGGACGGGACCTGTGGAGGCGATCCGATCACTACTCCTTCCACAAGATCGGAGTTCCCGTCCTGTTCTTCTTCGAGAACTATCCGGAGTCCAAGAACCCCGACTACCACACGTACCGGGACACCTTCGAGTCGCTCAACCTCGAGAAGGTTTGGCGCTCGACCCGCTTCCTCTTCAACGTCGCATGGATCACAGCGAACGACGACGAGCGGCCAGCCCCGCCGCGCTGATCGTCGCCCTCTGCGCGCTCGTCCTGGCCTGTTCGGGAGGGAGTGGGGATATGGCGCTGGCCGCGGATCCCGCGGCGGCGTCGCGAACCGACGCGCCGGCGCCTCCGCCGGATGCGAACGCCCCCTCTCGCCCGGATCCGCGCCGAGGGTCCTGGACCGGCCCGCTCCGGGAGATCGTCGGGCGCTGGAAGGGGCGCGCGCGGGCGGAGTCCAACGGACGTGTCTCCGCGTCCGACATCCAGGTCTCGGTCCATGTGCGGGCCCTCGGTTCGGACGGAGGGGGAGTCGAGCTCGCCTCCCTCGATCCGGACACCCCGCACTGCCCGGCCTCGAACCTGAAGCTCGTCACGACCGCCGCGGCCCTCGTCCTGCTCGGCCCGCATCAGGAGTTCCAGACCCCGGTGGAGTGGAGCGCGGACGTGCGGGACGGAGTCCTCCAGGGGGACCTGGTGCTGCGCGCGGCAGGGGATCCGATCGTTGCGGTGGATGGGGACGCCCGCGTCGAGGCTCGCCTGGATCCGATCGCGGATGCGCTCCGCCGGGCCGGGGTGCACAGGATCGCCGGGCGTGTGGTCCTCGACGAGGGGACCTTCCCGGATCCCGGACCGGGTCCCGGGTGGCCGGATCCGAGCCAGTACTGGCAGGAACACTGCGCCCTCGCGGGGGGATTCTCGATCAACGCCGGGGTGCTCCAGGCGCGTGTCCGGCCGGGGCACACGGGCGCTTCCGCGCACGTGGAGGTACACCCGTGGCCGACGGGCCTCGTCCCCCGGCTCGGGGTGACCACGAAGAAGGGCAAGCTCGACGTCCGGGTCGGCGCGACCCGCACGACCCTCACGGTACGGGGCTCGATCCCCCCCGATGTTCCGATCTATCTGCCGGACTTCTCGCACCCCGATCCGGTGACGCTCTTCGGCGAGGTCCTCGAGGATCGCCTCACGCGCGCGGGGATTCGGGTCGATGGGGGGGTGGTCCGCGAGCGAGGTGTCCCGGGGGCGGAGGCGCTCCTCGCGCTGCGGTCCCCCCTCGACGGTGTTCTCGTTCCGATCAACACCCACTCGCGGAACAGCGTCGCGGACCAACTCTTCCTCGCCCTCGGTCTCGCGATCGAAGGCGCGGGCACGCGGGACGCGGGTGCCGACGCGACCCGACGCGCCCTGCGATCCCTCGGGGTGCCCCTCGACGGGTTCCACCAAGTCGATGGCTCCGGGCTCTCGCGCGACAACCGCGTCAGTGCGCGACAACTCACCGCGCTGCTCGCCGGTGTCTTCGCCCGCGGGAACGAGACCGAGCGCCTCTTCCGGGAGAGCCTCGCCGTGGCAGGTCGCCGCGGAACCCTCGCGAAGCGCATGGTGGGGACCTCGGCCGAGGGACACGTCCAGGCAAAGACCGGCTGGATCCGGGGGGTGAGCGCGATCTCCGGGTTCTGTGAAGCCGCTTCCGGCGAGCTCCTCGCGTTCTCGATCCTCGTCAGCTACCCGCCGTCGGCGGATGGGCTCAACACGCGCATTTTCAAGCCGATGGAGGATGAGATGCTGGTCGCGCTCAGCGAGGCGGACCGATGAGTTTCGATCCGGAACGCGCCCTCGCGCTCGTGCGGGAGGCAGCCGTCGAGGCGGGGGAGCTCCTGCTCCGCTACCGCGGGCGCCTGGACCCGGCGCGAACGCGCTCGAAGAGCGCGCGCCGGGATCTGCAGACCGAGGCGGATCTCGCGAGCGAGCGGTTGCTCGTCGAACGCATCCGCGCTGCGTTTCCGGATCATGCGATCGAGGCCGAAGAGGAGGTGCGCGATGCGCTCGACGAACGACCTCGATGGTTCCTCGACCCTCTCGACGGGACGATCAACTTCGTGCACGGCCTGCCCTTCTTCGCGGTCTCGATCGGGCTCTTCGTCGCGGGGGAACCGACCCTCGCGGTGGTCCATCTGCCGGTGCTCGACGAGACGTTCCACGCGATTGCCGGCCGCGGTGCGTTCCTCGGGGACGATCCGATCTCGGTCTCCGACCAGCGCGACCTCGCGGACGCGATCCTCGTCACCGGATTCCCGTACCGGCGGAACGAACTGCAGGACAACAACCTCGAGAACTTCGCCGGCTTCTTCCCCGATGTGCGCGGACTGCGCCGGACCGGGTCCGCGGCCTGCGACCTCGCCTACACCGCCGCGGGCCGTTTCGACGCCTTTTGGGAGCTTCACCTCGGACCCCACGACATGGCGGCGGGAGCCCTGCTCGTGCGCGAGGCCGGGGGCATCGTGACGGATCCGCACGGGGGGCAGGATTGGCTTCGGAGCGGGCACATCGTCGCCGCGGGCCCCGGGCTCCACGGCCAGGTCCGGCCCCGGGTTCGGACCGCCCGGGCCTGAGGGCCCACGGGGCCGGGTCGGGCTGGGGAAGGCCCGCGCACCCTTCCGGGGGGAGCGGGGGCGGTGCTAGGATGGACGGTCTGCGACTGTGCCCACCAATCCGTACGTAGCGGTTCTGGAGGGCCCCTCGCGGCGTGCCCACGCTATGTCCCGGACCCCTCGCCAGCCCCCCCGATGAGCCGCGTCGAGCCCTCCAGAGCGCCTCGCGAAGCCCTGTCCCAGGGGTCGAAGCGCGCCGCGGCGGCCGCGGCGGATGCGATCCGGATCCGTGGGGCGCGCCAGAACAACCTGACCGGGATCGACATCGAGATTCCCCGAAACCGCCTCGTTGCGATCACCGGGGTGTCCGGCTCGGGGAAGAGCTCGCTCGCATTCGACACCCTCTTCCGGGAAGGCCAACGCCGCTTCCTCGAAACCCTGTCGGCGTACGCGCGCCAGTTCCTCGGGCGCATGGAGAAGCCGGACGTGGAGCACGTCGAGGGCTTGTCGCCCGCGATCGCGGTGGACCAGAAGGCGATCCAGCGGGGACCGCGATCGACCGTCGGAACGATCACCGAGGTCTACGACTACCTGCGCGTGCTCTGGGCCCGTGCTGGTGTGGCCCACTGTCCGGAGCACGGATGCGCCCTCCAGGCCCAGTCCGCCGCCGCGGTGCTGGATGCGATCCTCGGCGAATTCGAAGGACAGGCGGTGCACGTGCTCGCGCCGTTGATCCGCGATCGCAAGGGCAGTCACCGCGCGCTTCTCGAGGACCTGGTCCGCAAGGGCTTCGTGCGCGCACGGGTGGACGGCGAGGTGATGCGGATCGAAGCCGTCGAGACGCTCGAGCGTTACAAGCGACACACGATCGACGCGGTGGTCGATCGGCTCAAGGTGCGCGAGGAGCACCGCGGTCGCCTGCGTGAAGCGATCGAGTCCGCGCTGGAACTCGGCGGCGGGGATGTGCTCGTGCTCGGTGCCCAGGGCGAGGCGCGCTCGTACTCGACGCTCCGCTCCTGTCCGGCCTGCGGGCGCGAAGCACCGCTCTTGGAACCGCGGCTGTTCTCGTTCAACTCGCCCCACGGGAGCTGCGCGACCTGTGATGGATTGGGTGTCCTCCGCCGACCGAGCGAGAGGCTGCTCGTGGCCGATCCCGCCGTCTCGATCCGCGAAGGAGCGCTCGCGGTGACCCGGGCCAGCGGGGGAGCCTTGCTCTTCCCCCGGGTGGACTTCCGATTCCTCGATTCCGTCGCCGAGGCCCACGGGTTCGACCTCGACACCCCCTGGTGCGAACTCTCCGACGAAGCGCGCCGGATCGTGCTCCGGGGCACGGGCGAAGAGCGGTTCGAGGATCGAGCGAACTGGAACGGCCGGAGGATGAGCGGTTCGGTGAAATGGCAACGGCGCTACAAGGGCGTCGTCGGGGCTCTCGAGGAGGCATGGCGCAAGGGCAGCCGCCGCAAGATGGTGTCGCGTTTCCTCGATTCCCTCCCGTGCCCGAGTTGCGAAGGCACGCGGCTCAACGAGATCGCCTGCGCGGTGACCGTCGGCGGCGTTCGGCTCGGGGAACTCCTGCGCACCCCGATCCGAGGACTGCGCGATCTCATCGACGGCTTCGCGCTGGGACCCCGGGAGACGAAGATCGCCGAGGGGTTGCTCCGTGAGATCCGCCGTCGGGTCGCATTCCTCGAACAGGTGGGCCTCGGGTACCTGAGACTCGATCGGGCGGCCGACACCTTGTCGGGTGGGGAAGCCCAGCGCATCCGACTCGCCGCGCAACTCGGGGCAGGGTTGCAAGGGGTTCTCTACGTTCTCGACGAGCCCTCGATCGGGCTGCATCCGCGGGACCATGGGCGACTCTTCAGCGCCCTCGAGGGATTGCGCGACGGAGGCAACAGCGTGGTCGTGGTCGAACACGATGCGGGGACCCTGCGGAAGGCGGACTGGTTGGTCGAGATCGGTCCGGGACCCGGGCGTCACGGGGGGCGTTTGGTGGCCCAGGGAACCCCCGCCCAGGTCGCCGAAACCGACACGCTCACAGGAGCCCTCCTGCGCGATGAGCTCGAGATGCCGGCGCCGACCCAGCGCAGGGAGGGGAATGGCCGCGCGATCCGCCTGCTCGGTGCGCGCGGTTTCAACCTGAAGGGGATCGATGTGGAGATCCCCCTGGGGACGCTGACGGTCGTGAGCGGGGTCAGCGGCTCGGGCAAATCCACCCTGGTTCACCACACGCTGCATCGGGCCGCGCTCCGTCACCTCGGCCGCGAGGCCCCTGCCCCCGAGGCGGTGGAACGCATCGAGGGACTCGAGCACGTGGAAGAGCTCGTGTTCCTATCGAGCAGCCCGATCGGAAGAACACCGCGATCGAACCCGGCGACCTACTCCGGGGCCTTCTCCCCGATCCGCGACCTCTTCGCGGGACTCTCGGAAGCGAGGATGCGCGGATGGGCGCCGGGGCGCTTCTCGTTCAACGTGGCGGGTGGGCGCTGCGAGGCCTGCCAGGGGGCTGGCGCACGGTTCGTCGAGTTGCAGTTCCTAGCCCCTGTGACGGTTCCCTGTGAGGAATGCGGGGGGCACCGCTTCCAGGAGGAGACGCTCTCGGTTCGCTACCACGGCCACTCGATCGCCGATGTCCTCGCGATGACGATCGAGGAGGCGGCGGAACTGTTCCGCGACATCCCGAAGATCGCGCGGCCGCTCGAGGCGCTCTGCGAGGTGGGGCTCGGGTACCTGACCCTCGGCCAGCCCTCGACGACCCTCTCCGGCGGAGAGGCGCAGCGTGTGAAGCTCGCCAAGTACCTCCAGAAACGCGTCCGCAGGCACACGTTGTATCTGCTGGACGAGCCGACCACGGGGCTGCACCACCAGGACGTGCAGCGGCTCGTCGCCGCGCTGCAGCGGCTCGTGGAACAGGGGCACACCGTGGTCGTGATCGAGCACATGCTCGAACTCGTCCGTGCCGCCGACCACGTGATCGACCTCGGCCCGGAGGGGGGCGACGGGGGAGGGGACATCGTCGCGGTCGGAACGCCCGAGGAGATCGAACGTTGCGAGGCCTCCCACACCGGCGCTGCCCTGCGCGAGGAGCATCGCGCCACCGCCGGGAAGATCGCGGTGTCGGAGGAGGCCCCCCCTTCCGAGCCCCTGGACCGCATCGTCGTGCGCAACGCGCGGACGCACAATCTCACCGGGGTGACCGTGGAGATCCCGCGCGAGAGCTTGACGGTGGTCACCGGTCCCAGCGGGTCGGGCAAGAGCTCCCTCGCGCTGGACACGATCCACGCCACCGGACGCCAGCGCTTCGTCGAGTCCCTCAATACCTATGCGCGCCAGTTCCTCGCGTCCCGAGATCGTCCCCCGGTGGACGGCATCGAGGGGCTCGGGCCGAGCGTCGCCGTGGAGGCGCGTACCGCGAGCGGACACCCACGTTCGACGGTCGCCACGACGACCGAGATCCACGATCATCTGCGCGTGCTCTGGGCGCGCGCGGGGGTACGGCGCTGTCCCGAGCACGGCGAAGTGCTCGCGAAGACGGATGCGAGCGCGGTCGCGCGCGCGATCGTTTCGGAGTGCGAAGGCGCGCGGGGTTGGATCCTCGCTCCGTTGCTCGAAGCGGCCGGCGACGAGGGGGACGCGTCCCTGCGAGAGGCGTTCGGGAAGGCACGCGAGGCGTGGCTCCAAGCGGGGTTCGTGCGGGCGCTCGTCGACGGTACCGAGGTCCGGCTCGCAGCGATCGAGACCCTTCCTGCCGGCACGGCCCGCGTGGACCTGGTGGTGGATCGCGTGCGCTTCGACGCGGACCAACGGTCCCGGATCGCCGAAGCGGTGGAGACCGCCGAGGCGCTCAACGACGGCAGGGTCAGCATCCTCACGCGCGGGACGAAGAAGGAGCCCGGGACGAGACGCGAGTTCTCGACCCACGGCATCTGCACCGTTTGCGGCTTCCGCCTCGCCGAGGAACTCGAGCCCCGCCACTTCTCGTTCAACACCCACGTCGGCGCCTGCCCGGCGTGCGACGGGCTCGGGGAGAGCTGGCAGTGCACGCGCGAACTCCTCGTCGACGCACCCGAGCTCCCGCTGGTCGCTCCGGCCGGTGGGGGGCCGACCGCGATTTCGGGGAAGATCGGCCGATACCTCACCAAGGGCAAGGGCTTCTACGAGCACCTGCTCCGTGCCGTCGCGCGGTCCCACCGCATCGACCTCGACCGGCCCGTGTCTCGCCTCACCGAGAAGCAAAGGGCCCTGCTCTTCGAGGGCGTCGGCGCCCGGGAGACCTATCGGGTCGAAGTGGACAAGCAGGGCAGCACCTTCGAGTTGCACGAGTCCTACCGCAGCGACTGGCCCGGGCTGTGCGGCCACGTGGATGCGTGGCACGCGAAGGCGGAGGACCCGGAGTGGCGTCAACTCCTCGAGGGCTTCATGGCGAAACGGACCTGCGCGGTGTGTCACGGGGAACGCCTCGCCCCGGGCCCGCGCGCGGTCACCGTCGGGCGCAAGCGTATCCCCGAGGTCCTTTCGATGTCGGTGGAGCGGAGTCTCGCCTGGCTCGACGGTCTTCGACTGCGCAAGGACGTGCGCTCCGCGGTGGAGCCGGTGCTCGAGGAGCTCCGCTCGCGCCTCGCGCTTCTCGACCGGGTGGGACTCGGCTATGTGACCCTCGATCGCAAGACGTCGACCCTTTCGGGTGGGGAGGCTCGGCGGGTGCGCCTCTCGGCGAACCTCGGTTCG